>JAFWPM010000220.1 GCA_017509565.1 Kiritimatiellia bacterium | reverse complement strand
CGTGGGCGCAGGAAATTTGCGCGGCTCTGACACTAGTACGAGAGGACCGTGTTGGACCGACCTCCGGTGCATCTGTTGTCCCGCCAGGGGCATGGCACGCCCGCTGCGCTTCGCGTGCCATTGCTCGCATGACAGGGCCGTCGCCGCGCTCCGGGCCCTTCCGGAGGACGAACGCCGCGAACTGGCGGCACGCGGCGCCGACATCGACATCTTCTGCCACATGTGCGGGAAGTGCCACACCATCAAGGCGGGGGAAATATGACTGAAGCGGCTGGCAGGGGTGGAATGTTCATAGTGGATGCGATGCCGCTCCTCTACCGCGGCTACTTCGCATTCCTCAAAAACCCGCGCAGGACCACGGCCGGGGTCAACACCTCGCCAATATTCTCCTTCGCATCGACGGTCCTCCAGATCATCGAGAAAAACGCGCCTACGCACATGGCCGTGGTGTTCGACTCCAGGACGCCGACGTTCCGCCACCGGGCCTACCCGCAGTACAAGGCGCAGCGCGACAAGCTCCCGGAGGACATCGGCGCCGCAATACCGCAGGCCGAGGAGTTCGCCAGGGCAATGGGCGTCGCGGCGCTGCGCGTCGACGGCTTCGAGGCCGACGATCTGATGGGTTCGCTCGCGGCGGCCGCCACGCGCGAAGGAGTCGCCGCATTCCTCGTCACGCCGGACAAGGACATCGCGCAGCTGGTGCGCGAAGGCGTGTCCCTCTACCGCCTCGGCGGCCAGACCCCTGAAATCTGGGGCGCGGACGAGGTAATGGGGCACTGGGGGCTTTCCTCGCCTGCGCAGATGATCGACTACCTTGCGCTTGCCGGCGACGCCTCTGACAACATCCCCGGCGTCAGCGGCGTTGGGGAAAAGACGGCACAGAGGCTTCTTGCGCAATATGGCGGGATCGAGGAGATACTTGCCGCCGCCGCCAGGGGCGAGATACCGGGCAAGCTCGGCGAAAAGCTCGCCGGCGCCGGCGAGGCCGCGCGAATGTCGCGCTTCCTGACCGAAATCAGGTGCGACGTCCCGCTGCCCGCGGGGCTTGACACCATGCGGCTTGGGAAGCCCGATGGCGACGCCGTCGCGGCCTTCTGCGGCAAATACGAGCTGTCGGGCCTGGCGAAGCGGCTTGGAGTGGCGGCCGCCCAGGAACCCGCAGTTGGCGCGGCCGGGGCGGAGACGGCGTGCCGGCGGCTCGCCGACATCCCCCACGACTACAGGCTCGTCCGCACCAATGGCGAACTCCTGGAGCTCGCCGGCGAACTCGAAAGGTCGGCCATATTCGCCTTCGACACGGAGGCGACATCGGCCGACGCCGGAACGGCCGAGCTCGCCGGCCTGTCGTTCTCCACGGGCGCCGGGCGCGCCTGGTACGTGCCTTTCCCGGCGGAAGGGGCGGCGCGGCCCGGCGGCGCTCCGCCGGAAGTCGCCGGCGAACTCGACCTCTTCGGCGCGGCGGCCGGACAGGCGGCCGGGGATTCCGCGGAAACGTCTGTCGAACTCGACCTCTTCGGCGCCGGTGGCGCCGCGCCGGCTCAAGGCGCCGCCCCGGGCGGGGGGCTGGCCCGCGGCGACATCGTCCGCGCCCTGGCGCCGGTCTTCGGCTCGCCGCACGAGAAGACGGCGCACAACTCAAAATACGACCGGCGCCTCCTCGCGCGCTTCGGCATGCCGGTGGCGCAGCCCTGCCACGACACGATGCTGATGCACTTCGCGCTCGACGCCGCGTCGCGCCATGGCCTCGACTTCCTGGCGAAGTCCCTGCTCTCATACGAGAAGATCCCGACTTCGGACATCATCGGCGAGGGAAAGGACGCCGACCCGTCGAAAATGGCGACCCTCCCGCCGGAGAAAATCCTCGACTACGCCGCCGAGGATGCCGACTTCGCCCTTCGCGTCTACTTCGCCCTGCTGCCGAAAATCGCCGAGGCGCACCTTGAAGCGGCCCTCGCCGAGAGCGAGGAGCCGCTTGTGGACGTCCTGCTCGACATCGAGGACGCCGGAGTCAAGATCGACGCGATGGCCCTCCATGACTTCAGGGGCGAGCTCACGGCCGCCATCGACGCCCTCCAGGCCAAGGTCTACGACCAGGCCGGCGAACCATTCAATCTCGCCTCCCCAAAACAGCTCGGCGATGTGCTCTTCGGGCGGCTGAAAATCGACGAGAATCCCAAGAAGACCGCCTCCGGGCAGTTCGCCACTAGCGAGGAAATCCTCCAGAAGTACGCGCCGCGCAACCAGATCGTGCGCGACATCCTCGACTGGCGCGCGGCCGAGAAGCTGCGCTCGACATACGTCGACAAGCTACCGTCCTTCGTCTCACCGCGGGACGGCCTCATCCACACCCACCTCTCCCAGGCGTTCACAGAAACCGGGCGGCTGGCCTCGTCAGATCCCAATCTCCAGAACATACCGGTCCGCTCGGAGATGGGCAAGCGCATACGCGCGGCGTTCGTCGCCCGCGATGGCGGGCACACGTTGATCTCGGCGGACTACTCCCAAATCGAACTCCGCATAATGGCGTCGCTTTCCGGGGACGAGTCGATGCTCGGCGCATTCCGCGCGGGGCGGGACATACACGCCGAGACGGCGTCGCGCGTCTTCGGGGTCCCGGCGGATGAGGTGACGCCGCTTCAGCGGTCGCAGTGCAAGGCCATCAATTTCGGCATCATCTACGGGATGTCGGCCTTCGGGCTTGCGCAGCGGCTTGGGATCGCGCGCCAGGAGGCGGCCGGCTTCATCGATGAATACTTCCGCCACTACCCCGGCGTGAAGCGCTTCATGGAGGATGCCGTCGCGAAGGCGCGTGAACGCGGCTACGCGGAGACGGTCCTTGGCCGGCGCCGTTCGCTGCCCGACATCTCCTCACGCAACGCCGCGACGCGCCAGGCCGCCGAGCGCAACGCCATCAACACCCCGGTGCAGGGCAGCGCCGCGGACCTGATAAAGCTCGCGATGGTCAAGGTCTGGCGCGCCATCCGCGCCGAGGGGCTTGCGACGCGGCTCATCCTGCAAATCCACGACGAACTCCTGCTCGACGCCCCGAATGACGAGGTGGCGCGGGTTTCGGAGATGGTCCGCCGCGAGATGGAGGGCGCCTTTGACTTCGGCATCCCGCTCGTCGTCGAAATCGGCACCGGCAGGACGTGGCTGGAGGCGCACTGACCCGCGGGTGGCGCGGGGAGGCACGCGGGGCGGCTGTCAAAGGGCCGCCGCCGCCAGGCCGACGGCCGCGCTGGCGAAGATTATCGCCATGACCGAGACCCTGCGGGAGAGCATCGCGGCGATGGCCCCCGCGGCGATGGCGCATCCGAGCGGCGACACCGACACCCCTCCCTCCGGGAGGCGGCTCCAGAGCGACATCCCCGAAAATGTCAGGCACGCCGAAACCATCATCGCTACCGTGGCCGGGCGCACGCCGCGCAGCAGCCCCCTGACGAAGCGGTTGTCCTTCCACCGGTCGAGGCCGGTGAGGGCCGTGGTGAGCAGGACGTAGCTGGGGAAGAACAGCCCGGCCGTCGCCACCAGCGCCCCGGGGATTCCTGCGAAGCGGAATCCGAAGAACGTCGCGGAGTTCACGCTCACCGGGCCCGGCGTCATTTGCGTCAGCGCCATGAGGTTCCCGAACTCATGCAGCGGGATGTTCAGCGCCGGGGCGTCCGGCCCTACGAATTCCGCGGTGTAGGCCGGAATAAGAACGAACCCGCCGCCGAAGCTCATGAGGCCGAACTTCACGAATATCCAGAAGAGGTTGCCGTAAATCAGCGTGATGGCGGCAAGCGCCGCCGCGACGGCCGCGCAGGCGGCGATTTTGGCGCGGCGCGGGACAGGCGCGGCCGATATGCCGGCGGAGTCGAACGCCCTGGCGTCGCCGAGGCCGCAGAACTCCAGCGCAATTCCGGCAAGCGCGGCCGCGACGAGCACGGCCAGTATTCCGGCACCGCGCATGACGAGCGCGACCGATGCGACCGCGAAGGCCGCGTAGCCGTAGGCCCCCCTGACATTGCGGCGCCAGCCTGACGCTATCGTCCCCGCGATTATCCCGACCAGCGAACTGCGCAGTCCAAGGAAAACCCCGGCGACAAGCGGGTTGTCCACGGGCAGAGCGTTGTATCCCATTGAAACCGCCGTGAATATGATGATTGACGGCAGCGCCACGGCCGCCTGCGCCACGAGCGCCCCGGTGTAGCCGGCGAGCTTGAGCCCAGTGTAGACCGCCGTGTTGCCGGCGATGATTCCCGGGATCATCTGGAATACCGGCAGATGGTCCAGAAGCTCACCTTCTTCGAGCCACTTGAGCCGGCGGCCGAAGACGTTGTCCGCGACCGCCAGGATCGCGTAGCCGCCGCCAACGACGAAGAGCGCTATCTTGAAATATTCAAGAAAAAGGGTGAGGAGAAAGCGCGGGCGCGACAGCCCGCCCGGGTACTTCGCGGCCGATGCCGCCGTTTCATTGCCAGCCGTCATTCTACTTCAACCGTTCAAGGGTGGCCGAGACTAACCTGATTTCGGACTTTGGCTTGCCGGTTACGCATATCGCGAACGGGGGTGCGCCCGCTGCGATTTCGAATTCGGCCGTGGCGGTGTCGGCGGCGCCGTCAGCCTGGAAGCGCAGGGTCCGCAGCGGAATCGCGTCGCCCCGCGTCCCGCTTGTGACCTTGAGGATGGCCCCGTTGGCCGCCGCGCCCTCCGCTGTGGCCGAGACCCGCCATTTCCCGGCGGGGAGCGGGACGTATGGCCCTTCGGCGAGGATGCGGGCGCCTTCCCCGTCCTCGGCGGCGAAAAGTGCCGAGCCGTCGGGGAGCGAGGTGCCGCAGTGGAAGAGGCGCGACGGCCTGATGGCGGCCCTGTCGCCGATTACGCCGCCGGCCGTCAGCATGGCCAGCGCGATGTCGGAGACTCCATCCGGGAGTCTGTATTCGCCGCCCATCTCGTTGGCGAACGGGATTTCATGCCAGCCTGTCGCGCGGTCGAGGAGCATGTAGCGCATTCCCGGGCGTATTGCGGCCGGGGAGCGGAGCGAGAGGTTTATCATGCCGTCCGCGGAGGCCGTTTCAAATGACCTGCGTATTTGCCGCTCGCGCCAGACAATCGACGGCGGGAAGTCGAGGGATGTCAGCGGCGCCGCGCCGGACTGCTGCGCGAAGTCTGCCTCGCCGAGGCCTTCCCGGATGCGGAAGGCGGTTACGCGGTCGCGCTGGAAGATTTCCATGAGCGCCGGGTTGCGCCGCAGGGCTTCGAGCGAAACTCCGGCCGGGAACGGCGACACCTGGTTGGGGAAGACATCCTCGTGGAAGATTATCCAGTGGACGCCAAGTTCGCCCAGCAGGCGGTACTGGGCGAAGTCGATGACGCCCTGGTTGACGCTTTCAAGCGGCTTGAAAACCGATTCGAAGTAGTCGGCGGGCGGCGACGGGGAGTATCCGTTCAGAAGGCGGAGGCGCGACTCCATGACGCCCTGCTCGTAGATGGCGGAGCGGTGGGAGTCGCCTGGCCACAGGGGGATTGCCAGCGCCTTGGGGTCGCGGTCGCCGATGGCGTCGGCGGCGGCCCTGACCGCCCTGTAGGCCGGGGCGTCCTTTGCGAGGCGGTTGAGCGGGACGCGGAACCAGAGCATCTGCTGGACGAACATGGCGGCGCCG
>JAFWPM010000219.1 GCA_017509565.1 Kiritimatiellia bacterium | reverse complement strand
GGTGGGCGCGGCTCGACGCGCGGCTGCTGGCGCTGCTCGGCTTCATGTCGGGCAGCCGTCCGGGGCGCTACGCCACACTGCTGCGGCTGGCGCGCGCAGGGTTCGTGGAGATGGTCAAGGTCTCGCCGGGATGCTGGCTCCTCGACCTCGACAGCTGGCACCGGCACATAACGGCGTGCATGGACGACCCCGACATGTGGGAGCCTGGCTCCGAAGCCGTCCGGCGCTACAACTACGCCAACGGCCTCGGCGGGTTCGGGGTTCGCGGGCGCAGGCGACGCAAGGCGGATCAGGCGGGTTTGGTATAATGGAGGCATGGACGAACGATGGAATACGGTGAAATGACGGGGCCGGCCGCGGACGTGGCCGGCCTGATACGCAAAAGGGCGCTGGCCCGCGAGGAGACCGTGAGGGAGCTGCTGCCCGAATACAGGGCAAGGGCCGTCTCCGCCGCAGGCATCGAGGACACGAGGGTGCTTGAGCGCATCCGCGAGGCGTGCGCGTCGGTGCCGGAGGGCGAGGACTGGCGCGAGGCCAGGAAGCGGATAGCGGCGGAACTGGAGGGCGTCTCGGAGAACGCGAAGGCGCGGGCCGAGTTCCTGCTGCGGACGCACGTGAACCAGGCCAGGGCCATGGCCAAGTGGCGCGACATCCAGCGGGACGCCGACTTCCTCCCCTACCTGATGTACCAGACGCACGGCGACGACCGGGTGAGGCCGGAGCACAAGGCCCTCGACGGAAAGATACTACCCGCCGGGGACGGCTTCTGGAAGACGCACTTCCCGCCGTGGGACTACGGATGCCGCTGCACCGTCGTGCAGCTGACCGAGAAGACCGCGCGCCAGCTCGCCGCGTCGAAGGACTCGAACGCGGACTTCATGTCGCCGAACGACATGGAGGACTACAAGGCGAAGTTCGGCAACCGGGGGCGCGGCGACTACGCCTTCCGGCCCGACGAGACGCTCGACATCTCCGAACTCGACTACCCGCCTGAAAAGAAGGAGAAGATGCTTGAAATCCTCAAGAGTCCGGCGCACACCGTCGTCAACGAGCGCGGCGAGACCGAGAACGCTTTCGACTACCTCTGGCGGCGCGGCCCCCAGGCAAAGGACGAAGCGTGGCTCAAGGCCGGGATGGATAAGGCGCGCGGGGAGCATCCGCTGGCGGAGTTCGCCGTCGTCCGCGACGCCAGGACCGGCGCCGTCCTGGCAAGGTACGAAGGCCTCGACGGGACGATCGAGGACAGCAAGGGGCTTTACCGCCGCACCGGCTGGGAACTCTGGACCACGCACATCCACCCGGAGATGGAGGCGCCCAGTCCCGACGATGCGCTGATGGCGTTGGAAAAGGCTTCCGGACGCGAGACCGTGATAACGGACTGGTCACGCCGGAGGATGTCCGTCGATTCGGACTTCAAGAAACGCTGCGGGAACCTACGGCGCGAGCTGGAGGAGTGGAGTCGGCGCTTCGAGGCCGCCGAGAAAGGCACGGCGGGGGAATACAAGAGGCTATACGCCGAGTGGAAAAAATGGCTCGACGCGCACAAGGCGGAGCTTGGATACGAGGAGAATGCAAAATGACCAGGGACGAGGCATACCGTGAGGTAGAGCGGCTTTACTACGAGCGGATATGGCGGTGGGACGGGGCGTTCAGCTCCGTGGACGAGTGGACGCCATACCAGAGAGCGATCGTCGAACGCCGGAGAACGGTCGAATGGTTCGAACCCGGAAAGGATCCCGAACCAGTCCCGTATGATGAATGGGTGGCGACCATTCCCCCGTGCGACGTGGACGAGACGAGCGACGAGGCCATCGAGCGGCTCTGGTGGCACATGGGGCACGGCTACCCCGAAAAGGCGAAGGCGGAATGGGGGCCGGAACTGCCGTCGTTCGACGACTGGTGGGCGAGCTGGCACGACGCGGAGGGCGAGTAGCCATGGCCGGAAGCGGATTCACGATTGACGTGCGGAATTTCTCCGCCGCCGTGCGGCGCCTTTCGTCGCGGGAACTTGCGGAAACGGCTTCTCTCGCTGCGGCTGACATCATAAAAGGGCGGGCCGAAGGTGCGTTCAGGCATCCGGAGCTTCGCCCCGCGCCATGGCCGCCGCTGGCGACGCGCACCGCTACGGCGGTGGGCATGCGCACAAAGGCGGCCCAGGCGGCAAAAAAGAAGGAAGCCGCCGCACGCGCAAAGGCGAAGAAGTGGCGGGAGAAGGCGAACGATGCGAAGACGGAGAAGGCGCGGGCAAAGGCGCTGGAGAACCTTGCGAAGTGGGAAAGCAAGGGCCGGGATGCGAGTGCCGCGAAGAAAACCGCCGTCGAGAAAGGTGCCGCAAAACATTCCCTGCTGATCGACACCGGCAACCTCATGGGCAGCTTCAGCGTCGTCAGTTCCGGGAAAGGCTGGAAGATAACGTCGAGCGTGGATTACGCGCCATACCACCAGTTCGGAACATCGAAGATGCCGGCTCGACCGATGCTGCCGTTCGACGACCAGGGAAACCTGCTCGACGCCGCCAAGGAAGATGTCGAAACCGCGATGATGCAAGGCGTGGCGAAGATGGCGAAGGAGCTGGGTTTCAGGGTCAAAGGCATGAAATAGCCGCGCCGCCGCAACAAGCCAGACCTTCAAAGCAAAGCAGGGTTGGCCATTTCGGCCAACCCTTTTTCTTTGTCTCTTTCGCCGCGTTCCAACCCCTTCCAAATCTTTCAGGCGGCTACACCGACCCTGCGCGGCCTCCCGAAACTCGACGCCTCCAATCCTGGCGTGAGAGCCTATACGATAGCGAACAATCCGGCCGACGACTCGTTCCTGATTCTCCTGTCCGGCCCTGTAGAAGAGGGAAAGGGGGGAATATACCGGACGGCGAACGCGGGTGACGACTGGGAGTGGTTCGGCGAAGGACTGCCCAAGGGCGTTGACCTTTTCAAAGATTGGGAATGGGGCAAGGGAGGGCCGTATCCGCAACTTTATTTTGGCGTCGATGGTTCGGCGGTCTGCTATTCCGCAAAGATTTGGAAAGGATGGTATCTCGACAGGGAAACGTCCACATGGCGGGAATCGCAGGGCGGTGCGGGCATCTGTGCGGCAGACCCGTTCCGTCCGGGACGCTTTCTCCGCGCCGGAAGAACGCTTTCGGAGTCGCTCGACGGCGGAGCGACGTTCCATCCTTATGAGGAGAGCGACCTTGGCGAGTGCGCATTCGTCTCGTTCGATGCGCACACGCCAAACCTTGCCGTCGCCGGAGTCGCTTCAGACCGCTCGGTCGCATTTAGCCGCGACGGAGGTCGGCATTGGAAAGTCCTGGACGGTGCGGAGCGCGTCCCGTCCGGCTGTTCGTCAAAAGTCCTTGTTGACCGAAAACGCCTCTTCTATCTTTCAACTGGTTCAGGAGTGTTCACGAGAGTATTGCCATGAACCATGCCCCATTCCTTTCTGACATCTTCGCGCCTGTATCGTCTATGGCGGCCGCGGTTCGCTATAAAGGGAAGCGGCTGAACCTCATGTCGCTGTTTGGGCGATTCCCGGCTGTTCACGGCGAAGAGGTAGAGCGGAAGAACAGTGTTGATCGGCCGTTGCCGGGAGAGAGAACATGATGCGTCCTGACCAAATTGAAGCCTCGTTCGATGAGGCGGTCTTCGTTGACGGACTTCCAATATCCGATGTGAGCGCCGGCGTCCGACGCGTTTACGACGAAGGCGAACGCTCGGGCGCGCCATTCCCCGTGACGCGGGCAAGAATGCTTGCCTACGCCCTCGGTAACGCGCGGCTGGCCGTCAATAAGCAAGATGCCTTCGCGGGCATCGTGGAGCGTCACTACCTCGACAGCCGCTACGGCGTCGGAGAAATCGCCCGCATCCAGGGCGAACGGGCCGAAGCGGTCGCCCGCCGTGACTTTCCCGAAGGATTTGCCCGGACCAACTCCGCCTGGGCGGAGGGGCGTTTTTTCACACAAGCCGATCTCAGCCACACCTCGCCTGACTGGGACCGCCTACTCGCGTTTGGCATCCCCGGCCTTATCGCAGAAGCGGAGCAGCGCCACGCCGCCAATCCAACGCCCTTCACGGAATCCGTCGTCCTCGCCTGCCATGCCTTCCGTGACTTCGCCCTGCGCTTCGCCGCCGTCTGCAACCGGGAGGGCCGTCATGACCTCGCCGCGACGCTCGACGCCCTTGCGGCGCGTCCGCCCGAAACGCTTCACGAGGCGCTTCAGCTCGCCATTCTCTACTGGCACGTCCAGGAAACCGAGGGCGAATGGGTGCGCTCGTTCGGCATCTTCGACCGCCAGTATCTGCCCTTCCTCGAACGCGACCTCGCGGCAGGGCGCCTCACCGAGGAATCGGCCGAGGATATGCTCGTCTCCTTTTTTGCCCTCTTTCATGCCGAATCCAAGGGACGCGACGCCGGAGCGCCGTTCTGCTTTGGCGGCTATCTTCCGGGCGAACCTTTGCGCGACGGCTCCAACCGCCTGACACGCCTCGCGTGGCGCGCATTCCGCACCCTCGGAACGCCCAGCCCGAAATTCTCCATCCGCGTCAACCCCGATACGCCGCGCGAGCTTCTTCGCTTTGCCGCCGAGTGCATCCAGGAGGGCAAGAACGCCATGGTCTTCGCCAACGAGCCGCTCGTGCGCAAGGCCATGCTCCGACGCGGCAAGGACCCCTCCGATCTCGCGAACTTCATCCCCATCGGATGCTACGAACCCGCCATCATGGGCAAGGAACTCTCCTGCACCATGCAGTGCGTCTTCAACCTCTCCAAGCCGGTCGAAGACCTCTTCGCGGACGGCGCCGCCGCCCCGGCGACATGGGAAGAAGCCGAGGCGCGATACTTCGCCGCGCTGGAACGCGACCTCCGCGAGGCCCTCGCCATCGCCCGCCGATGGGAAAGGGCGTGGAACGACATCAACCCCTCGCCGATGCTCTCCGCGACGATGGCCGAGTGCATGGAACGAGGCCTCGATGTTTCGCAATTCGGGACCAAATACGCGACAAGCGGCGTCGTGTGCGCGGGACTCGCGACCGCCGTCGATTCG
The DNA here is from genome assembly GCA_017509565.1 of Kiritimatiellia bacterium. GTDB lineage: Bacteria > Verrucomicrobiota > Kiritimatiellia > RFP12 > JAAYLN01 > RGIG5952. The sequence goes on along the minus strand of JAFWPM010000219.1, from coordinate 10,097 downwards.
CTTCTGGCGATCCGCACCATGGTCTTCGACCGTGGGATGATCTCCTTCGACGACTTCCGCGCCGTCCTGCTCGCAGACTGGGAAGGCCGCGAGGATCTTCGGCAGTTCGCCCTGCGGCGCCCGCCCAAGTGGGGCTGCGGCGACGAAACGGCCGACGCCCTCGCACGCCGAATCTGCGACCTCGCCGCCGACCTCATCGAGAAGGCTCCGAGCGCGAAGCCTGGCGGCTTCCAGATGGGACTGTGGTCGATCGACTGGTGCATCGGGATCGGCTCCAACATGAAGGCCACGCCCGACGGCCGCCATGCGGGAACGCCCGTTTCCAAGAATTCCGGCGCCAACTTCGGATGCGACGCCGAAGGGCCGGCCGGTGTCGTCGGGAGCCTCTCTCGCCTCGACCACGCGCGCTTCCCCGACGGCGCCGTCCTCGACGTGATGCTCCCGCCGCGCACCATCGCCGGCGAAGAGGGGGCGGAATTCCTCGTGAATTTCGTCCGCACCTTGTTTGCGCGCGGAGGGCAGTTCGTCCACTTCAATTCGCTCTCGCCGGACAAACTCCGCGAGGCGCAGCGCGACCCCGCCAAGTACCGCAACCTCCAAGTCCGGCTCTGCGGCTGGAACGTGCGCTTCGTCGATCTCGACAGGGCGCATCAGGACTGGATCATCCGCGAGGCGGAAGGGAGCGGCGCATGAAGATCCCCGTCGCCGCCATTCGCCGCCTCACGCTCCACGACGGCCCCGGCACGCGCACGACCGTGTTCGTGAAGGGCTGCCCGCTGCATTGCCGCTGGTGCCACAACCCCGAATGCCTTTCCGCCAGGCCGCAACTGCTTTTCCACGACAACCACTGCGCCGGCTGCGGCAGATGCGCGGAGGCGTGCCCGCATGGCGCACACATATCCGCCCCCCATGCCATTGACCGGTCGCGTTGCCGTCTCTGCGGCAAATGCGTCGATGCCTGCTGGCGCGGCGCGCTTGAAATCTGCGGTCGCGACTACACGCCGGAGGCGCTGCTCCCGATCCTCATGCGCGACGCCGACTTCTACGAATCGGGCGGAGGCGTCACCGTCTCCGGCGGCGAGCCGCTGCTCTACGCCGAAGCGGTCGCCCGCCTCTTCGCGCTGCTACGCGGGCATGGCATCCGCCTCGTCACGTCGGCCTCCGGCGAGTCCGCGTGGAAAGCTGCCAAATGCTTTGTCTTTGGCTCCGCTGCCGATGCTGAGCTGACCGGCGACTTCGATCTTTCGGCGATTTCCGGTGCAAGAATCAAGCACCTCGACAACGGGAACCTCGAACTTTCTGTTCCGGGAGCATTTGTCGTTATCGTTAGGTAAACGGCACAACCATGAATGATATACGCGACCCACGCATCCGTTCCTTCGTCTACCCTGTGCGCATCGTATGGCAGACGACGGGGGAGCAAAAGGACGATGGCTGGCCGATGCGTTGCGAGACGCAAGGCGCGGAATCGCTGCTCGCGCGCAAGCGCGGGCAGGTCTGCGAGGGGCCGTTCGGCTCCTCCTGCGGCACTCGGCTCATCCATCGCGGCGAGCCGGCGGGAATGCTCCTCGACTTCGGCCGCGAGCTGCACGGGGGCCTTTCACTGGGCATGGGCCCCTCCACCACGCCCGGAGCGCGTCTGCGTCTGCGCTTCGGGGAGTCCGTCTCCGAGGCGATGAGCGACATCGGCGACGGGCGCCACGCCTCCAACGACCACGCCATGCGCGATTTCGTGGTCGAAGTGCCGCGCATGGGCGCAATCGAGGTCGGCAACACGGGCTTCCGCTTCGTCCGCATCGACCTTGTGTCGGGCGGCGAAGCCGGATTCGAGTTCGTCCGCGCCATCTCCCTGATGCGCGACATGCCGCGCCTCGGCGCCTTTCGCTGCTCCGACGAGAGGCTGAACGCCGTCTTCGAGACCGCAGTGCGCACCGTCCACCTCTGCTGCCAGGACTACCTCTGGGACGGCATCAAGCGCGACCGCCTCGTCTGGGCCGGCGACATGCATCCGGAGACGATGGCCGTCCTCTCCGTCTTCGGGGCGGCGCCCGTGCTTCCCGACACGCTGGACTACCTCGCCGCCGTCACGCCGCCCGACGCCTGGATGAACACGATGCCCACCTACACGCTGTGGTTCATCCGCAATCTGGCCGAATGGGTGCGCTACACGGGCGACACGGTCTTCCTCGCGAAGCATGCCGACTACCTCGAAAGGACCTTCGACCATGTCCTCTCCGGCATGGAGGACGGCCAGTGGCGCGCCGGAAACTTCCTCGACTGGCCGACGAAGCACAACCCCGCCGCCGCGACCGCCGGCACCCAGGCGCTGGCGCTTCTGACCGCACGTGACGCGGCGTTCCTCGCGGAGACCGCCGGGCGGGCGCCGTTCGCGGAGAAGGCCACTGCGATGGCCGCCGAACTGTCTCGCCTCCGCCCCGACCCGCACGGCGCGAAGTCCGCCGCCGCGCTGCTGGCGCTTTCAGGCCTCCGGGCCCCCAAGACAATGTTCAAGCAGGTATTGGGCGCAAACGGCCATGCCGGCGTCTCCACCTTCTACGGCTATTACATGCTCGAGGCGATGTCCGCCGCCGGCGAGGACCAACGCGCCCTCGACACCGTCCGCGACTATTGGGGCGCCATGCTCGACATGGGGGCGACGAGCTTCTGGGAGGATTTCAATCTCGCATGGACGGAAAACGCCTTCCGCATCGACGAACTGCCCGTGCCGGGAAAACGGGACATCCACGGCGACTTCGGCGAATTCTGCTACCCAGGCTTCCGGCATTCCCTCTGCCACGGATGGAGTTGCGGGCCCGCCACGTGGTGCATCCGCCACATCCTCGGCATCCGCCCGCTCGGCATGGGCTGTCGCCAAGTCGAAGTGCGGCCCTTCCTCGGCAATCTCGACTGGGCCGAAGGAGCCATGGCGCTCCCCGGGGGCGATACCGTCCGCGTCAGAGTCGAACGGGGCCCCGATGGCCGGCTGGAGATGCAGGTCGCCGCCCCGAATGAGGTGGAGCTAAGGAGGGACGTCTGAAGAACGGATCCGAGAAGGAACGTCTGGAAAATAAAATGAACGCAAGCGAAACGGGGTCGACGCCGTCCACGGAACGAGGACGCCAACTGCGAGGACTTGAATGGGAGGATGTTGGCATGAATGGAATAATCTCCAAGTCCGTCTCTGCGGCTGGAATGTCCGCTTCGTCATCTCGACCGGGCGCATCAGGACTGGATCATCCGCGAGGCCGAAGGGAGCGGCGCATGAAGATTCCCATTGCGGCAATACGGCGCCTCACCCTCCACGACGGCCCAGGCACACGCACGACCGTGTTCGTGAAGGGCTGCCCTCTACATTGCCACTGGTGCCACAACCCCGAATGCCTTTCCGCCAGGCCGCAGCTGCTCTTCCACGACAACCTCTGCGTCGGCTGCGGCAAGTGCGCGGAGGCGTGCCCCGAAGGCTGCCATAAGTTCTCCGGGGGGTCTGGGGCAGAGCCCACGGCCGTTTGCCACGACATTGACCGCTCCCGCTGCCGCCTCTGCGGGAAATGCGTCGAGGCCTGCTGGCGCGGGGCGCTCGAAATCTGCGGGCGCGACTACACGCCGGAGGCGCTGCTGCCGCTCCTCCTGCGCGACGCCGCCTTCTACGAGTCCGGCGGCGGCGTCACAGTCTCCGGCGGCGAGCCGCTGCTCTACGCCGAAGCGGTCGCCCTCCTGTTCTCGCTCTTGCACGAACGCGGCATCCGCACGGCGCTGGACACCTGCGGCGAGGCGTCCTGGTCCGCCTTCGAGGCCGTGCTGCCATTCACCGACCTCGTCCTCTTCGACATCAAGGGCATGGACCCGGAACGCCACCGCGAAAACACCGGGCGCGACAACAGGCGCATCCACGACAACCTCAGCCGCCTTGGCGAACGCGGCGTTCCTGTTGAAATCCGGATGCCGGTCGTTCCGGGCTGCAACGACGGCGAAGAGGAATTCGAGGCCGCGGCCCGGTTTCTCGCGGATATCCCATCCCTCACCGCCGTGCGGCTTCTTCCCTACCGCTCGCTCGCGCGCTCCAAATATCGCGCGGCGGGCTTGGCTGACACCATGCCGGACGTGCCAACTCCCGACGCGGCCTTCCTCGAAACCCGCGCGGCGATTCTCCGGCGCAGCCTCGCGGTATCCGTCCGTTTCACATGAGGGTGCGGATCTGCGACAAGACCATCCACGTCATCGGGCTTTAGGCGCGCGAGGATTACCCGCACACCAGGCCGTCGGCTGGCAGCCGAACTACACGCCGACGCGGCTACTTTACCTCGCCCTCTGCCGGAGGCTGTGGCTAGAGCGGTTCAAGACCCCATCGGGGCGCGGCTCCTCCTTGTGGAGGAGTATTCCCCTTGGATGGACACGGAGAAGACGATCCGGGCCGCGGAATCCGTCTTCGCGGGATACGAGGTGGCGCTGGAGGGGCCGTCCGGAGGCGGCGGCCACGTGAACTCCATCTTCGCCAACGGCTGCGAAGTGGCCGATTCCGGCGTCCGCGCCTACGCGCAGCACTACCAGAACACGAACTACCACTTCCTGCTCACGGCGATTGACGGACTCGAAACGCTTGTCGTCGCAACGCACCTTGAACCTGATTGGCAGGAGAACCACGCCGTGATGCGCGCGGCGCAGATGCGCGAGCTGCTGGAGGCAGTGGGGGACTTCCCGCGCGTCATCATCGGCGCCGACTGGAATGTTGACTCCCCCGACGAATGGAAGCCGCTTGAGGAGGCCGGGTTCGCGATGGCCAATGACGGCTCGCTGCCCACGGCCTTTTCGTGGGATCCGAAGATGGCCATCGACAACGTCATCGTCAGGGGTTTCGCCGTCTCCGACATCCAAGTTCACACGGACAAGCGCCTCAGCGACCATTGCCTCCTCTCGTGCGTCCTCACCCCGACGGACCGGAGCGACGTCGCGGATTCCGGCCTCCCGCCGCGCCACAGGCCGTTCCTCACGGCGGAGGAGCGCATTGTGTGGAAAGACATGGACATCTCGCAAATCGGCGCGCTTTCCGGCATACTCCAGGGGCGGTGGATCCCCGTCCCGCATGTCGCCCGTGGCGTCATCACGGAACGCACTGGCGACGCCATGACCGTCCAGTTCCAGGCGCTTGACGGCTACTGCAAGGCGGTTCGAGTCCACTTCCGCCAGCAGGGCGCGGACATTGTGGCCAGCGCCGACAGGGCCGGCTTCGCCGACAAGGCGTATTTCGGCAAGCCGATGCCGGACGAGGCCTTCGGCCATGAACTGGCCACGGCCGCGGACAATGGCGCATACGGCGTCCGAGACATCACGCCGTCCGCGAGATGCCCGATCGTCTGGCGCTGAAACTCCCTGAAAATGGAGGCCGCCATACTCTTCCGCCGGAACGGGGGACCAGGCACAATCATTTCCTGGCGCGGCGGCGGCACTCCTGCATCGAGATCCCCGTCCGCGCCTTGAAGAGGCGCGAAAAGTGGACCGGTGACGCATACCAGACCATCTCCGAGATTTCGCCTATCGGGGTCTTGGTTCCTTCTATGATGCCCTTGGCTTTTTCGATTCGCGACAAAATCATCGACTAAATGTCTGTCCCCTTATGCACATCCCAACGGTCTACAATACTACATACAAACCATTTCTTCTGCGGTATTCTATAGTGCGATTCACCAAATCATCGACTAAATGTCTGTCCCTTTATGCACACCAGTCCTGCGAAAATGACCGATTGCCCCGATTCGCGGCTTTTGGTAGAATGGTTGCGTAACAGGACAATGAAGCGGGGCTACCACAATCAGGAACAAGGCGTCCTGTTCGCGGCATCAGCGGCGGGCAGGGACGCGGAGGTGCCTTACGCTCCGGCCATCGTCCCGCAGTTTTCCGCCGACGCCGCGCTTTTCTACGCTCCGGGCGGGAAGATCGTCTTGCTCATGGCCCGCATTGGCGACTACGCGCGGGAGGCGTGGGGCAGGCCAGGCGTTCGACGACTCCCCTGCCCTGACGCAGGCCATCGACCACCCTCGGCCTGGCGCCTGCGGCCGGCCGACATGACGGGGCAGTTGAGCCGGAATCGGCGATTCCGCCCCGACATTCGAGGACATCGCCCTGCGAAAGGCCACGGCCAGGAATTCCTAGTTTTTCAGGAGACGCCAATTATGACACCAGAAGAGCGCGGAGAAAAGGCCGCATCACTCAAGAAATCCGGCACGGCAAACTGCTGCCAGTCGGTGCTGCTTTCCTATGCAGACGTTCTCCCCATGGACGAAGAGGCCCTGCGCCGCATTGGCGCCGGTTTCGCCGTAGGCATGGGGTCGATGGAGGCGACATGCGGCGCGCTTGTCGCCGCCGGAATCGTCGCCGGGCACCGCACCGCCACAAGGCAGGAGGCCGTCAGTCTCGCGCGGGAGACCCTCGAACGCTTCCGCGCCAAATGCGGCGCCACAATCTGCAAGGACCTAAAGGGACGCGACACGGGCCGCGTCCTTTGCGAATGCCCGGAATGCTGCCGAAACGCCGTCCTAGCTGCCGAGGAGTGCGCGGGGAACCGCCAAAATCCCCAGTGAAACACCGGCGGGCTCCCCCGCGTGACTTGCGGGAAACATTGGGACACGCGCTGCCGGATGATTGCGATTGTCCGCCCGCCTGGCGCGCTTGCGCGATGCGCCCCCCCCTCCGCCATTCCATACTGGCAGCCACACCATGAGCATTGGACCGTCTACAGTCGTCCAGTTTTCTTTCCTCCCGCTTGCCATTGGCGCCATGTCCGTGGCGCCATTCTGGCTTGTCGCGTCGGACATTGCGCGCCTGCGGCGCAAGCAGGGCGGGCAGATTCGGTTTTTACCTGGCTTGTCCATGCTCCTGTTCGCGGCCTTTGCCATTGATTCGTTCTTCGGACCGTGGCACAAAAAAATCCTCGACCAGGGGACGGCGCCCGACGGGCGCGCATACGTCTTGCTGCAAACCGATGGCGGAGAGCCATTCCAAATCCGGCTTTATGTCTGCGACGACAAATCCGGATGGGTGTTCCACTTCGTTAGCCACGAGGTGTTTCCATGGCGGTCCGGCGGGCATGTAGAGTTTTCTGCCGACTCCGCCACCGCGCAGGTGTTCCATGGCTCCAAGGTATTCAAAACCATTGAAATCATTTCAACGGACAAGGCCCGGCCAGAATCCCCTTCCCCACCAATCTTCCCCGAAGACACTCCAAACAGATTCCCAGCCAACCAAAAAACGAAGCCCATACCATGATCGTCTACTTTACAGGTACAGGCAACAGCCTGGCGGCGGCACGGCGGCTTGCGCAAAGAACCGGCGACCTTTTCGCATGAGTACACAAAGGCCATCTGCCACATCAGGCGCGGCGCTTGCCGCCTTCGTCATCTTCGTCTGGAGCGCGACCTTCGTCAACACCAAGGCGCTGCTCGCGGACTTCACCGCGCTGGAGATTCTCGGCATCCGCTTCGCGGCTGCCTGGGTCGCGCTCTGGGCAATCCACCCACGCGGGATGGGACCGCTGCGGAGCCGCGACGAAGCGCTCTTCGCCGCCGCCGGGCTCTCAGGCGCCACAGTCTACCAGATGCTCGAAAACGTCGCAATCCACTTCACGAACGCATCGAACGTAAGCATCCTCGTAGCGACATCGCCGCTCTTCGCCGCCGCCATGTCGCGGCTGTTGCTAGGCGAGCGGGCGTTCACCGCAAGGTTCCTAACCGGATGTGCCCTGGCGCTCGGAGGCGTAGTACTCGTCTCGCTCGGAGGCGTCCATGCGCTCCACTTCAACCCGCTCGGCGACGCGCTGGCGCTCGGCGCGGCGATTAGCTGGGGCGTCTATTCTGCGGCCGTCACGGTCATCAACCGGCGCGGCTGGCATCCCGTCGCGGCAATCCGCAGGGCCTTTTTCTGGGCACTCGTCTTCATGCTCCCGCTTTTTGCCTTCGCCATGGCGGCGCCGGAGACGGCCGACAAGCTCTCATGCACTGTCACCCTTGCCAGTGCCGCCAACGCGGCGCGTTTTGCGCGTCTGGCCAACATCGGGAACCTCGCATTCCTGGGACTTCTCGCTAGCGCCTTCTGCTTCGTCGCATGGAACAAGGCCTGCGAATCCCTCGGAACGGTCCGCTGTTCGCTCGGCCTCTACCTGATACCGGCAGTCGCCTTCTTCATCGCACATGTATTCCTCGGCGAAACGCTGCCTGCCGCCGGCGTCGTCGGCGCCGTTCTCGTCCTCGCCGGCGTCGCCGTCGCGGGACTGCCCAACCGAAGACATCGGCAAGAAGTTCTGAACAGGCAATCGAATGGAGATGGACATTGAAGGCGGCCAGGTTCGACGAAAGACTGATCTTCGACGCCATCCCGGAGCAACCGGGCCCGTTGCCCGTCACATGGGTTCGACCAGGGCGAGGAGGTCGGAGAGGTCCGCGGTGGCGAGACATTCCACGGTGTCGGCGGCGCCGTAGTAGATTTTGACTTCGCCGCCGTCTTCGAGGATCATGCCGCCGGGGAAGATGACGCCGCCGCGGAAGCCTTCTTTCTCGCAGGGGGTTTCCGGCGCGAGTAGCGGTTCGCGGCAGATGCCGACGACTTTCGAGGGGTCGTCTAGGTCGAGGAGCATGAGTCCTGCGAGGTATTCCTTGCGCCACCCGGCGTGCCATGCGGGAAGGTCGGCATCGACGTAGCGCACGGCGTGGAAGGTCGCGAGCCACCCGCGCGGGGTCTTCACCGGCGGCGCGGCGGGGCCGATCTTCCCGGTCGCGAACGGGACGCGTTCCGCGCCCAGCACGAGCCGCGACTCCCCCCAGAAGCGCAGGTCGGACGATTCGGAGAGCCAGATGTCGAAGGCCTCCTTCGCGCCGCGCGAATAAACCGGCATTGGACGCTCCAGTCGCACGTAGCGCCCGCCGATCTTTTCCGGGAACAGAACCATGTTGCGGTTGTCCGGGACGGAGAGCGAAACGACCTCGAAGCGCTCGAAGTCGTCGGTCACGGCGACGCCGCCCCGGAGTCCGTGCCGCGTGTCCATGGCGAAGCACAGCACCGGCCGCCCCTCAACGACCGTGAGGCGCGGGTCGTATGCGCGCAGCACCTCGTCGTCGCGCATCTGGAAGACCGGCTTCGGGCCGACTTTCCAGCGCACGCCGTCGGCGCTTGTCGCGATGCCGACGTTGGTCGAGAACCCCTTCACTTCGCCACGCGCCCGCGCGGCCCGGTATTCCTCCTCCGCGATGCCGTGGTCGTTGCGGAAGAGCATGACGTATCGGCCCTGCCACTTGCAGACGCCCGCGTTGAAGACGAGCGTCGCGTCGTAGGGGATGTCCTTTGCGGACAGGATCGGGTTGAGCGGAGATCGTGTTATTGGGAGTGTCATCGTTCGCAAATTCTGGAAGATCAATGGGAGTTTTTGTCCCCGACGGCCAGGTAGAGCGCGTCGGTTTTCGAGCCGCCGAGAACCATGTCGGCGCGCAGGACGATGCGGTTGCGCCCCTTTCGCGCCTCGATGGTCGGTGCCGAGCCGGAATACGGGACGCGTTCGCCGTTGACCCAGAGCGCGACGTTTCGCCGCGTGGCCGGGACGCTCGTGCGCAGCCGCACCGGCCCCGCCTCGGGCGCGTCGAAATCGTAGACAACGAAGCGGCCCTGCCGCGGATCCTCGGCGAGTGCCCGCACGTGCGCGTTGGCCGGGCCTTTCGCGTTGCGCTTCTTTTCCACGAGGCACCAGAGGCCGTCCGGGTCGTCCGCCTCCGGCGCATGCCAGTTTTCCTCGTCCGGAAGCGACGCCCCGGCGATGGACGCGGCCGCCCAGTCCGCGCCTTCGAGCGCGGTCGCATCGGCCGGACCCCAGATGCGCGCGGCGTGGACCGGCGCGGCGGGCGGCACTTCGACGCGCGGCATGGTCTTTTCGGCCCAGACGCGATACAGACCCTCGCCTTCCGCAAAATCGACGGAGACGGGATAGTATGCCGCACCGAAGGCGTAGTCCGGCCGCGCGATGCGCCCCATCTCAAAGGAGGCTTCCCATGTCTCGCCACCGGGCAGGGCGTCCACGTCCGCGATTGCGCTGCGGGCCGTCCACTTGGGCGGAAACGCCG
>JAFWPM010000218.1 GCA_017509565.1 Kiritimatiellia bacterium | reverse complement strand
TGGGCGGGGATGAAAGGCAGGCGCCAGGGCATGGCGGCGCCGTGGTGAGGATCAAGCTTAGGGAGATGCGCCTGAAGGACAGGAACATCTCCAGGGGAATGGCCTTCGGGTCGAAGGAATACGTGAAGGCGAGGATAGGCGAATACAGCCGGACGGGGAAGGCGGGGACCAAGCCGGTGATGTTCGGCACGGGCGAGCGAAGTACGCCGCTGTTCTGTACGGGGAGGCGAAGCGCCTGAGAAACAGAGGACATGGCAAACGGCAAACAAACTAACTTAACATATAAATGAAGGGTGTCTCCCTTAAGTTGCAAAATGAATCACCAGCACGACCGTTACGACTGCATGGAATACCGCAGATGCGGAATCAGCGGGCTTCGTCTCCCAGTCATATCCCTTGGCCTATGGCACAATTTCGGCGACGCCGACGATTTCGAGACCATGCGACAAATGGTTCTTACCGCGTTTGACAACGGCATTACCCATTTCGACCTGGCGAACAACTATGGCCAGCCGCCAGGCTCCGCCGAGGCGAACTTCGGCCGCATTCTCGCAACCGACCTGCGCGCACACCGCGATGAACTTGTTGTCTCCACCAAGGCCGGCTACCGGATGTGGCCCGGCCCATACGGCGACAACGGTTCCCGAAAATACCTGCTTGCAAGTTTGGACCAGAGCCTGCGCCGGCTTGGCCTTGACTACGTTGACATTTTCTACCACCATCGCCCAGATCCCGATACGCCCCTGGAGGAGACAATGGGCGCGGTCTCGGACGCCGTTCGCGGCGGCAAGGCACTTTACGCCGCAGTGTCGAACTACGACGCGGCGGGTGTCCGCCGCGCCGCCGGGCTATTGCGGGCGAACGGTACCCCGATGCTGCTGCATCAGGTGCGGCACAATCTGATCGACCGCCGCGCCGAGACCGAAGGCTGGCTTCAGGCGTCCGCGGAATCCGGCGCCGGGACGATTGTGTTCTCGCCCCTTGCACAGGGCGTACTTACAGACCGCTATCTGCATGGAGTCCCGGCCGACAGCCGAGCCGCGCGAAACGGCTTCCTTCGTGCCGACAGCCTCACGCCGGCGCTTCTTTCGCGCGTGTCCCGTCTGGACTCCATGGCGCGCGACCGCGGGCAGACGCTCGCGGCCATGGCATTGTCATGGATACTGCGCCGCCCGGAGGTGACCTCGGCAATAGTCGGCGCCAGTCGTCCCGGACAATTGACCGAGTCACTAAAGGCCATCAACGCCCCGGCCTTTTCAGATGACGAACTCAGGCGTCTTGACGCGCTGCTTGCGTAGACGGCCGCCGGCCAATGCGGGCAGTCAGGCGCAATGGGCATGGCATAGTTCGCGTGCCATGGCGCCAGAGTGCCGGGCGATGCGCATTTCCGCCCGATGCGTAACCTTTAGCGGAATTGGGTGTAGGATAAATGACTCGGCAAAACAGCAAACAGACCCAATGAACAATGGGAAGGACTAGAAAATGAGCGGATTAGGCGGATTTGCGCCACTGCGGAACAACGGCGTCAACACAGGCGCCGTGCAGCCAGGCAATGTCGGGAACGTGCCGGTCGCGCCGAATGCGCCAGGCAATGAAGGCGCCGTAAACGTCGCGCCTGGAGGAGACCAGCCCGTGGAGGCCGATGGCGCAATGGCTCTGGTTCGAGAACTCGACATCCTCCTCGCCCGGGCCGGCAAGCTTGCGGGCGGCACAGTAGACGCCGAGGCGCTCGCGAAGACCGCCCGGGGCGTGAAGCTGGGCAAGGAGACGGAAGACGCCCTGCGCGCAGCGGCCAAGGACGCCAACGCCGCGATGCGCGCGCTCGACACCTTCCGCGGTTCCAGACTGTTGTGACGCGGCGTCCGCCAAATGGGGACAGGCGGGGCACCGTCCATCCACCGGCCCCTTTGCGGGCGACCGCCAGCAAAGGGGCCAGGCCAACGCCATTCAAACAAGGAGTTCAACCAGCCATGCGAAAACCATACCATCAGCCCCTCCACGTCTTCTGGATGCTGGCCTGCCTTCTCCTGCTGGCATTCGGATGCGCGTCGCCGCGGACACGGCCATCCAGTGCGGCTGGGCATCCCGCCATATCCCGCATCGAAACGAGGGGCCGGCTGCTCGTGGGCAGCACAGGCGACTACCGTCCGCTGACATGGCGCGATCCCGGAACGGGGCGCTGGGAGGGCTTCTGCATTGAAGTGGCGGAACGGATTGCGGCCGAGCTTGGCGTCCGCGCCGAATTTGTGCGGACATCCTGGCCGACGCTCTCGGCAGACGTCCAGGCAGACCCGCCGGCCTTTGACTTCGCCATTGGTGGAATAACGGTAACGGATGCCCGCAGAAAGACGATGGCCATGTCGAGCGGCTACTTGGCAAACGGGAAGACAATCCTCTGCCGCGCCGGCGACGCCGGGCGTTTCCGCTCGCTCGCCGACATTGACCGCCCCGACGTCCGGGTAATGGTGAACCCCGGCGGGCTAAATGAAGTCTTCGCGCGCGGGAACCTGCCCCATGCGGAGCTTTGCGTGCATCCGAGGAATGAGGAAATCCCCGCCCTTGTTGCCGAAGGCTGGGCCGACGCGATGGTGACGGAGATAGTCGAAGCGCCGTGGTATGTCCGGCGCGACCCACGCCTAGCGGCCCCGCTCCTTGGGGAACCGTTCACCCATGGCGAGATAGGCGTCCTCATGCGCAAGGGGCAGGACGACCTGATGGCCCTGGTGAATGACGTACTCGCCAAGATGGCGGCTGACGGGACCCTCGCCGCGCTCAAAGCCAAGCACGGGCTTCTGCCAATCACCTCTGCGGGGGAATGAGCCGGGCCGTGCCGCCGCGCGTCGGACCATGGACGACCGCATCACTTGAAAATAGTCCGAGTTGGGGGTAAAATGGGTATGTGAGGTAAAAAATGAACGAAGGAAAGAACATTGTTGAATCACAGGGCGAAGTCATAGAACGCATTCGCCAGGAGATGGGCAAGGTGCTTGTCGGCCAGGAGCGGCTTGTGGATGACCTGCTTATAGCATTCATCGGCCGCGGCCACATACTTCTTGAGGGAGTGCCGGGGCTTGCCAAGACAACCGCGATCCAGTCGCTGGCCGGGGCGCTTGGCCTTGAATTCAAGCGCATATCCTTTACCCCCGACCTGCTGCCATCCGATGTCATAGGCACTCTCATCTACAATCAGAAGGACGCCAGCTTCGAGCCCCGCAAGGGTCCGGTCTTCACGAATCTCCTTCTTGCCGACGAGATCAACCGCGCCCCGGCCAAAGTCCAAAGCGCGCTCCTTGAGGCCATGCAGGAGCGCAGGGTCACAATCGGCGACACGACCTACGACCTTCCGGAGCCGTTCCTTGTCATGGCCACGCAGAACCCGATTGAGCAGAAGGGGACATACGCGCTGCCGGAGGCCCAGGTGGACCGCTTCATGCTCAAGAGCGTTGTCACCTATCCAACCCGGGACGACGAACGCAGGATCATGAACCGCTTCACCTCCAAGACCCGCGCCGAAATCCATCCGGTCGTGACGCCGGAAGAAGTCGCCGCGCTGCAGTCGGCCCTTGACAGCGTGTACTGCGACGAAAAGGTTGGCGAATACATACTCGACATAGTTTCCGCGACGCGCAATCCGGCGGCGTTCAAGCTAGGCGAGACTGCCGGCGCCATAGAAATGGGCGCGAGCCCGCGCGCCACGCTGTGGCTCCACACCGGCGCCAGGGCCTCGGCTCTTCTCCATGGCCGCCCGTTCGCCACGCCGCAGGATGTCAAGGAGGTGGCGCGCGGCGTCCTGCGCCACCGCATAATGCTTTCGTATGAGGCCGAGGCGGAGAACGTCACGGCTGACGACGTAGTCGCGCGCATCCTCGCCACTGTCCCCGTGCCGTGAGACTTGGGGCGCAGGTTTCCAGTCGCAAGCCGCGAGTCGGCGCAAGCGGGGACGCTTGGCGCCAGGCGGGATAGGTGTCCGGGGATTTCCGAATGTCGCAGTCAGCATCACAATTGGAAGAACTTCGAAGACGGGTGAACAGGATACGCCTGCTGACGCTGCGCCTTGTAAACGAGCAGCTTTCAGGGGAGTACCACTCGTCGTTCAAGGGGCAGGGGATAGAGTTCGACGAAGTCCGCCCCTACGAGCCGGGCGACGATGTCCGGTCGATCGACTGGAACGTCACGGCGCGCACAGGCTCCCCGCACGTCAAGCGCTATTCCGAGGAGCGCGAGTTGACCGTGGTCTTCCTGGTGGACGTATCGGGGTCGCAGGGCTGCGGCAGCGCCGCAAGGACGAAATCCGAGCTGGCGGCGCTTGTGACAAGCCTGCTTGCCCTTTCGGCGGTTGAGAACGGGGACAACGTGGGGCTGGTCAACTTCACCGACAGGATAGTGAAGTACGTCCCGCCGCGCCGTGGCAGGACCGCCGTCATGCGCCTGGTGCGCGACATCCTCGCCGGGGAGGACGCCGGGGGAGGCGGGACGGACATCGCATCGGTTCTCAAGGGCTTTTCGGGCCTGCAGAAGCGGCGCGCGCTCGTGTTCCTGATTTCCGACTTCCTTGATTCCGGCTTTTCGCACGAATTGCGCGTCGCCGCGCGCCGCCACGACCTTGTGGCCGTATCCATATCCGATCCGTCGGAAACGTCGCTGCCCGACGCGGGCCTGGTGGAAGTCGCGGATCCCGAGACTGGTGAAATCTTCCTGCTGGACAGCGGGGCGGCTTCCGCAAGGGAGGGCTTCGACAGGGCGGCGCGCGCGGCGCGCGAGGCGCTGGGCCGCGAATTCAAGGCCTCCGGGATCGATGAAATCGCGCTTTCTACCGCCGACAGCGACGATGAGATTGTGGCCAAGCTGCGGCGACTTTTCCTACAGCGCGCCAAAAAAGGGGCCGGAAGATGAGGAGACCTTTCGCCTTTACACCTGCAATTCTCGCCATTTCGCACCGCACGGCGGTTTGCGCGGCAATTGCCGCGGCCCCGATGCTGGCCGCGGCCGCGAGCTTCCCGCTTCTGCAGGGCGGCGACGCGGCTGCCGGAGTTTCCGCAACGCTGGAAACCGACGCGCCGGCCCTCTCGCTTGAGCGCGACCTGACGGCATCGCTTCTCGTCGAGGCCGCGGACGGGGGTAGGGTTGAGATCCCGTCGATTGACGAGCTGCGCGCAAGATTCGAGGGATTCTCCATCGCCGAGGGCTACACGCGCGGCGAGCGGACAGACGGCCGGATTGAAATACGGTGGCGGCTCAGGGCGGATCCTGCCGCGCGGCGCTACCGCCTTGGCCCGTTCGCGATAGCCGCCATCGATGCGCAGGGACGCCGCACATTCGTCGCGGGGCCGGTTCTTTTCCCTGTTTCGCCCATGCCTGAGGCGGCGGGGGGAATGGAGCTTCCGCTGCGCCGTCTCTTTGTATGGCCGTCCCCGCGCCAGGCGATGGAGTGGCTGCTCGCGGCGCTGGCGGCGGCGGGCGCGCTGGCCCTGCTGGCCATGGCCCTGCGGCGCATACGCAGGGCGGTCAGGATTAGGCTCATGTCACCTGCGGAGAGGGCATTGCACGAACTCACGCAGCTGCTCGGGCGCGGTCTGCCCGAGCGCGGGCTCTTCAAGGACTACTATGTGGAGCTGACGCATGTCGTGCGCCGCTACATCGAGCGCGCCTATGGCATTCGCGCCCCGCGCCAGACGACCGAGGAATTCCTCGCAAGCGCCCGTGGCGACACCCGGTTTACCGCGGAGTCGCTGTCGCAGCTTTCCGAGTTCCTCCAGTCTGCGGACATGGTAAAGTTCGCCGGACTTTCGGCCACGGTTGAAATGGCGCGCGAGGCCGCAGGCGCCGCGAAGCGGTATGTCGAGCGTGAGTCAGCCGCCGGTCCCGCAGCGGCGGGGAAGGGAGGCCCGCAATGATGGGACAGTTCCGTTTGGCGGCCCCGTGGGCGCTGTCGCTGGCATTTCCGCTGGCGGCAATGGCGTGGCGGATGCTGAGGCGCCCGACCCGTCCGAAGGCCGTCCCGTTCGCGCCTGTGTCGCTGGTTCCTGCCGGAGGGTTCAGCGTGCGCGCGGCAATCGCGCGCGCCACGCCTTTCGCCTTCATTGCGGGGGCGCTTCTTCTGGTTGTCGCCGCCGCGCGCCCGCAGACGCTGTTCTCGCGCGTGAGACGCACGGCCGACTCGATTGCAATCGCAATGGCCGTGGATGTTTCAGGCTCGATGATGGCCCTTGACCTTGCGAAGGATCCCGCGGCGGAGGACGCCCCGACGCGGCTCGATGTCGTAAAGACGGAATTCGCCGACTTCATCGGGCGGCGGCCCGACGATCTGGTCACCCTGGTGACGTTCGGCGGCTTCGCTTCCACCCGTTCCCCGCTCACGGCCGACCACAGGGCCCTCCTCCAGTACCTCAAGGCCGTAAATGTGCCGGGGACATCCGGCGACGACGGGCCGGTGTCCAACGAGGAGACGCTTACGGCAGTCGGGGACGGGCTGGTCACCGCATGCGCCCGTCTTCAGGAGTGCGACCTGAAGACGAAGATAGTCGTCCTTCTTTCGGATGGCGTCTCGAACGCCGGCGTCACCACGCCCGAGAAGGCAACGTCCATAGCGAAGGAGCTTGGCATAAGGGTCTACGCCATCGGCGTTGGGTCGAAGACCGGCATGGCGCCATACCGGACGATGCGCTTCGGGCGGCCAGCGATAGCGACCGCGCGCGTGGAGTTCGACGAAGAGGAGCTGGCCCGCATAGCCGACGAGACAGGCGGGCGCTACTGGATGGTGAGCGACCGTGGCGACTTCGACGAAATCATGGGCGAGATCGACGCGCTGGAGAAAACGCGCGTCCAGGGTGAAGTGTTCGACAACTACACAGAATGGTTTGAATGGCCGCTTGCCGCAGGCGGCGTGATTCTAGCCATTGCCGCGGCGATGAACCTGGCGGCCGCGGGCCGACTTGTCTGAGGTTTCTGGCGATGAGATTCCTACATCCTTGGCTGCTGCTTGCGATACCGCCGGTCATAGTTGCCGGGCTGGCCGCCTCAATGATTCTGACACGCCGGGCGCGGCGTCTTGCGCTTTTGGCCAATGCCGAAGTGCTGCGCCGCGCCGGGTTCGCCAGGGCCGGCGCGGCGGGGTTCGCCGAACGGCTCAGGACATGCCTGCTGACGGGCGGGCTGGTCATTCTCTCGCTCGCCGCCGCGAGGCCGCAGTGGGGCCGCAGCGACTTCAAGGTCGCGTCGCGCGGCGCGTCGCTGCTGATAGCGCTCGACGTATCACGCTCCATGCTCGCGGCCGACGTCCATCCAAACAGGCTTGAGCGCGCGAAGGCCGACATCCTGGACCTCATCGGTGACCTGCGCGGCGACCGCGCAGGGCTGCTTGCGTTCCGCGGCAGGGGCGTGATGCTGTGCCCGCTGACGGCCGACTACGCATTTCTCCGGCAGGCCATCGACGGCGTGTCCGTTGACTCCGCGCCCCGCGGGGAGACTGATATCGCGGACGCCATAGAAAAGTGCCTGGAGGCGCTTGCGACGTCGGCCGAGGACAACTGCGCAATAGTCCTGATATCCGATGGCGAGGATCTCGCCGGCCGCGCCGCGAAGGCCGCCGCGAAGGCCGCCGCGCGCAATATCCCGATTTTCACGGTGGGGATAGGCGACCTGCTGACACTTATCTGCGCGTTTGGGTTCGCACTTCACATTATTTGTATTGACCGATGTCTTGAAAAAGGAGCGAACGGTCTGCAAATGGCTTGTATCCAGTTCTTTACGGCAGGGCTTATAATGCTTGTGTGTATGTTCATTTTTGAACATCCTCAGATTGATAAAATCCTTGAGGCGAAGTACACAATCCTCTACACGGGTATTATGTCCAGCGGTGTCGCGTATACGCTTCAGATTATCGGTCAGCGCTACGCTGAACCGACAATCGCCACGCTGCTTATGAGCCTCGAGAGTGTTTTTGCGGTGCTTTCGGGTTGGTTAATCCT
>JAFWPM010000217.1 GCA_017509565.1 Kiritimatiellia bacterium | reverse complement strand
GGCGTTCCCGGCGGGGCCGCCGCCTATGATGGCGTGGCGCAGCATCCGGACCTTGGTGTCTTGCGGTATGAATGGGACCACCGCGATGTGGTCGTTCGAGCAGTAGCCAATCGATATGAATTCGGGGTGTTTCATCGTTGCTATAATTCTACCCTTTGAAGACGGGAGTGTCAAGAGAAATTTTGAAACGTTTTGAGAAGATTTGAAACTGCCTGGGAAAGTTGCCGCGCGGCTAGTCGGCTGACGACTGCCCGGCGCTTCACCGCCAAGCCGTCCCGGGCATGGCGGAAAGCTAGCCGTTGTCGCTTTCGACCGCCGCGAGGAGCCCGGCCGCGAGCATCATCGACACAAGGCCGCTTCCGCCCTGGCTCAGGAATGGCAGGACCACGCCCGTCAGCGGGAGGGCCTTGACGACGCCGGCGAGATTGAGCAGGGCCTGGGAAGCGAGGACAGCCGAAAGCCCGGCCGCGAGGGCCTGCCCGAATTTCCCGCCAGGGCGGTCGGCGCCCATGAAGCCGCGCACCGCCAGCGCGGCGTAGAGCGCAAGGACGAGGATGCAGAGCACCGCGCCGAGTTCCTCCGCCAGCGCGGCGTAGATGAAGTCGGTCGCGACGATCGGCACCTCAACGGGGAGCCCCGCGCCAATCCCCGCGCCCCAAATCCCGCCGGCGAACATTGCGGAAAAGCTCTGGAGCAACTGCCAGCCGGATCCGGTTGGGTCGGCGAACGGGTCGATCCACGCGGCAAGGCGGGCGTGGACATGCCCGGGCAGCCGCCAGCCGATCCAGCCAGCCGCGCAGATGCCGCCGGCGAACCAGAGAAGCCATCCGCCGCGGCGGGTCGAGGCGGCAAGAGTTGCGGCGAGGGTCATGCATAGCAGCAGCGCCAGGCCAAGGTCGCGCACGGCCATGGCCAGCGCCATCACCGGCAGCCACAGCGCCGCCAGCCACGCAAGCGACCGCGGCTTCGGGAATGGCAATCCGAGGAACGCCCGGCGCATCCCGTCGCCATGCCTTGCGAGGAAGGCCGCCAGGGTCACGGCCAGCAGCGGCTTGGCGATCTCCGTAGGATTGACATTGCCGGGGAGGTACAGCCCGCCGCGGAAGCGGCGCCCGAAGACGAGCAGCGACGCCATGGCCGCCAGCGACAGCAGATAGCACAATGGGGACAGGCGCTCAAGGTGGCGCCAGCGCCCGCCGCAGAAGAGCGCGTATGACGCCAGCATGGCCGCGAAGCCGCCCGGGAGCGCGAGCTTGGCGCCGGACATCGCCCCGGAAAAGGCCCCCATCCTGAACTGCACGTCCATGCCGACGCCGACGAGGAATGTGACAATCTCGAATATCCTCAGGTCCGTGTCAAGCGCCCTGCGCCTGAGGAGCAGCATCTCCGCCGCGACGCACGCGGTGTATATTCCAAGGGGTGCCAGGTCGCGCGGGGCGGTTGTCGCGTCCCAGGCAAGGCGTCCGGCGAACACGGCGCAGTACCCAAGCGCCACTGCCAGCCACGAAACCAGCATCCGCGCGGCGAATGCGCCGGCGCCGGCCGCCTCCACGGCGGAGAACCCGGTGCCGCGCCCCGCCGGCGCGGAGGGCGATTTCCTTGCGGCGCGGCTCACTTCGCCACCTCCTTCGTTCGCGCAAGCCCGATGCGCACGGCCTCTTCGAGGATTTTCCGGGCAATCGGGACGGCGCTCCTCGACCCGTATCCGGCGTTTTCCACGAGGACCGTCACCACAAGCCGCGGCTCGGTCGCGGATGAAAAGCAGGTGAACCAGGCGTGGTCCGCCCCGCGCGGGTTCTGGGCCGTCCCCGTCTTGCCGCAGACCTCAAGCCCCGGGATGTCGGCCCCTCGCCCAGTCCCGGACTTGACGGCGTCGCGCATCATGACGGCGACATTCCCGGCCGTTGTGCGGGATACGACGCGGTGGCGGGAGCCGATCTGCGGGAGCGAAGGGTCGAGCGTCGGGGCGACGGACACGCCGCCGTTTGCCGCCACGGCGGTCCACATCGCGACATTGAGCGGGGAGACCATCATCCGCCCCTGGCCGATGGCAAGCTGCATCATCGCCTTCGCCTCCCGGGCCCCAAGCACCGGCACAGATCCCGGCGACGCCCTTAAGGCCGCCTTGCCGTCGCCGAAGAGCGTCTGGCCTTCGTTGATGCCGAAAAGCGACACGTAGCCGTTGAATGAGTCAACGGGTATCCTGCGCGCAAGCTGCGCGAAGTAGACGTTGGAGGAATGGACGAGGGCGTCGTGCAGCCCGATTTTGCCGAAGCCGCGCCACTGGCGCCCCTCGCGCTTGTAGATGTAGTATTCGGAATCGCGAATCGGGCGGGACTCGCCCTCGGCGCGGTAGCCGGACGCCGGGCAGTCCAGCACGGGCGCGATGCGCATGTCCGCCGCCATCAGCGCCATCGCGACCTTGAAGGTCGAGCCGGGCGGGTACCGGCCCTGGAGGGCGCGGTTGAGGAACGGCGCGTCGGCGCCGGCCGGTCGCTCGTTTGGGTGGAGCGGGTCGAACGACGGGGCGCTGGCCAGGGCGTATATCTCGCCGGTGTCGGGGTTGAGCGCGACTACGGCGCCCCTCCGCCCCTCCAGCGCCCCGTATGCGAAGCGCTGGAGCCTGGCGTCCAGCGTCACGCGGACGTCCCCGCCCTCAACGGGCTTGGTTGAGACTATCCCCTTCCCCATGCGCCCAAGCTCCGCCATTGGCGAGGTCGCGACGCCGGACAGGGCCGCGTCCGCCGCCTTCTCCAGTCCGGCGAAGCCCGCCATCGGATCGATGTAGCCGACCACATGCGCCGCGGCCGCACCAAGGGGCTGGCGGCGGACGCCGCCTTCGCCGTCGATCGCCAGGACGGAGCCGTTGCGGTCCAGGATTGACCCGCGCCTGACATCGACGCCGGGCCTTGCGTTGTGGCGCCGGACGAAGCGCATGAGGTCCGGGTTTGTCGCGCCGAATATCTGCCATCTCATCTGGAAGCCCGCTATGGCGAGGAAGCCAAGCGCCGAAACCAGCGCCAGCAGACGCCTTCCGCTCCCGGCCGCGCCGCGCCTCAGCGTGTCGCGCCCAGGAAGAAGCAGGAGGGCGGAGGCAACCGCGAAGCAGATGAAGAACGAACCGCGCAGGAAGAGCATCGTCTTCCCGGCCATCGGCCCCGCCATCCATTCCCTGAGAGTCTCGAACATCCGCTATTCCCTGATGCGGCCACGCGTTGCGATGCGGACAGCGAAGCCCCCGCCATCCGCGCATTTGACCACGGCCCTTGTCGATGCGCCGACGGCGCGCGGCCTGATTTCCAGTCCGTCGCGGACATAGTAGTCAAGCCCGTCGTCCGCCCATTCGGCGCAATATTCCGCATCCCGCCGTAGAAAAGGGAACTGGACTGTCAGGGTAGCCTGGGCGCGGACGACCCCGGCGACGGCGTATTCCCCGCCATCGCGGGAAAATGCCCAGACAAGGGCGTCGCCATCCTCGCCCCGGCCCGAGATGCAGCGCCATTCCGGGCTTCCGGCGATTTCAACGGCGGCCGCCGCCGCGCCGGGAGTCCCGCCGGAGACCGCTTCGGCCATGGCCCGCCTCATCCGCGCGGAGTCGGCCTCGATGGCGCATCTGCAATCCGCGGGCAACGCGGCGGCGACGGCGGGATCGACTGCAAGGGCCGCGGCGGGGGAGCCTGCCGCAACCAAGAACGTTTCCCCGCCCGCGGAACGCGTGGCGAATGCGCTGAATCCGGCGTAGTGGAGAAGCGCCGGGAATTCCGGCGCCCTGCGGTAGGCCGGCCCGCCGACGCGGCGCGCTCGGCCATCCGCGCCAAGCACGTCGGCCGCGAACACTGTTTGCGGGAAGATGCCCGCCTCAGGGCGCCCGCGCCTCGGCGGGTGGATGACCGCCACATTCCCCGCGCAGTGCACGGGGGTTGCGCGCCGCGCCGCGATGCGGGCCGTCACCGCCCTGCCATGGTATGACAGGCGGAATGCCGCGCGACCATCCCCGTTCCGGGCGGCGCTAAAGGTTAAGTCCCGAAAAGGCATCGCCCAAGCTGCCGAAGGAGCCGCCGTCGCCATTCGACTTCCTGAAGTCGTCAAGTGCCGACTTCAGGTCGAAGGGCTCCTCCTTTTCCTCTTCCTCCGTTATCCCGTGCGCCTTGCGCCAGCGGGCCTCGCGCTCGGCGCGGGCCTTCTCCGCCGCCGCGACCTCCTCCGGCGTCGGCACCAGACGCAGCGATATGCGCTTCCGGTCCGGCTCGATTGAGTCTATCTTCACGAGTACGTCCTGTCCCGCCGACACGAGCTGCGACGGGTGGCCGATTCGGCGGCCGCGCGCTATTGCGCCGGTGGGCAGCAGCCCCTCGACGCCAGGCTCCAGCTCGACGAACGCGCCGAACTGCTCGACGCGGGTGATCCGGCCCTCCACCTGGGTGCCGACCGTCGCCGCCGCTATGTAGGCGTCCATCGGGTTGGCCTGGGTCGCGCGCAGGCTGAGCGAAATGCGGTTGGCGTCCCAGTCGATCGCCCTCACAAGCACCTCGACCTCCTGCCCCGGCCTGACGATGTCGTCCGGCTTCACGCCCCTCTGCCACGAAATCTCGCGGAGCGGGACTAGCCCCTCGGCGCCGCCGAGGTCTACGAAAAAGCCGAAGTCCATGATGCGCGTGACCTTGCCGGTGCGCGTCTCGCCCTCCTCAAGCGACTATCTGAGCGCCTCGCGCCTCTCGGCGGCCTGCCGCTCAAGCAGCGCCCTGCGGCTGAGGATGAGGTTCTTCTCCTCGGGATCGTACTCCTCGACGATGAACGAATAGGTCTTCCCGATGTAGGATGCGCCCTCCTCCCGGTGCAGGGCGATCTGCGAGAACGGGCAGAAGCCGCGCGTCTTGCCGACCATGACCTCGTAGCCGCCGTTGACCTCGGCCTGCACCTTGCCGTCGATGGGGAGCTTCGACTCGAATGCCTGGAGGATGGAGCGGTCGCCGCCCCCGGCGGATTCGCCGCCGCCCGTCGAGAAGATGAACGCGCCGTCGGAAACCCCGGCGAAGTACACGGTCACGGTGTCGCCGACGGATGGTCTCTCGGCTCCGGGCGCGAATGAGTTTTCGGGGATGATGCCCTCCTTTTTCGCGTTAACGTCAAGGATGACGCCGGCCGGCGTCACCGCCGCCACCGTCGCGGTGACGCGCTCGCCCGGATTGAAACCCTTGCGGAAATTGTCGAACTGCGCGTTGAGTAGCGCCTCGAAATCTGCCTTGCTTGCTGAATTTTTCATGATAAACGACCTTTACGGATGCACTACTATAATACCAAAAAGAAAGAGCGTCCGCGCGCGCTGGCGGTGGCGCGTCGGCGCCAACATCAAATGGAATTGCCGACCACTAGGCCCGCATGACCCGGCCGGCGCCGGTCCCAGGCCTTTCCGCAAGCAGGCCGCGCGCCGCCAGAACCCGCCGCACCTGCCCCGCCACGGCGTCCGACGGATCCACCAGTTCCGCCCTGCCCGCGGCTATCCTCCCCAGCAGCGGCGCCAGATGGAGGAAATGGGTGCATCCCAGCACTATCCTGTCCGCACCGGCCGCAAGGAGCGGTTCCAGTTTCGCCCTGGCTATGCGCTCCGCGCCGGGCCCGTCAACCTCGCCGCGCTCAACCATCTCCACGAATTCGTCGGCCACGCTGGCGATCACCCTCACATTGGACGCGTAGCGCGAACATGTGTCGCGGTAGAGCCGCCCGCAAAACGTCCCCTTCGTCGCAAGAACGCCCACAACCCCGCTTTTCGACCGCGCGGCGGCGGGCTTCACCGCCGGCTCCATGCCAACGACCGGAAGCCGCGGCCATTCGGCGCGAAGCGCGTCGATCGCCGCCGCCGTGGCGGTGTTGCACGCGACCACGACCATCTTGCACCCCATGCCGACAAGCCTTCGCGTCAGCTCCAGCGACCTCCGCCTGACAAATTCCGCCGGCTTCGGCCCGTATGGGCAGTTCGCGCTGTCCGCGATGTAGACGGTGTCCTCCCCGGGCAGTATTCGCAAAACGGCGTCCCGGACCGCCAGTCCGCCGACGCCGCTGTCGAAAAAGCCTATTGGGGATTCGCAACTCATGGCCTAAAAAGAATACACCTTTCCACACTCCATTGCAAATGCGGATATGGTATAATCATGCCTATGAAAAACCGCAAATTCAGCAACCTGCTGGTCACCGGCGGCGCCGGGTTCATAGGATCGAACTTCATTCGCCACCTCTTCGAGAAGACCGATTTCGGCGGGCGCGTCGTCAACTACGACGCGCTCACCTACGCCGGGAACCCACATAGCCTGGACGATGTCGCGGCGCGCTTCGGCGACCGCTACGTCCTCGTCCACGCCGACATCCGCGACCGCGACGCCATCCGCAAGGCCATGCGCGACTTCTCCATCGACGCGATCTGCCACTTCGCCGCGGAGTCGCATGTGGACCGCTCGATCGTCTCGCCCGGCGACTTCGTGGAGACGAACATCGTCGGCACCTTCAACCTCCTCCAGGCCGCCCGCGAGGCCGGCGACGCGTTCTCCCGCTTCCACCATGTCTCGACTGACGAGGTCTTCGGCTCGCTCGGCCCCGACGGATTCTTCTCCGAGACGACGCCCTATTCGCCACACTCCCCCTACTCGGCGTCGAAGGCGTCGTCCGACCACCTCGTCCGCGCATTCCACGACACCTACGGGCTCGACACGACGATCTCCAACTGCTCCAACAACTACGGGCCATACCAGTTCCCCGAAAAGCTGATCCCGCTGATGATCCTCAACGCAAGGGAGGGCAAGCCGCTCCCGGTCTACGGCGCCGGGCTCAACGTCCGCGACTGGCTCCACGTCGAAGACCACTGCGCCGCCATCTGGACGGTCATGACCCAAGCCGAATCAGGCTCGACATACTGCGTCGGCGGACGTTCGGAGCTGACGAACATCGATGTCGTGAAGCGCATCTGCGCCCTGGTTGACAGGTTCTGCGGGCCGCTTCCCGGCGGCGCCCCGCGCGAGTCGCTGATAACGCATGTCGCCGACAGGCTTGGCCACGACCTGCGCTACGCCATCGACTGCTCCAAACTGGAGCGAGACTTCGGATGGCGCCAGACGCATACCGCCGACTCCGGCTTCGAGGAGACCGTCAAGTGGTACCTCGAAAACACGGCATGGGTCGATTCCGTCCGCTCCGGCGAGTACAGGCGCTGGATCGAGACGCAGTACGGCAACCGCTAGGCGCGGCGGCCGCGCCCGCCCTACCAGCCCATCGCCCTCACGACCTTTTCAGGTTTTTCGGGAAGGCCTATCATTGGCGCGTCCCTGTCAAGGGCGCGCAGCGCCTCCATCTCCGCGCCATCGAGTTCAAAGTCGAATATCCCGATGTTTTCCACGATGCGCGCCTCGTGGACGCTCTTCGGAATCGCGGAAATCCCCTCCTGCGTGAGAAACCGCAGCAGCACCTGGGCAGGCGTCTTCGAATGTCTGGCGGCGATGCCGGCGACGGCCTCCTCGCTGAACATTTCGTTGGCGCGCCCCTGCCCCAGCGGCGCGTATGCCTGGCAGGCGATCCCGTACTTGCCCATCCATTCCCGTACACCCCTGCGCTGGCAGTAGAGGTGCGTCTCGATCTGGTTAACGTCCGGCCTGACGCGGTTGAACTCGCACAGGTCTATGAAGCGGTCCGGCTCCATGTTGGAGACGCCGATGGCCCGTATGCGCCCGGCGTCCTTCTCCTCCTCCAGCACCCGCCACGCGGCGTAGACGTTTCCAAACGGCCAGTGCAGGAGGACCATGTCCAGGTAGTCGAGGCCGAGGCGCGAGCGCGACTCGGCCAGGCTGCGGCGGCAATCTTCGGTTTCAAAGGAGCGGAAGTTCACCTTGGTCGTCACGAAGAGGTCGGCGCGCCCGCAAAGCCCCTCCCCAATCGCCGCGCGTATTCCGGCGCCGACGGCCGCCTCGTTGCCGTATGCCTGCGCGGTGTCGATGAGGCGGTAGCCGGCGCGTATCGCGGCCAGGACGCTCCGCGAGCATTCGCCCGGATCCGTGACCTTGAACGTCCCCAGGCCAAGCAGGGGCATCCTCGCCCCGCCCTGCAGTTCAATCGCTTCCATGTTCGAATCCCCCCTGGCGCGCCAATCGGCCGCCGTCACTTCGCGAAATACTTGTCCAGGAGCCCCGTCAGGTAGACCACGGTGTCGCGGATGTCTTTGTCCTGCTCCGCGCCGGAGATTTCGCGCTCTATCGTCAGGTCGCCCTCGAACCCGCAGTCAAGCAGGCGCGGGATGAATTCGGGGTAGCGGACGTAGCCGGTGCCGACCTTGACTTCGGGGCCGAGTCTGGCGCCGTCGCTCGGCGGCATGCCGTCCTTGGCGTGAATCGCGCGGACGTACTTCCCGAAGACGTGCAGGGCGTCGATCGGGTTGCCCTTGCCGTACATCAGCAGATTCGCCGGATCGAGGTTGACGCCAAGGTTGTCAAGCCCGACCTCCTCGAAGAAGCGGAGGAGGACGACCGGGGTCTCCTGCCCCGTCTCGAACCAGAAGCCCAGCCCGAGCTTTCTGCAGTATGAGGCGACTTGCTCGATGGCCACCGCCACGGGCTCGTATTCAGGATCGGTCCTGTTCTCAGGGAGAAAGCCGCAGTGGGTGATCACGGCCGGGGCGCCGGCCTCCGCCGCGAAGTCGGCCCAGCGCATGAGTTCGCGGACCCTCGTCTCGCGGTATGCGACGGGGACAAGGCCAAGCGTCACGGGGCCGCGGGTGAAATTCCAGGCCCTGGGGCCGGAGTAGCCGCCCCACATTGCGGTCAGGCGCACCCCCGCGTCGGCCGCGCGCCTCCGCAGCCTCCGGGCGATGTCGGCGGTGGCGAGTTCGGGGAACCAGCAGACGACCTGCGAGCAGCGCAGGCCAAATGCGGCCACCTTGTCAATCTCGGAGCAGTCTTCGGTCAAATGGCAGACAGTGCCGATTTCGGGTCTCTTCATGGACAGTGTCCTTCTTCGTATCAATGGAAATTGCATCAAGGGAAATTGGTGAAAACAACTGGGAATATTCTATCCTTTCTGGCAGATGCAGGCAAATTTTTTTTGCCGCTACTTGCCCGTGGCGGGGGCCTATGGTAGAATGTCAGGCGCGTCGGGGCGCCATAGGCCCGCGGCGCAGGGGCTCATGCCATGAAGAAAACTCTCCGCAACCTAGCCGCCATTGCACTTATCGGGGCCACCGCCGCCGGGACCCCGGCTTTCGACATGGGCCCGACGCCCCTGGACGCCATTGGGATCAGGGCGCGCATTTTCAAGGGCGCGAAATCCGTCCCGGCCGTGACAATCGAGGCCCGCGTGCGCCAGTGGCGCAGGGGCGCGGAGGTCCGGGAGGAAAAGGTCTATCCGGTAAGGGAGTCTTGGCGCGCCCGCGAGCGCGGCGGCGAATGGTCGTGCGGCGCCGGGGCCACAATGGAAATTGCGCGCATCGACTGCCTTGAGCCGGAGTCCCAGGACGGCTACGCTACAGCCGAGGCGCTCGATGCCGCCTTCGAGGCCGGCGCCGTGCGCTTCGCGAAGGCGTCGGCCGACGATGTCGCGGAGTGGCTGCGCCAGTACGCGGGGATTTCCGGCGCCGCGCCAGGCGACTTCTCCCGCCTCTCCGGGACAGGCGGCGACATCCCGGCCGCGCTGCAGGTCAGGACCGGATCGCCCGACCGCCTTGCCTGCATTTTCAAGGTAAGGGACGCTGGGGGCTTCTGGTTCTACGCCGGGTTCAGCCTGGGCGCCCCGGTTTCGGAGACGGCCGGGCGGAACCTGCTCATGGATTTCCTCCGCGGCTGCGGCAGGGCTGGCTCCCGTTCCCCCGCCCAGCGGCTCGATTCGCGCTACACTGGGGCGTCAAGGAGCTCCGGCATTCCCGACGACCCGCGCCGCGCCGCCGCGAAGAAGGCGATTTCGGGCGTCGATGGCTGGTGGTGGAGCGAGAACGCCGACTACGTCTTCCTCAGCGACCTCCCGCAGGCAAGGGGCGCCGGGTTCATCAGGGAGACACAGCGGACGATGAGCCTGCTTCGCAAGGCCTACCAGCGCTATGTCCCGGCAACGAAGGAAGTCGGGACATGCGTCGTCCGCCTTTTCGCCGACGAGGCCGGATACAGCGAATATCTGCGCGCCGCGGGGGCCGGCGAAATGTCTTTCTCAATCGGCCTCTGGTCGCCGGCCCGCGAGGAGCTGCTCGTCCAATACCGCGAAGACCGCGCCGCCACCCTTGAGACGATGCGCCACGAGGCATTCCACCAGTACCTGCACTACGCCACCGGGCGCGGGGACCACATGCAGTGGTTCAACGAGGGGTACGCCGCGCTTTTCGAGAACGTGCGGATAAATCCCGGAACCGGACAGGTCCGCGTCCTGTGTTCCGGCAATCGCGCACAATGGGCGGAAAAGATGCCCGAGGAGATCGCCGCGCATCTGGCCGCGGTGAGGGACATGCCGTACGCGAAGTTCTACGCGGGTTCCAAGAAGGCGGTGAACCTCAACTACGTCTCCGCGTGGGCACTCTGCTACTTCCTCGCAAAGGGCTGCCATGCTGTCAGCGGCTTCGAGGCATACCGCAAGGTGATACCGACATACCTTGAGGGCATGGCGGACGGTCTCACCGCGGAAGAGGCCAACGCCAGGGCCTGGCAGACAGTGGGGAACCGCAATCTCGCCCTCGACTTCCTCGCCTTCTGGAAAAGGCGCAAGACCGCCGAGGGCTATGAGCCGCGCCAGTGAGCACGTGGCCCTAGCGGGCCGGCTCGTTGACATCCAGTTCGAGGCCGTCCTCGGCCACCATGCCCCCGAAACATTCCGCCAGGCGCCGGTGCTCCGCGGCGTCCGCCGGCCAGAGCGTCCGCGCCACATGGTCGAACACATGAAGGGTTTCGGCCGATGCGATTCCAAGCTTGACCAGGCCCTCGCGCATGGCGTCGATCATCCTGAGGTCGTTGTGTTCCGCGAATCGCCAGTCGCGGAAGGTGTTGCCGCAGGTCGCATCCCAGACTATGGCGTCAAGCGGCTTCCCGCGCAGGAATTCACCAAGCCACAGGCGCGCCTTCGCGCAGAGCCAGCCGCCGTCGAGGGCGTACAGCAGATTGGCGCCACGCCCTGAAATGGCGTAGTGGAGCGGCTGCTCGGCGGAACGCGGCGCGACCGCGTGGTTGGCCGGCAGGGCCACGGCCCTCATGCCGGCTACGCGGAACCCGTCGCCAGGAAGCAGCGGATGGAAATCGACCCGCGCCAGGCCGCCGGGCAGCATGTCCGCGACCGTCGGCGGTCCCCATACCCGCAGTTTCCTGCGGCCGGCGCCGGCGATTGCCATCACCGCGTCGGGGTTGAAGTGGTCGCCGTGGGTGTGAGTGACGAGCAGGTCCGCAACGCGGGCCGGCCTTGCGCCTGCGTCGGCCAGCCCTGCCAGGACGCATGGCCCGGCGTCGACCAGGACAGTCGCCCCGACAAGGGTGCAAGTGCTTTTGCGCGTTCCGGGGGCGGGATTCCGCCAGTCCCAGTCGTCCGCGCCGGTGCCTAAAAAAGTTATCTTCATGGTGCAACATTCTAGCATATCTCACCGCGCCGCGCATTATTTGGTATAATGTTAGGCTGATTTTAGGCATACAGTAACGACATCCGAACACGGAGCCAGCATGAATCTCGAAGAACTGGAGAAACTGAAGGCGGAATCCATCGCCGCCGCGCAGGGCGCGACCGACGCCGCCGCAATCGAGCAGGTAAGGATAAGGTACCTTGGCCGCAACGGGCTCATCCCGGCCGTCATGAAACAGCTTCGCGACGTCCCCGCCGTGGAGCGCCCAGCCTTCGGCAAGGCCGCCAACGCCTGGCGGACGGCCTTCGAGGCGACGCTCCGGGAGCGCACCGACGCCCTCGCCGGCGCCGGCGAGGCCGCAGGCCCGGCCTTCGACTTCACCCTCCCCGGCCGCTGGCCCCAGGCCGGCTCCATCCACCCGCTCTCCCAGGTAGTCTCCGAGGTCGCGCGAATCTTCGCCCGCATCGGCTTCACCGTGGCGGACGGCCCGGACATCGAGAACAGGTTCAACAACTTCACGGCCCTCAACACCGCGCCGCACCACCCGTCCATGGACCAGTCGGACACCCTCTGGCTCGACGACGACCTCCTGCTCAGGACGCAGACCTCCCCCGTCCAGATCCGCGCCATGATGGCGCGCAAGCCGCCCGTCCGCATCATCTGCCCCGGCCGCACCTACCGGCGCGACACGATGGACGTCACCCACAGCGCCAACTTCCACCAGATCGAGGGCCTCTACGTCGACACCAAGCCCGTCTCCCTGGCCGACCTCAAGGCTACTCTCGCCTACTTCGCCCGCGAGATGATGGGAGAGGGCGTCGGCGTCCGCTTCCGCCCGCACTTCTTCCCCTTCACCGAGCCCTCCGTCGAGGTCGACTTCACATGCCACGTCTGCGGCGGCAAGGGCTGCCGCGTCTGCAAGCAGTCCGGCTGGATCGAAGTCGCCGGAGCCGGAATGGTCGACCCGCGCGTCTATCGCCACGTCGGCTACGACCCCGAAAAGGTCTGGGGCTTCGCCTTCGGCTTCGGCGTCGAGCGCATCGCGATGATCAAGTTCGGCGTCCCCGACATCCGCTACTTCTACGAGAACGACCTGAGGTTTCTGGAACAGTTCGCGTAGGGATGTCACAGCGCTTTCATTCCCAGTAATGCAGGCGGAAAGACCAATAGACATGGCAAATGACACATATCACGCATTCCTTTTTCCCGAAATGGAGGAAGAGGTCGGACAAAATGCATCGGCAGTGGATGTGTCTTCTTCTATTGCGGACAACGTGCGGTTGCCAATTCACAGGTGGTATCGCTACACGGCCGGATTTTCGGCGGAATGGGTTGGCAACTTGCTGGAACGGGAGACCAGACACGGCCATGTGAATGTCATAGATCCGTTTGCCGGATTTGGAACTGTCCTTGTGGAAGGACTGCGTCACAACGTCAACGCAGTCGGATTAGAAGCCAATCCATACGTTCACCGAATTGCCCAGGCCAAGCTTTCGTGGGCAAATATGGGCACGGATGCCATTCGCGCCTGTGCCAGCCGCCTAATTCGAGATTTCCATATCCTATTCCAACGATGCCAAAGTCGGTGGATCGTTTACAAGCAAAGAAGAGGCAATGGACTTTCTGGACACGTTTGTCCGCCATGCAGTTTTAGAGTAGTCTGGAATTAACGTCCTCGCCGAAGAACAGCTCGACTAACACAATTTCAACCCGTAAGGAACACCATGAAAATTCCCATCAGCTGGCTTAACGAATACGTCGACGTCTCCGACCTCTCCGTTCAGGAGCTGTCCGACAAGCTCACATTCTCCGGCGTCGAGGTCGAGGGCGTCGAGACCGACGGCCCCGCACTTGACGAACACTTCGTCGTCGGCGAGGTGCTGACCTGCGAGCCGCACCCCGACTCCGACCACATGCACGTCTGCACCGTCGGCGTCGGCGCCGAGACCCTTGGCATCGTCTGCGGCGCCCCGAACTGCCGCGCCGGCCTCAAGGTCGCCGTCGCGAAGATCGGCGCCGTCGTCCCCGACGGCGGCTTCAAGATCAAGCCCGCCAAGCTGCGCGGCGTCCCATCAAACGGCATGCTGTGCTCGGCTAAGGAGCTCTGCCTCTCCCAGGACCATTCGGGCATCATGGAGCTTGACCCGTCGGCCGTCCCGGGCACCCCGCTCGCGGATGTCCTCCCCAAGGGCGAGACGGTCTTCGACCTTGAAATCACCTGGAACCGCTCCGACTGCCTCTCCGTAATCGGCATCGCGCGCGAATTCGCCGCCCTCCTCGGCCGCCCGCTCCGCATGCCCGATGTCTCATTCGACGAGACAG
>JAFWPM010000216.1 GCA_017509565.1 Kiritimatiellia bacterium | reverse complement strand
CCCCCCGCCCCGCGCCGCCATCCCCAAACCAGCGGGAAATCGCCTCGCCGACGGCTATCATGGCCATGACGGCGACAAGGAACGTCACGTATCCCGAATAGTCGTGGTAGAAGCCAGTGGCGGTCTTCGCCCCGAAGGCCGCCCCGACAAGCGCTATCGAGAATATCCGCGCGAGGTTGCCGAGCATCGCCAGCGGGACGGAACAGGCGAAGAGCAGCCATTTGCCGCGCCTCGTCCGCTGCGTCAGGTAGGCGTATCCGGCTGTCAGCGCCGCAAGCGCGAAAATCGACCTCATCCCGCTGCACGGGTCGGCGACGTCCAGGCTGAAGCCCTCCCCGACAAGGCAGTACAGCCCGGTCCCTACGCGGCGCATCGGTATGCTAAGCCCGTCAAGCAGGAATGTGGACGCCGCGGCGATCGCGATGCGGAGCCTGACCGTGAAGAAGTCCAGGAAATTCAGCGGCGCCGTGAAAAGCAGGAAGGCCACGGGGAACGAGGCCAGCCGCGCGAAGGCGCGCCCCCATGCGGCGTACATCGCGCACCAAAGCAGCCATATCGCCGCGACGTGGGAGAACCGCACCTGGTCGCCAAGCGACCCTGCCAGGAACAGGAGCAGCCCCGGGAGCGCCAGGAACACGCCGGCGAGCGACGGCGCGCCGGCGGCGGCGCGCAGTTCGCGGCGCTTCAGCCAGAAGAGGGCAAGCGTGAATACCGGTATGCACCAGCCGTGGGCCCTGTCCTCGCGCGGCTCCCCGAAGACGCTGTGCGCGAGCCAGCCGCATCTGCCGCGACTCATCGCGAGCAGTATCGCGAACGACGCCGCGAAGGAAAGCCACTGGAAAATCGGCCACCATGCGCCCCTGCCGGCGGCTTTCGGGCTGGAGGCGACTGCATGGCATGGCTGCTTGGCGTCGCTCATTGTCGGACCCCTTTCTCGAAGTTGAAGAGCAGCGACCGAATTGCCGCTGCGTCAAATGCGTCAGCCGCCCCCGCGAGGGCCGTGAGCAGCGAGTCGACGGCCGCCTGCGGCAGTGGTTCGATTCGGAAACTTGAAATCTGCCCGTTGCCCGTCGGCTCAAGCCGTTCGCCTGCGGCCGTTAGCTTCTCCCTCATCTTTTCGCCCGGACGGGCGCCCGTGAACACGATGCCGATGTCGAGCCCTGGTATCTTGCCGGCAAGGCGGATCATGTCCTCGGCGAGCGCAGTTATCCTGACGGGGGCCCCCATGTCCAGGACGAACGCGTGGCCGGGGCGGTCGGCCGCGAGGGCCGAGGCGACGAGCGTCAGGCTGGCGGCCTCCTGCGTTGTCATGAAATAGCGCTCCATGTCGGGATGCGTCACCGTGACGGGCCCGCCCCGCAGTATCTGCTCCTTGAACACCGGCACCACCGAGCCGGACGAGCCAAGGACGTTCCCGAAGCGCACCGCCGTGAACCGCGTCCGGGTCCGCCCGTTCATGGACATGAGCGCCAGCTCGCATATCCTCTTAGAGGCGCCCATCACGGACGACGGCTCCACCGCCTTGTCCGTGGAAAGAAGTACAAACGTCCCGACGCCATTTTCCGCGCAGGTGCGCGCGAACGCGACGGACGCCATGATGTTGTTGCGCACGGCCTCGACTTCGTTTTCCTCCATCATCGGCACATGCTTGTACGCCGCCGCGTGGAACACGACATCCGGACGCTCGCGCCCGATTATGCGCGCCATGCGCCTGCCGTCGGCGACATCCGCCAGGTGACAGGCGACGGCGCCTGCAAGCGGCGACGCCGCCAGCTCCCGCCCGATTTCGAAGAGAGCCAGTTCGCCGCGCTCGACAAGCACAAGGCGGCGCGCACCGGCGGCAAGCGCCTGCCGCGCGAGTTCGCACCCGATGGAACCGCCGGCCCCGGTCACCATGACGCTGCGCCCGGCGATGATCCTGCGCTGCTCCGCCGCCGAGGGGGGGCTGACCGCCCCGCGCTTGAGGATGTCGGCGATGCTGGCATTGCGCAGCGGCGCAGTCGGGTCGTTGCCGCCGGTGCGCATTGCGCGCCCCGTCTCATCCTGGAGAAGACGCAGCCAGCGCGCGCCGGCCAATGCGCAGACCGACAGCGCCAGATTCATCAGCGACACGCTCGCCGGGGCGTAGAACGGCGGCTCGAAACCAGCAAGGGCGACGCGGCACAGGAGCGAAACGGCGGCCGACGCCGAAAGCGCCGCGACAAGGCGCGGTATGTCATTGACGGAAAACAGCCGCCACAGCCCCCGTTGGCAGCCAAACGCCCCGAGCAGCGCCAGCTCTGTGGCAAGCGTGAATGGCAGCGTCAGCCGGAGCAGGGCCACGTGGTGCGCCGGTATCGCGAAGTTGAAGCGCAGCGCGTAGGCCGCAAGCAGCGAGAAAGCAAGAAGAACGGCATCCGCCGATGCCGCCAATATCCATGAAGCAACCTTCCCTTTCCCAAAATTCGTCATTCGCTAAAATATACCATACTGCTTCCGCCATGTCAAAGCAATGCGCTCCGGCGCAGTCGTTGCAGGACTTCGCAGGAACCCTTCGCTTCCCCCCTTCGCCAGCATCCATGTCACATGCCTCAAAACTTTGCTATACTCATAAGCAATGAATCTTTGTCAAACAGCAATGTGCGCGCATGCCGCGCTCGCCGCAGCGTTCCTAGCCGCCAACGCCGTCGCCTCGCCCACGCTTTCCCTGTCCGTGGACCGGGAGCGCATATACCTTGGCGACTCGGTCGTGGCGCGCGTGACCCTTGAGGACGGCGACCAAAACCCGCCACCCCCGGCATTCTCCGGCGGCACGCCATCGGCCACGGTGGAATACCTTGGCCCCCAATCCTCCTTCTCCCAGCGGATCACCCTGATCAACGGCAGGCGCAAGAGCGTTGTTGAATCCAGCACCGTTTTCACATTCCTCTTCACGCCGACCGAGGCCGGCGTGTTCGAAACTGGCGCAGTCTCCGCCATGGCCGGCGGCAGGAAGCTCGAATGCCCGTCGCGCCGCGTCGAGGTCGTGGCCCCCGAAAACCTCGACTTCGCCAAGGCGTCGCTCTCCAGCCCGGAGAAGTCCGCGATTGTCGAAAGCGCGTTCCACGTCGATGTCGAAATCCTGCTCCGCGCAATACCGGGCACCGACGGCGTTGAGCCGATTTTCCCGCAGCGCCCACCGAAAATCACCGCCACATTCCTCGACTTCCCGGAAAACCCCGGGCTGAGGCAGCCTTCCGCCGACGAACTGTTCGCCCCGCTCATCCCCGGAAGCCGCGCCATGGGCTTCTTTACCGTCAATGGCTACATGGAGCAGCCCGGCGGCTTCGGTGGCCTCTTCTCGATGCCGTCGCTCTTCGACGAAACGCCTCTGCGGATCCGCCCGAATGCCGAGTGCGTGGACATCGGCGGGGAGAAATGGTGGCGCTATTCATTCACCGTGGAATACAGCGCCCTCGCCGAAGGCGCCTACACCTTCGGGCCTCTCTCGCTGAAGGGCCAGGTCGCGACCGGTGTCAGGACCGACGAGCAGGGCCGCCAGAACGCGGTTCTCTCCGACATCTTCATCGTCGCCCCCGCCGTGACTGTGCGGGTGGTTCCGCCTCCCGAAGAGGGGCGCCCGCCATGGTATTCCGGCGGCGTTGGGCGATCAATGTCGGCCAAGGCATCGCTCGACACGCTCACCTGCAAGGTCGGCGACCCGCTGACGCTCACGCTCGACATCGCCGGCGACTTCAACCCCGCCGCGATAAAACCCCCGGAGATCGACGTCGGCGAACTCCCGTTCCGCATCTATTCCGACCATGTGGAGTCCGAATCCATTCAGGATGGCAAGCGCTTCAAGTACCGCCTCCGCCCCCTAAAGGCCGGGACAATGGAGATCCCGGCGGTGAAAATCGCCTACTACGACCCGTCCCGCGGCGAATATGCGATTGTCGAGACACCGCCGATTCCTCTTCAGGTCGACGCCACGACGCAGATTTCAGTCGTCGGCGACGGCGACGACCACGAGAGCATCCTGCCCGAAGGCATCGTCTATTCGCCGCTCGACGATTTCGGGGCGGTTTCCGTCACCTGGCGTTCGGCGCTCTGGCCGCCAATCATATTCCTGGCCGCAATTGCGGCGACATGGCTGGCGCGGACGCTGAAACGGCACTTCGCCGCGACACGCCGCTCCCGCCTGGCATCCCGCGCCCGCCGGCGCCTGAGGCGCATCGCGCGCAGCGGCGGCTCGTCCGAGGCCATCCCCCCCGCGCGCGAGTTCGCAGCCGCGCTGACGGGCGCGGGGCCTGCCTCGCTCACCTCCGGCGAAGCCCTGTCCCGCCTGCTCTCAGAAGGCTATGCGGAAACATCCGCAAGGGATTTCGCGAACGCGCTCGCGACGCTGGAGCAAGGCGTTTTCGGCGCATCCGCGACTTCCGCCCCCGATGCGGCGGCATCCCTGGCAAAGGCGGCCGACGACCTTGCCGGCGACCCGGCGTGGCGCCGCCGCAAGGGGCCGGCATTTCCTTTCGCCGCGCCACCCGCCGCCGCGCTCCTCGCGCTCCTTGCGCTCCTGGCCGCCGCCCTGCCGCGCACACCGGAGCTGCCCATCCAGTCGCCACCCGACGCCTTCGACTGGGGACGCGCCCAAAGCGCCATCGCCGCCGCGCAGACCCCGGCCGACTTCCTCGCCGCCGCGCGCCTCTACGCCGCAATGGCCGATTCCGGCGCGGCCACCGGGCCGCTATACCACAACCTCGGCACGGCTCTGCTCCTCGCGGGGGAGCCAGGCGCCGCCTCGGTCGCCTTCGACTCCGCCATGCTCCGCCGCGGCGCCGCCAGGGAGACCACCGCAAACTACGCCCTCGCGCAGCGAAGCCTTTCGGGAACAGCGTCGCTGCCCCCTTCGCGCTACATACTCTGCTGGCACTGGCTTCTCCACCTCAAATGGCGCATCGCCATCGCCACCGCCCTCTGGTGGACGCTCTGGCTCCTAGCCGCCGCGATGGCCGCCCTGCGCCGGCCACGCTGGACACCGCTGGCCGCATCCGCCGCCGCATTCGCAATATTCGCCTCCAGCGCAGCCGCCGCATTCAGCCGCAATTCGCCAGAAAACCCATTCCCGGTCCCGTCTGAAAAGACTGCGGGGGAAGGAGTCGCACAATGATCTTTCGCACCACGGCCATCGCCGCGGCGGCCTTCATCGCCCTGGCCGCGACAGCGGCGCAGGAGCCATTCACCGCCACGGCCGCCGCCACGGGGCGCATTTACGCCGGCCAGAATTTTGAAATCGTCTTCGACATCGCCCTCCCGCAGCTCTCCGATTTAAACCTGTCGCGCCCGACGGGGCTACCGGACGCCCTGGACCTCGGCACCCCTGTCGCCATCGGCGCATCCCAGGCCGACCCCTCCAATCCGGCAGCCGGCATAATCGCCCACGTCTCAATGCCGGCCATGTCGCCCATTCCGCTTTCAGTCTCGCCCGGACGTTCCACGATGCAGGTGGACGTCACCGAGCAGGTGAGAATGCTCTTCGGCGTCTCGCGCCGAACCATGCGGCGAACCGTCCCCGTCTCATGGCACCCCTTCGAGGTGCTTCCCCTCCCGGAGGAGGGGCGCCCCGCCGACTTCTCCGGGGCCGTCGGCGAATTCTCAATCGAATCGGCCGCGACTACGGACTCCCCCGCCGTCGGCGACATCGTGGACTGGAGGCTTCGCCTCACCGGGCGCGGACGCCTCAATGGCGCGACCTTCGCCGCCCCCGATCCGGACGCCGCCATTTTCCGCGCCTACCAGGGCGACGCCTCGGATCCGGAGCCCGGCACCGTCGCGGCAATCACAAGGAGGATTGTCCCCCTTTCGCCCGGCGACTTCGCCCTGCCCACCGCAAAATTCGCCTTCTTCAACCCCTCGACGGGGCAATACTGCGTCGCGGAGGCGCAGGGGCCGGTCCTCCATGTCGCGGAACGGCGCGCGACATCGGAGGCCGGTGTCAAGTCAGTCGATCTCGCCTCACCCAACCGGGACCCGGAAACAACCGTTTCCGAGGAACTTCTCCAGCTGAGGCTCGCCCCGTCGGGAAAGGCCATGGCCACGCACCTCGTGGTTCCCGGGGCGCTTGAGACAATGGAAGCGCCGCCCGGTCTCGGCTGGAGGCGCGTCCGCGACAAAACCTCCGGCCATAGCGGCTGGATTCCCGACGAAAAGCTTTCCGCCCCCCAGCCCCAGGGCATAGGGCCGAAGGTTTTTTGAGACTGCAATCCTGCAAGTTCCGCCAGAAGCCATGCGCGTTCCGCGGAGATTCCAGGCGACGGAATTTGCGCGGCGCGGCGAAAAAGTGTATCATAGTCCATTATGGCTGGGAATGCAGAGAAAGGCAAGAAACAAATCACTCGGCGCAAGCAGTCAAAGGCCGCCGAACTTCTGATGGAGCAGGCAAAGTCCGAACTGGCCTCCGCCTTTGCGCGCCTCACCTCCCCCGAGGAGGTCGAGAGGGCTTTCGTCGATTTCCTCACCGCCTCCGAATTCCACGACCTCCAGGCGCGCTGGCTTATCTTCAAGATGCTCGAAGCAGGCGTCACCCAGCGCGAAATTTCCAACACTCTCGGCGTGAGCCTCTGCAAGATCACACGCGGCTCCCGCTTTTTAAAATCACCACGCACAATTGTCAGGAAGATGCTGGCAGGAGAAACCGATGGCAAGGATGGTATCTGATGAAATCGCGGCGGCAATGGGGTCGTCGTCATGGATAAGGCGGATGTTTGAGGCCGGCGCCGAACTCCGCAGGAAAATCGGCCCGGAAAACGTTTTCGACTTCAGTCTCGGCAACCCCGACCTCCCGCCGCCGCCGGAAGCGGCGGACGCGCTTCGCGAAATCGCCGACTCCCTCTCGCAGCCACGCGCCCTAGGCTACCCGTCGAACGCCGGCTTCATGCCTTTCCGCGAAGCCCTGGCCGCCCATCTGGCGAAGGAGCAGAACGTCCCGGCACTCCAGGCGCGCCACGTGATTGTCTCGTGCGGCGCCGCCGGGGCCATCGTGTCCTTCTTCCGCGCCGTGCTGAACCCCGGCGACGAGGTGCTGGTCCCAGCCCCCTATTTCGTGGAGTACGGCTCCTACTGCGGCCATTTCGGCGGCCGCCTGCGCGCCATCCCCTCCAAGCCCGGCGATTTCGACATCGACCTCGCGGCCATCGAGGCCGCAATCACCCCGTCCACACGCGCCATCATGTTCAACTCCCCGAACAACCCCACGGGATGCGTCTACTCGGAGGAGTCGATTTCCGCGCTTGCCGCACTGGTTAACCGCGTGAACGAGGGCCGCGACCGCCCCGTGTTCCTGCTCTCCGACGAGCCCTACCGTTTCCTGACTTACGATGGCGTGAAGGTGCCTTCCATTCTCGACAAGTCCCCATACGCCGTCGTGCTGGGCTCGTTCTCCAAGAGCCTTTCAATGGCCGGCGAGCGCACGGGCTATCTCGCGGCCAGCCCGGACATGCCCGACGCCGACGCATTCCTCGCCGCAGTGACGCTCACCACGCGCACCCTTGGCTATGTGAACGCGCCTATCATCGGCCAGAAGCTGGCGATGCGAATACTCGGTTGCGGGATCGACCTCTCGATCTACGAGGTGCGCCGCGCGAAGATGCTGGCGGTGCTGGACGCCGCCGGCCTTGAATATTCATGCCCAAAGGGCGCATTCTACGTTTTCCCGAAGACTCCAGGCGGAGACGACGTGAAGTTCGTCGGCCACCTCCTCAAGCACGGGGTCCTGGCCGTCCCTGGCTCCGGCTTCGGCCGCCCCGGCCACATGCGCCTGAGCTACAGCGTCGAAAACGACGTCATCGACCGCTCAGCCGACGCCTTCGCGCGCGCCGTCAGAAGCTATTAAGTGAAGTGACAAAAATGACAAAAGTGACAAAAATGACAGAAGTGACAAAAATGACAGGAATGGCAGAAGGGGCAGAAATGATGGAAGTGATCGGGGAAAGGGCAGTGGTGACAGGAGCGACAGGGGCTATTGCGAAAGCCATGCT
>JAFWPM010000215.1 GCA_017509565.1 Kiritimatiellia bacterium | reverse complement strand
CGGCCCTGCACAGCGCCGCAACTTGGCGCAAGGCCCCCGCGGCCCTGCACAGCGCCGCAACTTGGCGCAAGGCCCCCGCGGCCCTGCACAGCGCCGCAACTTGGCGCAAGGCCCTCGCGGCCTTGCGCATCACCCACGCGGCCCTGCGCGACCTCATCGCATTTGTTCAACACCGTAATGGCCGGGATGCCCTGCCGCCTGCACTCCGCCAGGGTTTCGGCCTCGGCATCGCAAAGCGCGCCATCCGCGTTCCGTCCGTCAACGACGAGCAGCACGAGGTCCGCCTGCCTGAGTTCAGCGCGGGTCTTTTCAAGGCGCGCGGCCCCGAGGCCGGTCTCGTCGTCGAGGCCGGCCGTGTCGCACAGCAGGACTGGCCCGATGGGCAGCAGCTCCATCGCCTTCCTTACGGGGTCGGTCGTGGTGCCGCGCTCGCCGGAGACAATCGCCACCGGCTGGCCGGCAATGGCGTTCAGCAGGCTTGACTTGCCGGCATTGCACCGCCCCGCGAATACGATGCGAACCCTCTCCCCCTGCGGTGTCCCGTTCATGGCACGGCCTCCTTGCGGGATTGCGGGCGGCATCAGCTGACCGTCGCGCCGGGCACCAGGTTGTCGTCGGCCCCTATCATGCCAAGTGTGCCGTCGGGGTTCTCGGCGCAGACAACCATGCCCTCGGAGACGCCGAAGCGCATCTTGCGCGGCGCCAGGTTGGCGACTATCACGACCCGCCGGCCGACTAGGGCCTCCGGCTTGAACGACTTCCTGATTCCGGAGAATATCTGGCGCGGCCGCCCCTCGCCGGCGTCGATTTCAAGGCGCAGCAGCTTGTCGGAGCCCTCCACCGTCTCAGCCTTCATCACCTTGGCTACGCGGAGGTCAACCTTAGCGAAGTCGTCGATCCCGATTTCCGGGG
The DNA here is from genome assembly GCA_017509565.1 of Kiritimatiellia bacterium. Taxonomy (GTDB): domain Bacteria; phylum Verrucomicrobiota; class Kiritimatiellia; order RFP12; family JAAYLN01; genus RGIG5952. The sequence goes on along the minus strand of JAFWPM010000215.1, from coordinate 1,808 downwards.
CGACGGGCCGGATGGGCTTCTTCTCCGCAGACGGCGCGGGGGCGCCGGCGACGCTGGCCTGGACCATGGCATCGACATTCCTGGGGTCGATGCGCGTCGCAAGGTATTCGTAGGCGCCGACGTCGCGTTCCTCGAACTCGCGCCCGAGGTCGTCCCACTGGTACGGCCCCTCGCCGAACATCGCGGCGACCTTGTCGGCGTATGCCGGGAGGACAGGCTTGATGTATATCGCTATTGCGCGGAAGATGTTCAGGATGGAGGTAAGGACCTTGCGGGCCTCCTCGGGGTCGGCCTTGACGAGCGACCACGGGGTCTTGCGGTCGAAATACTTGTTCGCCTCCTCGGCTATTTCCCGGACGGAGGTGAGGACCTGGCTGAATTCGCGGGCCTCGTAGAGTTCCGCAATGCGCGGGGCGCGCGCGACGGCCTCGCGCCAGATCGCCTCGCCCTCCGCCTCCATCTTTCCGGCGCGCCCGCCGAGGTTCTTGTGGAGCATCTGGACGCCGCGCGACGCGAGATTGGTGATTTTGCCCACCAGGTCCGAATTTACGCGCTGCACGAAGTCGCCAAGGTTGAGGTCGATGTCGTCGGTCGAACCGTCGAGCTTGCACGCGAAGTAGAAGCGCAGGTAGACGGGGTCGAGGTGGTCGAGGTATGTGCGGGCGCTGATGAATGTGCCCTTGCTCTTGGACATCTTCTCGCCGTTGACGGTCAGGAAGCCGTGGACGAAGACTTTCGTCGGCCCGCGGTAGCCGCCGACGCGCAGGACGGCGGGCCAGAAGAGGCAGTGGAAGCGGACGATGTCCTTGCCGATGAAATGGTAGATTTCGGTGTCGTCCGACTGCCACCAGTCCTCGAACTTCTGTCCATTCCTGGCGCACCAGTTCTTCATCGACGCCATGTAGCCTACGGGCGCGTCCAGCCAGACGTAGAAGAACTTGCCCTCCCTGCCGGGAATCGGGAAGCCGAAATACGGGGCGTCGCGGGAAATGTCCCAGCCGCGCAGCGGCTCCCCGAACCACTCCATGAGCTTGTTGGCGACATCGGACGCCGTATGCTCGGGGAGCCACTTGGCGAGGTAGTCGCGGTGCGGCTCCAGTTCGAAGTAGAGATGCTCGCTGTCGCGCATGACCGGCTTGGAGCCGCAGATCGCGCAGTGGGCGTCGGCCAAGTCGGTTGGCTCGTAGGTCGAGCCGCAGCGGGAGCAGTTGTCGCCATATTCCTCGGGGGAGCCGCACTTCGGGCAGGTGCCCTTGATGAAGCGGTCCGGAAGGAACATCCTGTCGTGCTCGCAATACATCTGCGGGACGAGGAGCGATTTCAGCAACCCGTTTCCGGCCTCCATCTTCGCGAAGATGTCCTCGCAGAAGGCGCGGTTTTCAGGTGAGTTGGTGGAGTAGTAGTTGTCGAAGCCGACGCCGAAGGCGGCGAAGTCCGCGGAATGCGCGGCATGGCTGCGCGCGATCAGCTCCTCGGGCGAGATGCCCTCCTTGCGGGCGCGAACCATGATCGGCGTCCCATGGGTGTCGTCGGCGCAGACGTACACGCAGTCGTTGCCGCGCATCTTCTGGAAGCGGACCCAGAAGTCCGTCTGGAGGTATTCGACGAGGTGGCCAATGTGGATTGCGCCGTTTGCGTACGGCAACGCCGACGTTACAATGATTCTGCGCTTGCTCATGGTGGGTGGATTTGCGCCTTGGAGTGGAAGGCGGGCGCGGCCTGGCGACCGCGCCCGCGGGTGGGTGTCCGCTACTCCGCCGAGGGAGCCGGGGCCGGTGCGGGCTCGGCAGCGGACTCGGCCGGTGCGG
>JAFWPM010000214.1 GCA_017509565.1 Kiritimatiellia bacterium | reverse complement strand
GCGGAGCGCCGGCGTATTCCGTGCCGCCGGGGCTTCCTGCGGCGCCGCCGGGGCGGGCGGCTTCGTTCGCCCAGTGCGCCGAGGTGGCGAGCACGGTGAAGGGGTCGCATTCGAGGCGGGTCTCGAACCATGGCGATTCGCCTCGCATGGGCGCGAGGCGCCTGCCGTAGAATGTGCCGTCCGGGTTTTTGGCCTGCTCCTTCGCGACGATGCCGAGGTAGCCGCGGGCGAAGCTGGCTGCGTCCTCGTCGCGCCAGAGGTCCCAGGCGAGGTGCCAGCCCTGGAGGGCGAAGGCCTGGCAGTAGGTGTATCGCGCGCGGGAGTCCCCGCCGATGCGCAGAAGGCGGCCGTCGGGGAAGGTGCAGCGCTTGCACCATTCCCAGACCTCGCGCAGGTGGCGCATGAAACCATCCGGCGGCGGCAGACCGCGCCGCTTGAAGGAGAAGTGGAGCAGCGCGAGGTTCGAGAGGCACACGTAGGCGTAGCCCACGTTGAGGTAGCCGTGGTGGTCGAGCGCGCCGTCGGCGAAAAAGTTCGCGCCGACAAAGCGCTCGCGCACGGACTTGCCGAGAACGGGCGAGTCGTCAGCGGCGTCTTCCGGGAAGGAAAGCCCGTTCACGAGGAAGTCGGTGCCGCGTTCGCGCCAGGCGGCGGCCATGTCTTGGCGGGCGCATGCCGTTGTTTCCGGGTCTTCATCGGAGCGGGCGGCTTTAGCCGTCATATCCGCCGCGGCGCGCAGCAAAAACGCCCCGTTCCAGATGTTCGATTCCGGCTTGTTGCGGCCCGTCGAGGCTTCGAGGGCGGCGACGAGTTCGTATTCGCCCATGCGGTAGCCGCATTCGCATTCGACGAGGGCGCGGAGGCGAGCCTCGTCGTCGGCGGTGAAATATGGGCGCAGCAGGTCTAGTCCGGGCGTCATGCGCTCGAAGCCGAGGACGCTGATCCAGTGGCGGCCCCACGTTTTGCCGTCGGTGCAGGCAAGGTCGCCGGTGCAGTGGGTGCGGAGCGAGTATCGAACCATCGCGAGGGCGAGGTCGCGCAACTCGGCTGCGCTTTGCGCGCATCCGGCCTCGGCAAGCGTTTCAGGAGGAAGGCTGGCGAGGCACGCGAGGGCTCCGGCGACCTGCTGGTTGATCTGGACCGCCCAGTGGCCGCTTTCGCCGGTGCCGTAGTGCTTGAGTCCCGGCTCTCCGGGCACGTCGCGGAGATACTTGGGGAGCGCGCGGAGAAACGGCACGGCCGCGCGCGTGAAATCGAGAGAGGATGGAAAAGACGACATTTTTGATTGCTGACGATTGCAACCGATTGCAGTCGAATGCCGATGGGCATCGACGGCAGCCGATTGCGCTTTGGCGATATTACCGCACCACCATCACGAACGCGAGCGGCATTGGCACGAGCTGGCCGTCGTCGCCGACCATCGCGGTGTGGGCGTCGTCGCCTTCGAAGACGATGTTCTTGAGCGCCGTTCCGGCGGGCATCCCGGTGCAGTAGACCTTGAAGGTCGATTTCGGATCGGGGATCGTGAGCTGCGATCCTTCGGCGCATGAGATCGTGCCGAAGGTGAGCCTGGCGCCCACGGCTTGGTCGTTGCCGCCGGCCCAGATGACGGAGTTGCCGGCGCCGTTCACGGTCAGCGAGGCGAAGGTCTGCTCGAAGGGTTTCGTTTCTCCGGCGGCCGCGCCGGGGACGGAGAGCCGCCCCGGGCCGAACGCCGTGCCGAGCGTCAGCGTGGCGGCCGGATTGACCGGGTTCCAGTTGGCCTCGACGGCCGTGGCGTTGCCCGAACCGGCCTGGAAGGTCGCGATGTTCTCGCCCGTTCCGCCGCCGGCGACGACCGCCGCCACGCGCGGCGAGGCGATCCCGGCCGCCGTGGACTGGATCATGTAGCCCTGGCGCACCTCGTAGGTGCCGGCGAACTCGGGCTGGGCGAAGAGGTTGAGATTGTAGCCGCCGGTCTTCACGAGCGCGCCGGGCTTGTTTTCGACGAGCTTCAGCGTCACGCGGTCGGTGAGCCGCTGCGTCGCGCCCCAGGGCCGGTAGACGGTGGCCGTCACGGTGTCGCCGGCCGCATAGCCCTCGCCTGGGCAGACGACGACGGCGTTGGTCATGACGCCCGACGAAAAGGCGGCCGTGTCGTGGCTCGCGAGCGCGATCGCGGCCGCGTTCGAGCCGCTTCCGCCGCTGATTTCGATCCATGGCGGGCACGTCGAAGCGCCGACGTCGGTCACGGAGTCGATGGCGACGCCGTAGCCGCCGGGCGTCCGCAGCAGGACGTTCGTCCCGGCGTTGCCGAGGTCGATGCGGCGGCCGCAATGGATGGCGAGGCCGCCTTCGTAGACGTTGACGGCGTCGAGGAACAGGCCCTGCGTCTGGAGCGCCGTCGCGGGGAACACGATGGAGCCGCCGTTGGCGTTGACTTCGCTCTTGCCGGGCCTTCCGGGATTCGCGAAGAGGAAGTCCGTGACGAGCGTTCCGCCGTTGAGGTTGAGGGAGGCCTTCGCATTGGTCAGATTGGCCCCGACGCGCACGGTGCGCGCCGTGACGCAGACCGAGCCGTCCAGCGTCGCGTGGACGGGGGCGCAGGTTCCCGTGTCCGCGCCGGTCTGCCCGGAAATCGAGAAGTCCGAACCGGTCGTGAAGGAGCCCTTGCTGCCGTAGAAGTAGGCGCCGTTGAGCCCGTTTGCGACGGATTTGCCGATGCCGATTTCGAACGAGAAGGAGCGCGTCGCGAAGCGGGAGGCTTCCGTGTTGAGGTTTGCCTCGTAATTCGTCTCGGCGCGGACGTCGCCGCCGAGAAGCTGGAAGATGCCGTATCCGGCGTTGCCTATGCGGAAGCGCGTATTGTCGCTGATGCGCGGCATGACGAGCGTGCCGCCCTCGACTGTGACCGCCGAGTATGCGCCTTTCTCGAATCCGGCGATGAGGCGCCCAATTGTCGCGGTGCCGCCCTCCTGGATGTAGGAGGAGGGGTAGACGGCCGTGCGGGATCCGTCGTCCGTGCTGCGGCCGAGGAGAAGTCCGCTCCACGCGGCCGTCGTTCCGGAGGGGTTGAGGGAGAGGGTGCCCCCGTCGCGGAGGATGACGCGCCCGCCGGCCTCCTTGTTGCCGCTGTCGTAGCGGCGGCCGACGCAGATGGCGTGGACGCCGTCGGCCCGGAAGGTGCCGCCGGACTTGACGTCCAGGATGCCGTTTGGATTCTCGGATCCGGAGAACGCCGCGCCGACGATCGAGTAGGACCCGCCGGTGCCGGTGAGCGAGAGCGTCCCCTCCACGTTCAGGCGGCCGACGCGCAGGACGAGGTTCGACGCCGTGATGTCGCCGGTGAAGGTGCGCGCGGTGGAGTAGGCGGTGTTGTGGAAATCGAGCGTCCGGGCCGTGCCGTCGCCCGTGATGGTCTGGTTGCCGGTCGGGCGGTAGGTGGTGGGGGCGAGGCCGCCGAAGTTGGCGTCGTCGGCGGCCGTGGGGAGGGTGCCGCCGAAATTTTCGGCGTTCCACTCGTAGGTGCCGCCGGCGGATGTGTTCCATGTGCGCGTCGCGGCGGTCGCGGTGGCGCAGAGGACGGACAGGCAAAGTGCCGGCGCTAACAGGGTTGACCTGCTCCAGGCCAATTCGCGCGAAGCTTTGTCGGGGACTGTGGTGGCGGACGAAATATTCATACTTTGGCTCCCAGTATTTGATGTGGCACCGGACCGTCAAGGCCGGTGCCGGACATAAAAGACCTACACCAAAGATTCTAGCAATTGCGCCGCAAACAGTCCATTGCCAAAAGTAAAGTATGAACTTACTTTTTTTGCAACTGGCCACTGGCGGCTATTCAAGCATTGAGCGGCAAATCCACATCATTGCGGCCTGCCCGTGCGGGTCGCCGGTGGCGCGATGGCGGGCGAGATAGTGGGCCTTGTCGTCCGAAGGCCCCGTGCCGATGCAGGTGCCATGCAGGCCGCCGCTTTCATCCAGGCGCCCGAGGAGCGCGGCCCAGGCGCGCTGGAAGGCCGGCATCGCCCTGCCTGCGTCAATCAGCCCAAGGCGGACGCCCTCGTGCAGGGCATAGGCGAACATCGCCGAGCCGGACGATTCCGTCCAAGACTCCGGGGCGTCGACGACCTGTCCCCAGAGGCCATCGGGATGCTGGCGCGCGAGAATGGCGTCGACCATTTTGAGAAAAGCCGACAGCAGCGCCGGTCTCCTCGCGTCGTCCGTTGGCAAGTGCCGCAGGATGATTGCCAGGGCCGCCGCCATCCATCCGCATCCGCGCAGCCATGCCATGCGCCCGTGTTCGGCCTGGTGGTTGAAGAGACCGTCCGGGCGGCCGAGCCGCCCGATGTAGAGCAGCAGTTCGTCCGCCGCCCGCCCGATGTATTTGGCGTCGCCAGTGGCCCGGTAGGCCTGCGCCTGGAGCGCCGTTATCATGTAGGCGTCGTCAATCCAGAGCCGAGTGTCAGGCGAATAGCCCATGCGCCACCAGTCCAAGCGCATCTCGTGCGGAATCGGGTTCCTTGGCGGAATGTCGTCCGGCCTGGGCTTGGCCCATTGCGCCTCCGCGAATTCCAGACCAATCGCAAGGGCGCGTTCGTCGCCGCGCAATATCGCGATTTCTAGGGGGACCGTTCCCGCGGCTGCGAAGTCTACATGCGGCACGTAGGCCAGTTCGCGGCGCTTTTCTCCAAGGAATGGACTGAAAGCTGCGGCTAGTTCATTCTCAAGCGCCATGTCGCCCATGATGCGCGCGCATTCAAGGGCGTTGTACCAGAGGCTGGCGACGCAGTAGACGATGCTCTCGCCACCGCCATAGACGATTTCTCCGTCGTATCCGTCAGGCCTGAAGTCATCAGGCTCCGTGGAGAGAAAGTGTCGCGCGAGCCTAAGGGCGGTGCTAGCCGCCGCTTCGCAATCTGTCCCGATTTTCAGCATACGCCAATTCTACCAAATGCGGGTGGATCCGTCCATTGTCATAAAGGGACAGACATTTTGTTGACAAGCGTGTGTGCATCGTGTGCATAAAGGGACAGACAATCTATTGACAATGAGGGGCGGGCATGGTAATATTTGTAGCGAATGGAGGAAAATAGCATGCGGAAGTCTCGGATAAAGAACGAAGGTGAGGGGTGGTACCACGTGGTGAGCAGGACGGCGTACCAGCTGTTCAAGTTCGGGGAGGGCGACCGACGTATGTTCGTCGCGATGATGCGGCGTGTGGCGGCGTTTTCGGGCGTGGAGGTTCTGAACCACTGCGTGATGTCGAACCACTTCCACATACTGCTGCATGTTCCGGGGCCGGTGGAAGTTACGGAGGATGTGCTTCTTGAGCGCGTGGCGGCGCTTTACGGCGGCGAGCACGCGAAGTGGCTAGGCGGGCGCTGGAAGGCGCTGCGGAAGTGCGGGATGGTGTCGGAGGCCGAGCGGGAGCAGGCGCGGCTTAGGCGCCGTATGGGCGACATGTCCGTTTTCATGAAGACGCTGAAGCAGCGCTACTCGCTGTGGTACCGTCACCATCACGAGGGCTTTTCGGGGACACTCTGGGAGGGGCGGTTCAAGAGCGTGCTCCTCCAGGGGGACGCGGCGACGCTGTCGGCGGTGTCGGCGTACATCGACCTGAACCCGGTCCGCGCCCGGATGGTCGACGAT
>JAFWPM010000213.1 GCA_017509565.1 Kiritimatiellia bacterium | reverse complement strand
CAGACGCCTCCGAACTAGTCTTCGACGGCACCAACAACCCCGCCCTGAAGTTTGAAAAGGCCCCCTACGACATCCTGCTCAAGACCTACGCCGAGGCTACGGGCAAGACGCTCCTCATCTCCCCCAACGTCCCCAAGGCCGAGGGCATCACCCTCCGCAGCCAGCCCGGCGTGATGCTTTCAAAGGAGGAATACCTCCAGGCCATAGAGACGGTGCTCGTGATGAACGGCATCGCCCTCGACCCCACGGGCGACAAGTTCCTGCGCGTCCTGCCCGCCAGCGAACTCCGCAAGCTGGGCGTAAAGACCAACTTCGACGAACCCGAGGGCGGCGCCCACCCCGAGGACGGCAAGATGGTCAGCCAGATCATCCAGCTCAAGAGCATTTCCATCGAGGAGGCCAAGAAGGTCATCGAGGGCTTCAAGCGCGGCGAGGGCCAGATCCAGCTCTTCGAGCGCACGAACTCCATCCTCGTGACCGACACGGCCGAAAACGTCAACCGCATGATGGAGATCCTCAAATACGTGGACATCCCCGTCGAGAACCGCGAGGAGACGCACGTCCGCCCGATCAAGTTCGCCAAGGCCGCCGACATCAAGAAGCGCCTGGAGGAGGTCATCGCGGAGGCCCTCAAGGACCAGGAGCAGAACAAGGCCACCACGACCGTGGAGGCCAAGCAAAGCGGCGCCCCCGGCTTCGTCAGACGCGAAGTCACCACCCCGCCCGGCGTCGTCCGCCCGCGCGCGGCGGCGGCCGCCGCACAGCAGCCCGCCGCCAAGGCCAACGACATCATCGAGTCGCTCGTCTCCGACGCCGAGCGCGGCATCATCCGCGGCAAGGTCCAGATCGTCGCCGACGAGCGCACGAATGTCCTGATTTTCCTGACCCGCCCCGAGAACATGACCTTCTTCGACCGCATCATCGACGTCCTCGACGTCGAGGTCCAGTCAACCCCGGACGTCGTCGTCGAGGTCATGCGCCTCGAATACGCCATCGCCAAGGACGTGGCATCCATGCTGAACGACCTCATCGGCAACAACAGCGCCAAGGACGAGTCGCAGGACGCCAAGAGCACCATCGCCGACAAGAACGACGACGGCGGGTCGTCGTCGCTCGCCGACGCCGCCAACCGCACCCGCCGCCGCGACGCCGCCGCGCCCGAAAGCGAGAAGAAGAGCCGCCTCGGCGAACTCAACAAGGACAACGTCAAGATCCTCGCCGACGAGCGCTCCAACTCCGTAATCGTCATGGCCGCGCCCGCCGACGTGGAGTCAATCCGCAGCATCGTCTCCCGCATGGACATCCAGCTCTCCCAGGTCGTGATCGAGGCCGTCATCGCCTCCATCACATTCGAGGACTCCCAGGAGACCGGCATGGACTGGGTCCAGCGCGCAATGCTCACCTACAACAAGAAGGGCGGCGACCCCAAGTTCGCCTACGCGACCGCCGGCGGCGGCGGATCGCTCACCCCGCGCGACACCCCGTCGATGACCACCGTCAACTCATTCACCGCCTCCGGCGGCGTCACCGGCTGGTTCACCCTCTTCGACCTCAACATGGACATCGTCCTCAAGGCCATCCAGACCGACTCCCGCTCCCGCATCATGTCCTCGCCCAGGATCACGACGATGGACAACAAGGAGGCCACCCTTGAGGACACCAAGCGCATCTACTGGAGCGAGGGCTCGACCCACTACACCTCCAGCGACTACTACTCCGACAACATCAAGAACGAGGACATCGGCATCAAGCTCAAGGTCACGCCGCGCATCAACAAGAAGGGCTACATCGACCTTGAGATCGAGCAGGAAATCCAGACCTCCGAGGGCACCCAGGCCATCACCACCCGCGACAGCACCTCGACCTTCCCGAACCTGGTCTCGCGCAAGATGAGCGCCGACGTCGCCGTGCAGAGCGGCGAGACGGTCGTCCTCGGCGGCCTCGCCGACACTTCCGTCTCCCGCACCCGCACCAAGGTGCCGATCCTCGGCTCCATCCCCCTGCTCGGCTGGCTCTTCCGCCACGACGAGGAGACCACCTCCAGGCGCGAAATCATAGTGTTCATCACCCCGCGCGTGATCGACACCCCGGCGCAGATGGAGGACGACGCCCGCAAGATCAAGGCCTCGATGGACACCGCCGGCGTCTGGGACGCCTCGTGGTCGAACTCCCGCCTCGCCGACCCGCTCCCGGAAAAGGCCGCCCGCAAGGTGCTTGAAAACGGCACCCAGACCGTCACCCCGGCCCGCTACCCCCTGACCGGATACCTGACCGGCCTCAACGGCTCCTCCGTGACGAACGGCATGCCGGACGAGTCCCCGATCAACAAGGCCCTGAACGAAACCCCGCCAGGCCAGGTCCCGTATGTCCACTACAGCGACATCGACGACGGCGCTGCCGCGGCCGAAACCCGCGGCCACGGCGAAGATGGAAGGGCCCCATGAGGCGCATCCTCCCCCCGGTCGCGGACTTCATCCGGCGCTTCCCCGCCCTCGCGGCCCTGGCCTTCGTCGGCCTGGCCCTCGCGTGGGTTTCCGCGCATGACGACGCGAACGGGGGGATTGGCCTCGTCGCGGCTTACGCCCTGGCCTACGGGCTCTCGGCCGTCGCGCGCTTCGCCTCCGGCCCGGCGCCGCAGTCGCGGCGCGGCGCAATCGCCTCCACCTTCGCCGCGCTGGCCGCCTTCGCCGCACTGGCCCTCTGGTTCCGCTGGATTGGCGACATCCGGCGCGACTCATTCGCCATCCGCTTCATGCTCGTCGCCGGGGCGCTTCTCGCCTCCTTCGCGTTTTTCCTCGCAAGGCCCGGCGACAACGGCCGCCGCCTGCCCACCGCCGTCGCCCCGGCCTGCTTCGCCTTCGGGACCTCGTACGTGCTCTTCGGCATCGTCGCCCTGATTCTCGCCGCACTGGAAAGGCTTTTCGGCCTGGACTTCCCGGAATCCACCCACGCGTTCTTCTTCCTGGCCGCGACCTTCTCGCTCGCGCCATCGGCGTTCGTCTCTCTGGCGTCCATGCGCGGCCCCGCCGCCTTCCCGCCTAAGACCGGGCGCATCCTGCTCGACTACCTCTTCGGCCCGGCATTCCTCGCGCTCCTCGCCATCCTCCTGGCATACTTCGCAAAATGCGCCGCGGGGCTGCGCCTGCCAAACGGCCAGGTAACGTGGCTCGTCTCGTCCGCCTGCGCCATCTGGCTCGCGCTCTCGCTCGCCGGCACGCACGTCGAGTCCCGCTTCGCCGCCTTCCTCAAGTCGCGCGCCGGGCTCGCCCTGCTACCGCTGCTCGCCCTCCAGGCCATCGCGATCCGCATACGCCTCTCCAGCTACGGGCTGTCGCCCGTCCGCTACCTCGCAATCGCCCTGACGCTCTTCTTCGCGGCGGCTGTGGCCCTGGCCACCTTCCGGAGGGGCCGCCACCTGAAGTGGGCGTACCCCGTTTTCGCGGCGATGTCCCTCTTCGCGGCGCTCGCCCCGCGCCTGAACGCCATTGACGCGAGCTTCATGGCCCAGGAGGCGCGTCTCCGCCGCGCGGCCATGGCCGCGGGCATCGCCCCCGAGAAGGCCATGGAGGAGTCCCCGGCCGAGGAGGCGCTCGACGACCAAGGCAAGGCGGCGCTGCGCTCAGCGCGCTCCTTCCTGGCGAAACTGCGCCGCTCCTCCTGCGGCTACTGCGTCGGCGACCTCCCCGACCGCCGGGAACCCCGGCGCACCGGCGTCAACGTCATTTGTCGCGAATGCCTCACGGCGGACTCGGATCTCCGCTGGGGGCAGGCCGACATTGCCGGCTTCTCCCGCGCCACTATGGCGACGCTGAATTGGACAGGCGACAGCGCGTACAGCGCAACCGCCGAGAAAATAGCCCAATTGGCGGCCATCGACCCCGCGGGCACCTTCGCGACTGTCTCGCCGTATTTTCCGCCATCCAGCGGCCACGCCGAAAAGTTCAGCGTCCCGCTTGACTCGCTGATGCGCCACATCGCGACGCCCGGCGACAAACGCGGCGCCATCGAAATCGACGGCGGGCACGCCCTGCTCCCGCTGTGGAGCGCCGGGCAGATCATGGGCTACCGGCGGAATCCGGCCCTGCCGTTTTCCGCGACGAACTGCATCCCGTCCATGATACGGGGCGACGCCCTGCTGCTTGAGCGCTAGCGCCTCCTGCGGCCCGGCGGACACGCCGGGCCGCCGCATCCGTCACACCACCTTGTGCGGGTTCAGTATGCCCTTGGGGTCGAACACCGCCTTGATGCCGCGCATTAGCGCCAGAGCCTCCGGCGACGCCGACTCCTCGAAGAACGCCTTCTTCGCGTAGCCAATCCCGTGCTCGCCGCTGACCTGACCGCGCAGCTCGCGCGCCTTCGCGTACAGGTCGCCGAAGGCCTCCGCCAGCTTCGCCTTCCACTCCCCTTCGCCAAGCGCGTCGCGCAGGACGTAGATGTGGAGGTTGCCGTCGCCGGCATGGCCGAATGAGCGGATGCGGATGTTCCTCCGCCTCTGCACCTCGCGGGAGTAGAGGATGAACTCCGCGACGCGCGAGCGCGGCACCACGACGTCGCACTCGTCCATCTCCGTCGTCGATGCCTTGATGGCCTCCAGGAACGCCCCGCGCGCCGACCAGATGGCCTCGTTGCGCTCCTGCGTGTCCGAAATCAGCGCATCGGACGCGCCCGCGGCCAGGCAGGTCTTCGCGGCCGTCTCGTAGGCCAGCTCCACCTCCTCGCGGCTGGCGCCGTCGAATGTGAGGAGCAGGTACGCGTCGGCCGAATTGTCCGGGAACTTGCGCGCCTGGAACTCCTCTGCGGCGAGGATTACGTCGCGCTCCATGAACTCCACCGCCGTCGGCACCGACGCCGACCGTATCACCTCGGGGACCGCGTTCACGGCCGATTCCAGATCCGGGAACGGCACCAGCAGCGAGATCTTGTACTTAGGCAACGGCAGTAGGCGGAGCGTGGCCCTGGCGACAATCCCAAGCGTCCCCTCGGAGCCGACGATGAGGTCCTTGAGCGAGTAGCCAGACGAGTTCTTGACGACCTTGCCGCCCAGCTCGATCACGTCGCCGTTGGGCAGCACGACCTCCAGCCCGCGCACGTAGTCGCGCGTGACGCCGTACTTGACGGCGCGCATCCCGCCTGCGTTCGTCGAGATGTTGCCGCCAATCGTGGCGGTCTTCTCGCCAGGGTCCGGCGGATACAGGAACCCGTGCTCCTCCGCGAACTTCGCCACATCCATCAGCAGGACGCCCGGCTCAAGCGTGAGCGTCATGTTCCGCTCGTCGAGCTCGACGATCTTCGTCATCATGCTCGTGTCCAGCAGGATTCCGCCCTCAAGCGGGACCGCGCCGCCGACGAGGCCCGTGCCGCTCCCCCGAACCGTGACCGGGATGTCGTGCCCCCACGCATACTTCATCACAGCCGAGATTTCGGCCGTGGAGGTCACGCGCACCCTCGCGTCGGGACGGCTGAATGTGCCGCCCAGCTCGTCGTGGCAGAAATCCTCGCCTATGTCGTCGCGCGCGGTCACGCGCCCTTCGCCGCAAATCGCGCGCAGCGCGGCCAGGTCGGCCGCATCGAATGCCTTGTATTTCATTTCGCCACCGCCTTCTTTTCCCTGATGCGCCCGACAAGCTCCGGTATGACCGCGTAGAGGTCGCCGACAAGCCCTATGTGCGCCACCTTGAATATCGGCGCCTCCGGATCGGTGTTCACGGCCACGACGCACTCCGCGCCGTTCATCCCGGCCACGAACTGGATCGCGCCCGACACGCCGCACGCCACCAGCAGCTTCGGCTTCACCGTGCGCCCGGAAAGCCCGATCTGCCGCGAGGCGTCCAGCCAGCCGGCCTCCACCACGGCGCGGGTGCAGGCGACGCGGCCGCCAAGTTCCGCCGCCAGCTCCTCAAGCAGCGCGATGTCCTCCTGCCTGCGGACGCCGCGCCCGCATACGACCAGGACCTCCGCCTCCTCGATCCCCTTCGACACCGCCTTAGGCCGCCGCCCAAGCACTTCGATGCGTGAGTCCAGCCTGCCGGCCGGGATGTCGTGGCGGACCACCTTCCCGTGCGGCGCCACGCGCGGCGGTATCGGGAACACCTTGTACCTGACTGTGGCGAACTGCGGCCTGTGGCGCGGCGTGTTGATGTGCGCCATGATGTTTCCGCCATACGCCGGGCGTATCTGGTCGAGGTCCGTGTTCTCGGACATCCCCAGCACCGTGCAGTCCGCCGTCAGCCCCGTCCTGAAGCGCGCCGCGACGCGCGGCGCCAGCGAACGCCCGATGACCGTCCCGCCGACAAGCACCGACGACGGCCTGACTTCGTTGATGAAGTCCTCCAGCGCATTCGCGTATGGCTCAATGCGGAAGAACTCCAGCGACGGGTGCTCGTAGAGGTGGACTTCGTCCGCGCCGTGCGCCAGCAGGCTTTCGGCGGCCGCCCCCGTCGAGGCGCCGATCACCACGGCCTGCACCGGGTGCCCGATCTTGGCGGCCAGCTCGCGCGCCTTGCCAAGAAGCTCCAGCCCCACCGGGTGAATCGACCCGTCGGCCAGCAGCTCGGTGACGACCGCCACGCCGCGCCACGCCGCCTTGTCAACGCCCGGGGCGCTGTCGTCGACGAACTCGAACGCCCCGCCGCCGCGCTTCGTGCACAGGCGGCACATCCTGCATCCCGCGCCTATCGCCAGCTGGCCACGGGCGTCCTCCTCGATGGCGCCGAACGGGCACAGCGCCTTCGCGGCCGCCTTGTCGGCAATCTTCCCCTGGTGTATCTGAATGTGGCTCATCGCAGGAACTTCCTTTCATCAAGTATGTCCGCCAGCCGCGCGGCCTTGGCCTTGTCGTCGCCTTCAAGGGCCACGCGCTCGACATGCGACTCCGGCGGGAATATGCGCTTGACCTGCGTCGGTGACCCGTTCAGCCCATAGTGCTTCGGGTCCGTGTCGTCCAGGTCCGCAAGCCGCAGCCACGCGATCTCCCTCCCGGCGGTCGCGCATTTCAGCCGGTACGACGGCAGGCGCGGCTCGAATATCCCCTTCTCCACGCTGATCAGGCACGGGAACGGGACGCGCTCCGCAATCTCGCAGTCGGGCAGGTCAACCGTCACGTCGATGGAGCCGGCGCCGACGCGGTCGATTGACTTGACGTTCGCCACATGCGGTATGCCAAGCCACTCGGCCATCTCGGGCCCCACTTGCGCGGTGTCGCCGTCCGTCGTCTGGCGGCCGCAGACGATCACGTCGTATGGCCCCGTCTTCGCGACGCCCTTTGCAAGCGTGAACGAGGTCATCAGGACGTCCGCGCCGCCGAAGGCCCGGTCCGAGAGTATCGCCCCGCGGTCGGCGCCCATCATGAACGCCTCGCGCACCACCGCCTCGCACTGCGGCGGCCCCATGGTCAGCACCGCGACCTCGGAGCCGTCCCCGGCCTTTGCCTTGATCCGCATCGCGGTCTCCAGCGCGTAGAGGTCAAAGGGGTTCATCTTCGCGGGCACCCCATCCCGCTTCAGTGTGCCGGTCTCCCGGTCGATTTCGACCTGGGTTGTCCCCGGCACCTGCTTTATGCAGACGAGTATCTTCATTTTTATCCCTTGCCTTGAAACCTAAAAACATTCCCCGCGGCGCCTGCCTCCAGCCGCCCGCGCAAGGCGCGCCCGGTCACTCGCCGCGACGCCGCACCACCACGGACACGCCATCCGGAATCACGGCAATCTTCGAATCCGCCCCGGCCGAGGCGCTGGCCATGTCAAGCGCCTCGGCTAGCGACGACGCCGCATCAAGGCCCATTGAGCGCAATAGCGCGTGGTCGCAGTCGCGCGTCGCGACTATCACCCTGCGGCGGCTGAGTATTCGCGCGAGAATCTGCGCCTCCCACTGGTCAGGCTGCGTCCTGTCCTTCGGCACCGACGCGATCCGCGCCAGCAGCTCCTGCGGCGACTGCGCCTCCGCGAGCATCCTGTGGAACGACTCGCCGCCATGGCCGTCCCCGCATGCGGCGCAGATGACTATTACGCCGCCGTCGCGCGTCGCCGCCTCGCCCGCCGTCATACCCTTGACGGCCTGGTAGACGTTCTGGTCAAGCGGGTGGCCGCCGTTGGATGTCACGGCGATGTCGGCCTCGGGGACGTCTATGCCGCAGTGGCGCGCGAGGAAGGCGCAGCCAGCCTCGTGGGCGGCGCGGTGCGCGCCGGCGAACACACGCACCACGCGCTTCCCCGGCGCG
This sequence comes from Kiritimatiellia bacterium, assembly GCA_017509565.1. Taxonomy (GTDB): domain Bacteria; phylum Verrucomicrobiota; class Kiritimatiellia; order RFP12; family JAAYLN01; genus RGIG5952. The sequence goes on along the minus strand of JAFWPM010000213.1, from coordinate 15,524 downwards.
AGGACGGCGTTTGCGACGAAGGCCAGCCGCGCCCTGTCGGCCGCGAATACCATGTCCCTGTGGATTGGGTTTCCCTCAAGAATGCCGGTTCGCGCGAATGGGCTCGAAATGAATTCGGCGCAGTGGTTCGCGAGAACGGTCTCACGCGCCGCGATGCCCGGTAGGATTGACTTTCGCCCGCCGGAATAGCCTGCGAAGAAGTGGGGCTCGATGAACCCCTCCGAGACAAGCAGGTCGGCCTCAAGCGCAAGGCGGTTCAGTCGAAGGCGGCCGCCCGATGGGAGGATTCCGGCGTCGGCCATCGCGGAGTCGTCTGTGCAGACGTGCATCGCGATCTTCTCGCGCGCCACAATTTCCTCGCCGAGTTTTTCGACAAGTTCCGCCCGCGTTGTGGGGCGATGGCATCCGGTCGCGACCAAAAGCGCAATGTCAATCCCGGGGTTGCCGCGGCGCATGCGCTCCAGCATGGGCGGGACGAGAATGCGCGAAGGCACGGGGCGGGTATGGTCGCTCAGAATGACGACCGCCCTGCGTTTCCCGCGCGCGAGTTCCTCAAGCGGGGGCGAACCAATGGGGTTGTCGATGGCCCCAATGGCCTCCTCAGCCGGATTGGCCACACCAGGCGCGAGGCTGCTTTCGAAAACTCCCAGCAGCCGCGCGCCATCGATGTCGGCCTCCATCCTAGTCCTACCGTAGGGGATTGCGATTTTCATGCTGGAATTATAGCATAATGCCCCATTGTACGCAATGTTCCCAAAGGGACAGACATATTATCCACATTTTCCATACTTTCCGCCCCACATTGCTGCCGTTTTGTTTTTTAGCGGCTGACGGTCAATAGATTGTCTGTCCCTTTATGCACTCAAGTCGATTGTTTGCCCCGTTACGCGACATTCGACAGCCGACATCCGACAACCCCTATTCCAACCTTCGATAAAATGTCTGTCCCTTTGTGCACAAGATAAAGGACGGCGCACCTAGAGTGTCAATAGATTGTCTGTCCCTTTATGCAGTCCCTTTATGCAACTTGCAAATGCAAGAATAATGTGGCAAAATGGTTTGCAACAAACTAATGTTAGGAGAAGGCAATGGAAAGATTGAACGGCCCAGTTGTGGCCGGGTTTGGCGAAGTGATGCTGCGCCTCTCGCCAGAGGGATTCAAACGCGTTGACCAGGTGCTTCCCGGCTCCTTGGAGGCGACGTTCGGCGGCGCGGAGGCGAATGTCTGCGCCTCGCTCGCGCGCTTCGGCATGGAGGCGCGCTATCTCACCGCCCTTCCGCGCAACAAGATCGCCGACGCTCTGAAGGCCGAACTGCGCGGCATCGGCGTCGACGTGTCGCGCATCCACGACACCGACGGCGGACGCCTTGGCATCTACTTTACGGAGACCGGCGCCAACCAGCGCAGCAGCATGGTGATCTACGACCGGGCCCATTCCGCGATAGCTGAGACACCTGCTTCGGCCTACGATTTCAGCTCCATGCTTGACGGCGTTACCTGGCTGCACCTCTCGGGGATCACGCCATCCCTTTCCCGCAACGCAGCGGAGGCCAACCAGGCCCTTGCCGAGGCGGCCGCGTCCCGCGGGATCCGCATTTCTCTCGACCTTAACTTCCGCAAGAAGCTCTGGCGCTGGGAACCAGGCACAGATCCCCGCGACCTCGCGCGCCGCGTAATGGAGCCCCTTGCCGCCCTGGCCGACCTCATAATCGGCAACGAGGAGGACGCGAAGGACGTTTTCGGCATCGAGGCCAAGGGGTCGTCGATCGAGGACGGCGTCCTGTCACTTGACGGCTACAGGGGAGTCGCATTCGAATTGGCGGCGCGCTTTCCCAAGGCGCGCTGGATTGCGACGACTCTGCGCGAGAGCCGGAGCGCGACCTGGAACGGCTGGGGCGCGATGATCTACACGACGGCCAGCGGCAAGGCGGACTTCGCCCCGCTCGCACCGGACGGCACCTACCGTCCATACGAGATTCGCGCGATCGTTGACCGCGTAGGCGGCGGAGACTCCTTCACGGCCGGACTGATCTACGCGCTCAACACCGAAAAGTGGGCCGCGCCGGAAAAGGCCATTGCCTACGCTGCGGCGGCAAGCTGCCTGAAGCACAGCATTGTCGGCGACTACAACCGCGTTTCCGTCGCCGAGGTCGAAGCCCTCGCCGCCGGCAACGCCAGCGGGAGAATCGCGCGATAGCCACGCGGCTTCACAGCCCCGGCCGCCAGCGCATCGCCACGCGCCCGCTGCCGGGGCGCAGCGCGGGAATCACTCGGCACGGGGCACGGAGGCCGACCGCTTCATGCGGACGCCACGGAAAATGACGCCAAGGTCGCCGGGGAAGCCGCGCAGTCCAAAGGCGCCGGGGTTGAAAGGCCTCGGCGCCCTTACTGTATAGACGCCCATTTCGGGAAGGGGCCTGTCGGAGACAAAATTTGTCCGCACGACATGGCGTCCGGCCTCGACGCGCAACGCGGCTGCGTAGGCGTTGCCTGGGAAGTCAACCATGACCAGCTGTCTCCCCGGCCCGTTTTCAGGCGGGGTCCATTCAACGTCGAATTCGACATCCACGGGTTCGCCGGGCTGCGGGAGCGGGCCGACGAATCCGGCGCCATTCCTGCTCCAAAGCCCGCCACGCCGCGCCGGCGACCAGCCGCCGCGCAACCCGACGGGGGAACGGTCGAAGAAGAGCCGCTGGGCCGGGCTGGGCGCCACAAGCCGCGCCAGCGTGTTGGTGGAGACTGCCACGCGGATGTCGGCATCGAGGAAATTTTTCGAGACGACCTTCTCCTGCCGCAATGTGAAAATTCGCGGCTCGCCGAACGAGAAGCCAAGTTCTCCCCCGGGCATGGCGTAGGACGACACGAACCAGATGTTCGACCCATCCGCGACGAGGCCCGCAAGCCAGTCGGCCACGGCGCCCCAGTTGCGGTAGCCATGGCGGGCGAGGCCGACAACCGGGCGTCCGCCGGCGGCGAATGGCACCGAGTGCGGGAAATAGTCGAACACGACCATGTCGGCGCCAAGGGCGTCAAGTTCGCCGCGGGTCCGTGCGACGAAATTGTCGGAGCCGCGCCCATCTACGGCGAAATACGCGGTAGGGGAACGAAGGGGGTTCGCGATGGCGGCTGCGGCAAGCGCGGCCCCGGCGAAGGCCGGCGCGCGCCGGCGGAAGGTGGCTGGCAGCCAAGACGGGCCATTGGCCCGCAGGAGCGCAGGCATGGAGAATGCCGCGAGGGAGACGAAGGCCAAAGCCGGCGGGAGCAGGCGGCGGAACCCCCAGACGCCGGTCGGTGGGCTGAGAGTTGGCCATGCCTCGACGCCGAAGACCAGCAGGAACACGCATGACATCCAGCAGAGGAGGACGGCGAGGGCGGCCATGCGGCGCGGGGCGGGGCGCAGCGAGGCGAAGGCGAGGGCGGCAATGACAAGTCCCGGGGCGCGAATGCTTTTGACCGCGAAGCACAAGGCGAGCCGGAATTTCCCGCCAAATGGGCCGGGCATGGCGGCCAAGGCGAACGCCGGGGCAAGCGCAACGACCGCGAAGGCGGCCAGGGGGGTCCCCGCGGCCAGCTTCGACGCCAGGAGGCGCAGACGCGCGGAGGAGGCGATGGCGCCGGCGACAACGGCAAGCGCCACGATGACGCAAAGGGCGGCGGCCATGGCGGCGTGCTCCGTAGCGGAAAACAGCATGGCGCGGAGGAACTGAAGCCGCGTCCAGTCGCCGTATGGGGCGCAGACAAGGCTGGTGAAGGCCCACAGGGGGACGGCGCCGACGGCCGCGCCGAGAGCGAGGGCGCAGACGCGGCGCCGGCGGCCGGGAGCGCAGGGAGCCGACGCATCCCAGAGGAGCCAAAGCGCAATGGGGCCGGCCAGCAGGAGCGCCGTAAGGTGGAGCGCGAGCGGGAAAGTCGCGGCGAACCCGGCGATGGCGAAGGTGGCGGGCTTGCGGAAGGGGCGCGCGATGGCGGAGGCGAGGCAGGAGAGGATGGGGAGCGAAGCCGCGCACTCGGCGAAGTCGCCCCTGAAGAACCATGCGGGATACGGGGTCACGGCCAGGGCGGCGCAGGCCGCGACAAGGCCGCGCGCGCCGGATGTCCGCGCCACGCCGAGCAGCAGGGCCAGCAGGAACAGGGACGAGGCGACGGGGACGAAGGCCCGGCCGAGGCCGCTGCCGGCGGCGGCGAGCGGGAACGCAGGCATGTAGAAAGGCCGGCGGACGAAGCCGTCGCCGGACTTGAAAAGCTGGTAGGCGCGGTCGCGCGTGGGGCGGGAGACCCTGTCGAAGAGGAAGTTGGGGGCGATCGCGCCGGGGATTCTGGAGAAAGTCGCGTCGCGGCCGACCATGGGCAGTCCGGCGCCGAAGTCATCTGACAGAATCGCGTAGGCGTCTGGGTCCAGGCCGGAAAAGAGGCCCTCGTGGCGCGCGGAGCAGAGGAAAACCCCGGCGGCGGCGGCCAGGGCGATGGCGGCGCACTGGGCTGGGGCGTAGCGCGTGGAGAAGAGGCGCAGGGCGAAGAAGACCGTCGGCGCGAGGAAGGCTGTTGCGACAAGAAGTGGGAGCATGGCTATGCCCTCGGCTTGAGCGCGGCGCAGATTTCCCCGGGCGCGTCGGCCGCGCGGAGCGTGGCCATGCGGCGCGGGTCGGCCAGAATAGAGCAGAGGCGCGCCAGGGCCCGCAGATGGCGGCGGTCGTCCTGGCAGACAAGAAGGAAGAAAAGGTCGCTGGGCTTGCCGTCCGGCGCGCCGAAGTGGATTGGCGAAGACGGGCGCGCCACGATAAGGAACGACTCCTGGGCGAGGTAGGGGTCGTGGTGGCGCGGGTGCGGGATGGCGGCGCCCCCGGTGAGCGCCGTGGAGCAGAGGGCCTCGCGGGCGCGAAGGCTTTCCAGAAGGTCGCGCGGGTCGTAGAGCAGGCCCAGGGACTCGGCCCTGGACACGAGTTCGGAGAGGATCGACGCCTTGGTCCGGGCCTCGACATCCAGGAACACCCGTTCGGGGGAGACCAGGCTGTAGAGCGGGAAGGCCTCGGCGTCGGCGCCGTCGGCGCCGCGCTCGAAGCGCTCAAGGCGCCTGCCATCCATCTCCATGATTTGCGCGGAGGCCCAGGCGTCGAGATCGTCCTTGGAGAAAACCGGATCGTCGTCGCCACCGGCGAAGGGGATGCCGCCCTCGCGGACGCGCTTCATCAGCGAGCCCCTGTCTATGGCCAGATAGTTGGCCGCCTGCTCGATATCAAGTCTTTCACATGCCATTGTCAATACCAGACCTTCCAGAGGGTGAGCCCCTGCGGCGGGGCGGACGGGACGCGCGCCGTGCGCTCCGCGCGGCAGTCGAGCCATTCGGTCACGCGCTCGGGCGGCTCCTGGCCGTGGCCTACGCGGATCAGCATCCCAACCATGCTGCGCACCTGCTTGTAGAGGAACCCGTTCCCCTTGACGCGGAACGTAACGAATGCGCCGCGCTTTGAGATCTCAAACGAGTAGATTTCGCGGACGGTTGAATCGACCACGCGCTGGGGGTTGGCCATGAAGGCGCGGAAATCGTGGACGCCCACGAACCGCGAGGCTGCGAGGCGCATCGCCGCGACGTCAAGGGGCCTGTGCACCTGCGTCGCGTAGAGGCGGCGGCACGGTGGCATCGTCGCCCCGTTGAAGACGACATACCGGTATTCCTTCGAATGCGCGGTCCTGCGGGCGTGGAAGGTATCCGGGACGACGGCGGCCGAAAGGATCCTGATGTCCTGCGGCAGGCGCGAATTGAGGGCGAAACGCATCGAGCGCGGGGTCATGCGTGTTTCGAGGTCGAAGTGGGCGACCTGCCCGCGCGCATGGACGCCGCGGTCCGTGCGGCCGGAGCCGTGCAGCTTGACCCTGGTCCCGGACGTGGCCTCGATTGCCGCCTCGATTGCCGCCTGGACCGTCGGCTCGCCGGGCTGGACCTGCCATCCCGAGTAGGCAGTCCCGTCATAGGATATCGTAAGGCGGAACCGCATTGGCGCTACTCGAAAAACCTTGCGATCTCGGGGTCCTTGCAGCGGATTTCGTCCAGCGTGAGCCCTTCGAGTTCGTGCGGGAAGACAATCCACTCGTCAGTCGCGTGGAGATAGTAGTCGGGGACGATGTCGGTCTTGTTGTTTGCGGGCTTGTAGTAGAGCGTGGCGATTTTCGGCTCGCATCCGGCCTCGGAAAGCATCTGCTTGAGCCGTGCGGCCGTCTTGCCGCTGTCGAAGACGTCATCGACTACGAGGATCTTCCTGCCCGGCGCGAGGTAGGTCGCGAATTTCTCCGGGAGGTCGATGGAAAGGGAGGCGGTCTGTGCCATGCCGGAGTATGAGGTGCACTTGACGGGCAGGTTGGCGCAGCTGTGGCCCATGTAGACAAAAAATTCGTGGACGGAAATCGCGATCGGGGTGCCGCCACGCCAAAGCCCGATGAGGAGGTCGGGGCGGAAGCCGGAATCCCAAATCTTGCGCGCGAACTCAAAGGAATCGCGGCACTGCCTGTCGGCGGATATGTAAATCTTCTGCATGGGGTATATTCTACCAAAAAACGCCGTTTATGGTAGAATGGAAGCATGCTCTACAAATCGACACGCGGCGGCGACAGCCGCCTCCCATTCAAGGAAACCGTACTCACCGGCCTTGCCCGCGACGGCGGCCTAATGCTTCCGGAAAGCGTCCCGGACCTTTCCGGAGCGCTCGGCCGACTCGCCACGCTGCGCTACCAGGATCTTGCCGTCGAGATATTCCGCGAATTCGCCGACGACATCCCGGAGGGCAGCCTTCGCGCCATAGTTGAAAAAAGCTACTCCACCTTCCGGGCGCCGGAAGTCACGCCGCTTGTCGGCGTCGGTGACATTTTCGTGCTGGAGCTTTTCCACGGCCCGACATTCGCCTTCAAGGACCTGGCGCTGCAGTTCCTCGGCAACCTCTTCGAATACGTCCTGCGCGAAAACGGCGCGCGCCTCAACGTCGTCGCGGCGACGAGCGGCGACACCGGCTCCGCCGCGATACACGGCCTCCGCGGGCGCAAGGGCGTATCAATCACCGTCCTCCACCCGTTCGGGCGCGTGTCGCCCGTCCAGGCGCTCCAGATGACGTCGGTGCTTGACGCCAACGTCCACAACCTCGCAATCGACGGCACATTCGACGACTGCCAGGGAATCGTCAAGGCCCTGTTCGCCGACCTGCCGTTCAAGGACAAATACTCGCTCGGCGCCGTGAACTCGATCAACTGGGCGCGCGTCATGGCCCAGATCGCATACTACTTCTTCGCGGCGTTCCGGGCAATGGAGCGCACAGGCGCAACGCAGGTTGACTTCACAGTCCCGACCGGCAACTTCGGCGACGTGTTCGCCGGCTACATGGCCGCGAAGATGGGGCTTCCGATCCGCCGCCTCATACTCGCGACAAACGAAAACGACATCCTCGACCGCTACTTCAGGACTGGCGTGTACTCCATCGGCGCCGTCTCCGCGACCATCAGCCCATCCATGGACATACAGGTCGCGAGCAACTTCGAGCGCTGGCTCCACTACCGCTTCGGCGAAGACCCGGCGAAGGTCTCGGCCGCGATGGCCGAATTCAAGGCAACGGGCTCGCTGCGCATAGCCGACGGCGCAATAGGCGACAGGTGGCTCTCCTCCGGGCGCGCCGGCACGGAGGAGACGCTCGGCACGATACGCGACACCTGGCGCGGCGCCGGCTATCTGCTCGACCCGCACACCGCAGTCGGCGTGACCGTGGCGCGGAAGGCCGGCATCGGGGATGTCCCGATGATATGCCTCGCGACGGCGCATCCGGCGAAGTTCCCAGCCGCGATCGAGCGCGCGGTCGGCGAGGACATCGCCCACCACCCCGCGCTGGACGCCCTTAAGGGCGCCGAAAGGCGAATGACGCGCCTCCCGGCCGACGCAAGGGCCGTCGCGGAATTCGTCGCCGCAAACGCGCTTTAAAAATGGCGAACCTTGTTTCCGTCCAAAATGTCTCACTCGCCTTTGGCGGCGACCCGCTGCTGGACGGCGTCTCGCTGAACATCGAAAAGGGCGACCACATCTGCCTTGTCGGGCGCAACGGCTGCGGGAAATCCTCCTTTCTGAAAATCCTGGACGGCTCGCTGGAGCCGGACTCCGGCGAAATCGTCAGGGCCGCTGGGCTGCGCGTGGCGTCGCTTCCGCAGGACGTGGCGCTGACGCTCGAAGGGACCGTCGGGGAGGTCGTCGGCGCAACCGCGCCGTCCGCCGCCTCGGCGACTTCGGCGATATCGCGGCTCGGGCTGTCGGGCGAGACCCCGTTCGCGGCGCTTTCCGGCGGCCAGCGCCGCAGGTGCCTGCTAGCCCGCGCCATCGCCTCCGAACCAGACCTCCTCATCCTCGACGAGCCAACGAACCACCTCGACATACCCACGATCGAATGGCTCGAAAGTTTTCTTGAGAACCGCGTCCAGACCTTCGTGTTCGTGACGCACGACCGCGCCTTCCTCCGCCGCCTGGCCCGTCGCATAGTGGACCTTGACCGGGGCAAGCTCGCCGGATGGGACTGCGACTACGACACCTTCCTGCGCCGCAAGGAGCAGCTGATCGAAGACGAAAACACCTACTACGAGCGCCTCGGCAAGAACATCAGGCGCGAGGAGGCCTGGCTGAGAAGGGGCGTGAAGGCCCGCACAGCCCGCAACGAAGGCCGCGTCAATGCGCTGATGGCCCTGCGCAGGGAATTCGCGCAGCGCCGCACCGAGGAAGGCCAGAGCACGCTGAAGATACACTCCGCGGGAACATCCGGAACGCGGGTGATGCGCATACGCGACCTGACCTTCGCCTATCCCGGGGGGAAGCCGCTGGTTTCGAACTTCTCGGCCGAGATACTCCGCGGTGAGAGAATCGCCCTAATCGGCCCCAATGGCGCCGGCAAGACGACGCTTGTAAGGCTTCTCCTGGGCGAGCTGAAGCCGACGTCCGGCGAAATAGACCCCGGGACAAACCTGCGGATTGTATACTTCGACCAGCTGCGCCAGAAGCTCAATCCGGACCTTTCCGTGGCGGACAACGTATCGGACGGCAACGACAATGTCAACGTCGCCGGCCACACCCGCCACGTGCTTTCGTACCTCTCGGACTTCCTGTTCACGCCCGAGCGCGCGAGGACGCCCGTCAGGGCGCTGTCCGGCGGCGAACGCGGACGCCTCATGCTGGCGCGGCTCTTTCTGGAGCCATGCAACTTCCTCATCCTCGACGAGCCGACAAACGACCTCGACATGGAGACGCTCGAACTGCTTGAGGACCAGCTTGCCGCGTTCAGCGGGACGATAGTCCTTGTCAGCCACGACCGGGACTTCATCGACAACACCGCCGTCACGTCGTGGTTCCTCGGGCCGGACGGCATCGTGGTCTATCCGGGCGGGTACAGCGACGGGCGCAAGCTCTTCGCGGCGGCGCGGGAAAAGGCCGGGGTGGCGGCGCGCCAGGAATCCGCCGCGCCGGCACCGGAGGCGCCGCGCAAAAGGGCGGACAACCGCCTCAGCTACAAGGAGCGGCGCGAATACGAGGCGCTCCCCGGGCAGATCGAGGCGCTTGAGGCGGAGGAGGCGGAGCTTAACGAACGCCTCTGCGACCCGGAGATTTACAAAAAGCCGCAGGACTCAGTGAAGGCCTGGCGCGACAGGCTGGCGGCCATCCCCGCGGAGACGGAGCGCCTGATGGCGCGCTGGGCCGAGCTTGAGGAGCGGGCATAGCGGGCCGTCATTCGCGGGCCAGCTCCCAGAAGAACGTGGCGGTATCCGGCGACGCCGCGGTGTCAAGCGCAAGCGCGACGCGGCCATCGGGCGTAGGCGACACCGGGATCTCGACGGTGCGGCGTCCGCCTTGCGAGAGGGCCCAAGCGCGCCAGTCTCCGGGACCGAGCGCAAGTTCGATCCTCGCCTCGCCGCGCCGCACTAGATATGGCAGGCCTCCCCACTTGCGCACGAGGGTCGCCTCGCCGCCGGAAAGGCTGGAGGCCCCGGCCGACCGCTCCTCGGTCTCCATGCCTGTGTTGCGCAGGTCGGTGAGCATGCCGACGAGAATGCGGGACGACAGGGCGAGCGGCGCCCCGTCGAGGGAGGAGGCGAAGACGGTGGCGCTGGCGCCTCCGGCGCTCGGGAGACGGCGCACCGCGCTGGCGCCTTCGGCGCCCGTGTGACGGCGCACCGCGCCGCCACCAGAAGTTAAAGTTTCCGGAATTGCGACTTTCAGCGCGCCGGCCTCGTGGGTGCCGCCTTCGGCGAAGACGGCGCACGTGCGCGGCGTCGCCACCTTGAACCAGCCCGCTTCGGCATCGAGCGCGATCTCGTCGCGCGGCGGGATGTCGGCGGCCACGGGGGCGCCTCGCTTGTAGAATTCGGGATAGGGGTCGATCCAGCGCGCCCAGGCCGGCGGCTCCTCGCCCCAGACGGTGCCGAGCCGCGCGCGCCACGCAAGCTCCGGCCATGGGGTGTTGAGCTGGTGCGATTCGCCGTCGAAGGCGCCAGTGATCTTCGAGGGCGGGAGCCACACGGCGTAGGCGTCGGCGCATGGCGCGAGGTCGCCGCGCACGAAGAGCATCTGCGCGATGCGGTCCGAGGCCTGGCGCAGCGGGTCGCAGTTGAAGGCGAAGAGCCCGCAGTAGCCGGTGCCGGGCGCTTCGACGCCGCTTTTCGACGAGGCCCAGTCGAAGCGCCACGCGCCGTCCCAGTCCTGGGCGGCCGCCTCCGCGCCGAAGAGGAGCCCGCCCGCGCCGCGGTGCGGATTCGGGGCGACGTAGTTGAATTCCGTGACGCAATGCGGCTTGCCGAAGATGCGCTTGAGGGTGCCGCCCATCGCGCCGCTTCCCATGGAGTGCAGCCGCTGGCGCACGGGGTTCTCCTTTCCGACGAGGCACGGCAGGCCCCACGCTTTTTCGGGGAAGGTCGGATGGTCGCAGTACGCGTGGTTTTCGACGTAGTCCTGCGTCGGCCCGGCCAGGACGCCCTGGTATTCCGGCGGCTGCATCCAGGCGCTCATATTGGAAATCGGGGCCTTGAGGCCGATCTCCCCGCGCAGGAATTTGACGGCGCGCGCCTCGAAGTCGGCCTCGACGTCGGCGAGGAACCGCGAGAAGGCCGCCACGTGGCGCGTCCGCGTCCAGTGGTTGCCGGTGGGGATGGTGGCGGGGATGTCGGCGAAGGCCGCCGGATCGGCGGCTTCCTTCGCCGACAGCCAGGCCTCCCACTTTTCCTGCCAGCTCGGCAGCGAGACGAACGGCTCCGGGCCGGCGCCGTTGTCGAGGTTGCCCTCATTGATCAGCGCCACCGCCATGAGTGTTGGATCGTCGGCGAAGCGGACGCCGGTGAACTCGTTGGTGTGGTTCAGCCATGCGGAGGCGAAGGCGCACCAGTTGGAGAACGCGCCCTCATGGATTGGCGCGAGATGCTTGAACTGCCCCTTGCCCATGGTGCCGTCGCGGTCGATGCCGCATGAGCGCCACGAGACGGGCCGCGAAACGTAGAGATCGGTGATGACGTGGATGCCGTGGCGGCCGAGTGCCGCGACGAGGGCATCCATGCGGCGCAACGCGTCGGGATCGAGGCCGGACGGAGGCGGCACCGCCGCCCCCTCAGAAGTTAAAGTTTGCGGCGCGGTGCGCCGCCCGGGAAAGGCGTCGGGGTTGCCGCCGACGAGGCCGCTGTCGTGGTGATGCAGGCGCACGGAGTTGTAGCCAAGGGCGGCGAAGCGCGCGGCGATCTCCTCGGCCTTGTCAACGTCGGGGAAGTTGGCGGGGCCGGAGAGATTCGCGCCCCAGAAGCGCAATGGGACGCCCGGCCGCCCTTCGTATTCGAAGTGGCCGTCGCGCACGACGACGCGGCCATGCGCCCCGCACGGCGCGCGGTCGGCGAGCATCCCGGAAAAGTCCAGCGCCGATCCTTGCACTACATCAGGTTCGGCAACAAGCGGAAGCCATTCGGCAGTTGAATTATCCAACGCAGAGGCCCAAAGGCTCATGGAAAGCCCGATGAAAAAAGCAAATGAGAAAGACTGTTTCATGACTGAAATTCAAACTCTGCGACTCTGCGTGGAAAAAACTACGGCAGCCGGTAAAGGTGCTTGCCCGTAAGCCCCAGCGCTTCGATGATTGCCGGAGCGCGGTTCGGCACGTCCATCAACTCGGCGGGGTGATGGGCGTCGCTTCCGAGATAGAAGCGGCAGCCTTCGTCCTTGGCCATGCGGAAGAGGCGAAGATGCGACTCCGGATGCCCCGTGAAGTCCGGGTTGCCGAACGACGAGCAGTTGAGCTCGATGCCGGCGCCCTGTGTCGCGAAGAAGCGCATCGCCGCGCGGTAGCGGTCCTCGTCGATGGCGTCGAAGACGTCCGAGGCGCGTCCCTCGCGGAAGACGAGACCGCAGTTCATGTGGGCGATCCCGACCTTCTCCCACGGGAGCGAAAGCGTCTGCAATTCCTCCAGCCGCGTCACGAGCAGCTTCGCCACCTTCTCCGGAGTGTCGCAGTCGTCGGGGCGGACGAACGGCCGGAAGTGGAAGTGGTTGGGCGGGACGATGATGAAACCGAACTCGCCGTAGTGCTCCGGCGCGAGGCCGAGCATGGGCTTGCCGTCGACCACGCCGCGCCACTCCGTCTCGCATCCGAATTCGAAGCGGACGCCATCCTCGCGCGGCAGCGGCAGGATGCTTTTCTGGAGTTCCATCGTCTGGCGCTTGTAGCAGGTGAAGACGCCCGGAGCCGCCGGGTCCCACAGGTGGTCCGTGGTGCACATGGCGGCGTAGCCGTGCGCCTTCGCGAATGCGAGGATGGCGGCGGGGTTCTGCTCCGGGTCGAGCGAGCAGCCCGACACGAACGTGTGGCAGTGGAGGTCGTGGTCGATGGGAAACATGAACCGTTGAAAAGTTGAAAGGTTGAAAGGTTGAAAGGTTGAAAGGTTGCTAGGCTTTCTGGAAGTCCCTACCGCACGGTCATCACGAAGGCGATCTGCCTGGTAGCGTAGCCATCGGGATCAAGCCAGACGCGCCTGCCATTGTATTTGACTTGGCGCAGTTGCGAATCCGTGAGGCCGCCATCCGTCGTGCCAAAGCGCAACGACCGCGCCGGAAGCGGATCAGGCCCTGTCACGGCCAGCGTGGCGCCGTCAGCCCAGATGGCGGCGCTTGAATCGGCGAACGCGAGAGCGGAGCCTTCGCCGAGCGAAAGCGCCGCATTGCCCGAAAGCGTCAGGACGCCCGTGGAGTTGGATGTGCCGGCCTTGCATGCAATCACGCAGTTGGTCAGCGCGATTGGCGCGGACGCCGGAAGCGCCGTGTCGCTGGCAAGTTCCACCATGCCCTCGGCCACGGTGAACTGCCCCGCGAAAGTGTTCGCGCCGGAAAGAATCAGCGTCGCCGCGCCGCGTTTGTAAACCGGCAAGCCCGTGTAGCCGGGAGCGTCCTGAATGCGCCCGGAGACCTCCATGTCGGCCGTGGTCGTCAGGCAGAAGGTGTTGTTCTGGCTTTGGGCATTGTTGAAAAAGTAGAGGCACACGCCCGATGCCAGCTCGTTCGTCCCCGTCCCCTCGCTGGAGTATTCCATCCAGGCAACATCGCCGCACCGCAGCGGGTTGCCCACCGCGCGTGCGCCGTTTTTGAGCGTCAGAAAGCGGATTGTCGTGTTGCCGTCCTGCCAGCCTGCGTGGAGCAGGGGCGTGTAGAGCGTCGAATTGTCGAACACGAATTTGGCCATGCCGTCCGTTCCGGCAGTGACGAGAACCGCAAGGACGCTGCCGGACTCGAACGTGTAAGTCCGTTCGGAGCCATTGTTGTTGGCGCCGCCGCCAGAAGTCAGAAGGACCTGTGCCCCATTGCGCGCGACAAGTGAATTCCTGGGATAGGTCAAATTGTTTTGAAGAACTATCTGCGCGTTGTCCGCGACAAGACTCGCCGGGGAACTCGTCCCGCCAAATACAAGCGACGGAACATCGACTGTCCGCAGCGTGAGTGACTTCACTCCATACAGGTTTCGGGCATAGGCGGAACCTGTCGTGATGTCGTCGCCGAGTTTGCCGGGCTGAAGGAAATATCCACCGACCCAACGTGCATGCACGTTCGCGCCGTTCTGCTTGAGTTCTATGACGACGCCCCTGACATACGACGAACCCTGCTCCTGAAGCTGGCAAGTCATCTTTTCGCCATCGAACGTGACGAACTGCGGAGTGGCGACAGTGTCTGTCGAAATGTATTTGCCTCGCAGAACGGCGCTTTCGATGGTCGTGCGCGAAAGAACCATGTTCGTGAAGACCGTGCCATTGGCCGTGTCGGTCAGCCACGATGCAGACGCTCCCGCCACGGACGGATCGGTGATGCCGAAGGTCTTGTCGGTTGTAGTGTCGGAAAGACCTTTCGCGGAAATGCCGTCGTTCGCGCCGGCAAGATACCGGTTCAACGTTTGTGCAATTGGTGCCGTGAGCTCGACAGTGGTGTTCGTCAGCGTCACATTCCCGCCAAGGGTCGCCGAGCCGGCGATGCGGATGATAGGCCAGGCACCGCGAAGATTGCGGATGCCGAGTCCACCGCTTCCGTCGTTCGCCGAGACAATGGTTCCCCACGCCAGCGCATTCGGGTCGGCATCTATGTCCACGCCCAATTTCGACGCCCCGCCGTTGTCCTTGTGTATGTAGTATGTCGGAGAACTGGCTTGCGCCTTCACTCCATCCGCCGATTCGGTGAACGTGGCCTTGACACAGCGCAGATGCCCGTTATAGACGGCCTGGAACTGCGCCGTGGCGATCGTTCCGCTCCTCCTATAGTGGTAGGCATTCGCGGCATGCAGCTGAGAACCCATCACGCTGCCGGTGATGTCGGCGGCAAGCTTGTCCGGGCTGATTTCATCGAGCGTAATGCCGGGAAAGACGAGCGTCGGTGAACTCGAATTGAGAAATGCCGTGCTTTGCGCGGGGCCTGAAAGCGCCAGCGTGCTCGCAGTGGTGAGGTCGCCTGCATTTGCATTGCCGGCAAGCGTGACGGACGCCGCGGCGTCGAACTGCGCATCCGCGCCGTCTTCCCATGCAGCCGGAGTTTCGCCGTCAAGCCAGTTCTGCTCCGTCCCGTTCCATGCAGCCCCATCTGCGCCGTTCCAGACACGTGTCGTGGCGAATGATGAAAGCGGCATTACGGCCGCGCATGTTGCGGCGGCGCAGAGCGCCGCGATGATGCGTGAACTCTTCATTTGTCGTTGCCTTTCGTGGGTTTGGGTTTTGGCCATTGTGCAACCAGTATAGCGGAATCCAATGCGTGATAAAAGGGCAAAAAAGCCACAAAAAAGCGTGATTTTTGACCAAAACGCGCTTGCTATTCGTCCTGGAAACTGTTATGATGGTCCAAAGTTGAAAGGTTAATCACGCAGAGGCGCATCTATGTGGTTTGTCAAGCGGTTTGACCTAAACTGTTTTCCGTGTCCACCTTTTCCGGCAAATGAGAGTAAAGCGTAGAACAGGTTGCGGCAACGAACTCCTTGACGGATGCGAATCCGGCTGCGCGGACGGCGTCTTT
>JAFWPM010000212.1 GCA_017509565.1 Kiritimatiellia bacterium | reverse complement strand
GTGGACGTAGCTGAGGTTGCAGAGGAGGCAGAGTGCGCCGCTGCGCCCGCCAGTCTCGGCCGGGCTGATCGTTTCGGCGCCGGAGAGGTGGCACTCCACGAAGTTGCGGATCTGGTCCTTGGAGTCGTAGAGCTGGACTGCGGCCGTGTCGAGGGCGAAGCGGCCCCGGATCGCCTCAAGGGCGTTGTCGAGGGCGTCGTCCTTCTTGTCGGTCGCGTCAGTGCCGTAGTCCTGGCCGACGGACGACGCGACGAGGCAGTCGGGCCGGAACGTGGCGTCCTCGATCTGCTTGCGGACTTCGGGTGTCGCGGTGACGGGGCCGGTGCCGGTCCAGACGGCGATCTTGCCGCGGTTGACGGCCACTACGCCGTCGGTGCCGTAGAAGACGGTGCCCCAGACGCCGAAGGGGCCGTGGTAGAGTTCGATGTCCCCGCCGTCCGGGCGGCGGAAGAGCATCCTCATTCCGAACTGGCGGCGGCCGCCGTGGTAGAGGTCGGCCGAGTGGGGTTCGTCGGAGCGGATGATCTTGTAGGGGCCACTGCGGTCCATGTCGATGCCCCACTGGGCGATGTCCAGGTGGTGGGCGCCCCAGTCGCCGTTGTAGCCGGAACCGATGTCGTCGTCGAAGCGCCAGAACATCGGGTAGAATGTGTTGACGCCGCGCGGCGCGAGCTGGTCGGAGTACGGGCGCCACTTTGCCGGGCCGAGCCACATGTCCCAGTCAACGTCCGGGTTCGGGGCGCCCTCGGTTTCGGCGTTGGCCGGGTCATCCCAGAATCGGACGGGGTGGGACGGGCCGCCGAGCTTCTGCCCGCCGCGGCCGTAGTTGGCGTCGACCTGCGTCACGGTGCCGATGAAGCCGTTGCGCACGACCATGCACGCGGTGCGGAACACCGGCCAGGAGCGCTGCATCGAGCCAGTCTGGAACACGCGGCCGGTCTTCTTCTGCGTGGCGATGATCGCCTTGATTTCGGCGATGGAGTAGGCCATCGGCTTTTCGCAGTAGACGTCCTTGCCGGCCTTCATCGCCTCGACGGCCATGTAGCCGTGCCAGTGGTCCGGCGTGGATATCACGACCATCGCGATGGCCTTGTCGGCCAGGATGTCCCTGAAGTCTGCGACGGCGCGGCATGGCGCGGCATCGGCGACTCCGGCCTGGGCGTAGATTTCGTCGACCTGCCTTGCGGCGGCCTCGCGGCGGGCCTTGTCGCAGTCGCAGACGGCGACGACGCGGGCGCCGAGCGCGTGCTGGGCGCAGAATGACGGGGTGAGGACGGTGCGGGCCTGTATGCCGCAGCCGATTATTGCAACATTGTGTTCAGCGTTCATTGGTTTGTGTCCGGTGGGTTCCTCGGGAGTTGTTGGAATCAAGTTAAGTATGCCAAAAATGGCCCGCAAAAGCAAATTTGCAGGGCGCGGCGGGCGTCAAATGGCGGCCGTGGAGAACGGGACGGAGGCGGGTTCGACGTCCGGCGCTACTCCGGTGAGGCGCGCGGCCGCGGGGGAGGGGACGCCGCCCCAGCTGCGGACGCATGGGCCCGAGACGCCCTCAACGGCCACGTCCTGTAGTGTCAGCCGCGACAGATGCGCGGCGCGGATGAACTCGCCCTGCGGCGGCGCGAACGATATGCGGCAGCGTTCAAGCGCGAGGTCGAGGGGCTGCGACGGGTCGCCGTATGCGCAGAGGCTCATCCCTACATTGCGCGCCTCGATGTCGGAGAATGTTATCGACGAGAGCGGGCACCCCTTCTGCCAGACCTCGTTGCCGGAGAAGTTGTAGTGGAGGAAGCGCTCTGAGGTGTCGAGGGTGCAGCGGCGTATTGCGATGTCCCCCGGCGTGTGGCGGATATTCAGGGAGAAGTCCGCGTAGTAGGTGAAGAGCGCGAGCATTGTGCGGCGCCCGGCGCCGGGCGCGCCGTGCGACCCGGAGATGCGGTCCTCAATCGGGAGGGTGTTGCGGATCGGGTATTCGCCGGGCCCGTGGCAGCGGCAGTCCTCAATAAGCACGCGCCTCCCGCCGAAGCGGAACGCGCTGCACGCCGTGTTGAAGTCGCAGCGGCTTACTGTCACGTCCTCGTTGTCGAAGCCGGCGACGCAGTCGTCGCCTGTCTTCATCGTGCATCCGGAAATTGAAACCCGGTCGCATGAGCAGAAGTGGATGCCGTCGTGCCCGCCAAGGATTGAGAGGTCGGAGAAGGAGATGTCGCGGCAGCGCCAGAAGGAGTGGGCCCAGTTGCCCGTATTGCGGATTTCGTAGCCGCGGAGTTCAAGCCCTTCGCAGTCGTGCGCCGCGATTCCGTGGACGCCGCGGAAGAGTTCCTCGCCGCGCGGGTCGTAGCTGTCGCAGCCGTCGATGGCGGAGCCGGGTTCGCCGATGACCCTTGCGTTTCTGGCGCGGTAGATGCGTATGATGGCGTTGTTCCACTTGCTGCCAGCCTTGAGAATGTGGTCGTGGGTCTTGCGCGTGGCCGCCGGCTGCCAGTAGACGCCCGGCGCGAATTGGTCCTGGGGGAAGGGTTCGATGCGGTCGCTGGCGAGTATGTCGAAGTCCGCCGGGTCGCGCGAGGCCCTGAGCAGGGCGCCCGAACGCAGCAGGAGGGTCACGTTGCCGCGCAGGCGCAGGCCGCCGGTGCGGTGGACACCCGCGGGGATTTCGACGGTGCCGCCGCCACGCTGCCAGCAGGCGTCGATGGCGCGCTGGATGGCGGCGCCATCGGCGGTTTCGCGCATTTGGACGCAGGGCGCATCCGGCGCCTTGCCGTCGATATTCTCTTTTTCCATGGTGAAGCGATTATACAGGACGGCGCGGGTTTTGGCAAATGAAAGCGGGCCGCGCTCCCGCGCGGCCCGCCATTTGAATGTGGGCCCCTGCCACATTCCCGATTGCCGTTTCGCTACCGCACAATCATTATGAACGGGCTCTGGGGCGGGACGAGCGTCATACCCCAGAAGTCGTAGTATTGGTAAACACCGGGCTTGCCGGAAACTGCCTGCTGCGCGGCCCGCGTCGGCAGGGTCTGCACCCACTGTACGTAGTTCATGCCATCGTGGAGCGTCCCCGCGGGGATGTCCAGCGTGAAGGGCTCGTAGGTGCTGAACCACCCGTCGTGGGAACCGACCGCCGTGCCGTTCACGTAGACGGTGTGCCGCGCGTCCAGACCTTTAACGGGACTGCTGACCGAGCCCGTCGTCTTTGTCCGGAATTTCCAGCCGACCTTTTCGCCCATGCCTTCCGGAATCCAGACGCCGAACGTGTAGTTGGTATGGCTCGCGCCCACGGAAATCGAGCTTGTGAAGTGCGTCTCATTGATGTCGCCAGCGAAGGCGCGTGAGGGCGCATTCCTCTCGTTGAGCATTGCGTTCGCGGTTCTATCGTCCGGAGCGTTCTGCCACGAACCAGAGAGGGCGATGAAGTCGATGGCGAGGGGCTTGGAGGTGTCGAGGCTTGTCGCGGTCACTGTAATGTTACCGCTTGCGTCGCGCGTCAAGTTGGCGCGCGGGATGACGATGGAGCCGTCTGACGCTGCGTCGAAATCGCCGATGGCCGTGCCGTTCACCGCGACACGCACCGGATGGGAGAGTCCGTCGGGAACGGGGCGGAGGGTGAAGATCATCGCGTTGCCGGCCTCGAACGCGGCAAGCGGCGACTTGAGCGTGAGCGTCGGATTTGCGGCGGTGAGCGTCTTGCGCATCTGGCGCCAGGGCATCGATTCAGGCTCGAAGACGGCGGCGGGATTGTCATCCGTGAACTCGTCGGCGCTGCCGTTGGCCGCGCCGACCGTCCACTTCGCGCCGTGATGGCCTGCCATCACCTCGCTCTTCTCGTCATTCGTGAGGGCGCGCTCCCATACCATGAAATCGGCAATGAGTCCGCGGAAGCCACGGGTGGGTGTTGCTCCGCTACTACTTTCGTGATAGCCGCCAATTGTAAGATTTCTGGAATTGAAGACAAGCGTTTTTGTGTCCGAACGCGTATTTGACGTGAGAGAAGGAGTATTGAACGCTGCGGTTCCGCTTGGACTTGGCTTGCAGAGCGTCGCCGTTGCCTTATAGGAGGTATTGCCGGCGTTC
>JAFWPM010000211.1 GCA_017509565.1 Kiritimatiellia bacterium | reverse complement strand
TGACGATCCAGTTGTTCTCGAACTTCCTGCCCGAGGTGCGGTTGACCCACAGGGCGGCCCGATACACCGGGAACACATCCACCTCGCTGGCGAGGAAGGCGTCGAAGGCGTTGTCCTGCTCGTTGAAGAAGCGGAAAACAACTTTCCCGAAGTTGAAGGTGCCCCGCGACGACGCCAGGGCGCGGCCCCACCAGTCGGAGCGACGCTCAAGTTCAAGCGAGACCCCAGGCTTGAACCCGGAAATCCTGTAAGGGCCGGAAACCACCGGGAAGTCGGTGTTGACCTTGTTGAAGTCGCGGCCCTCGAAGGCGTGCTTTGGCATAATCTCGAACCCGCCGACTGCGTTGAGATTGCGCCAGTGGGTTTCATCGGCTGTGAACTTTACGGTCAGCGGGTCGATGATCTCCGGCGGGGTGGCCATGAAAGTCTGGAGCGCGACCTTGATCGACCCCGTCTGGTTTGTCGGGGCCATTATTGTGTCGAACGTCCACACGACATCCTCCGCGGTTACTGCGGTGCCGTCGCTCCACCGCGCGAGCGGATTGAGGTAGAAGGTGAATTCGCGCTTGTCCTCCGAGACATCCCATTTCCGCGCCAGGCCTGGGGCGTTGTCGCCTGTCAGCGGGTCGGACGAGAGAAGGGACTCGTAGAGCATGTCGAACACCTGGTAGGAGAAGGTGTTGTTGTCGAGGTATGGGTTCAGCGACTTAGGCGCGGCCGGCGCGGCGTAGACGATCGTCCCGCCCGGCATGGCCAGTTCCGAGGCGATTGGATTCGGCCTGTCGGCGAATTCGTCGTTCACCGGCGGGACGAGGCCGGCGTCATCGGCAAGCGCGGCTGCGGCCACGAACATGGCCGCGATCATCATTCCTGATTTTGTCATGGCTGTGGTTGGTGTCATGCATTTGTCATTTGAGGTGGCGCGGCACTGGCCGCGCCGCGCTACTCGTCGAGCGAACCGGTGTATTTCACCCGCTTCACCTTCATTGTCGAGGTCAGTTCGAATGGCTCGTGGCGGATTATGATCTTGCGCGGAATCTTGTACGCGGAAAGGCCGAGCTTGCAGATGCGCTCGATTTCGCGGGAGAGGAACTTGTCCCAGCGCGAGGGCGGCTCGCCGCTCATCTTGCACTTGTCGTCGTCTGCCTGGACGATCAGGCCGACGCGCTCGCCGGTCTCGTCGCCAACCTTGTAGCCCAGCGCCAGGCATTCGGCGACCAGCGGCGACCGGCTGATCAGCTGCTCTATCTCCTCGGGATAGATGTTCTTCCCCTCCCGGTTTACGATCATGGCCTTGCGGCGCCCGCAAATCGTGATGTTCCCATCGGCATCCTGCCGCACGAGGTCGCCGGTGTGGAGGAAGCCGTCGGCGTCGAATGCGCTGGACGTGGCCGCCGGGTCGTTGTAGTAGCCCTTCATCACATTCGGGCCCTTGACGCAGAGTTCGCCGGCACCGGTGTCGTCCTTGTCCGCAATCCTGTATTCCATGCATGGCAGGACCTTGCCAACCGTGCCCACCTTGAATGTTTCCGGCGTAGGGTAGCAGACAAGCGGCGAGCATTCGGTGAGCCCGTAGCCCTCAAGGGTCGATATCCCGATTCTGCGAAGGCCCTCGATGACCTTCGCGTCCGCCGGCGCGCCGCCGATTGCAATGAAGCGCAGCGCCCCGCCAAGCGACTTAACCACCTTGCGGCCGATTATCCCGCCCAGCCCAAGCGCAAGCAGTATCCTCGCGATGGGATTCCGGCGTATCCCCTTCTCCACCTTGGAGTAGATTTTCTCGGCCAGGAGCGGCACGGCCATGAGGACGGTCGGGCGGAGAACCTTCATGTCCTCCCCAATGGTCTTGATTGACCGGATGAAGCTCACGCAGCCGGCCTGGCAGAGCGGGAGAAGGATGTTGCCCGTGAAGGAGTACGTGTGGAAGAACGGGAGAACGGCGAGGAAGTTGTCGTCCTTGCAGAACTGGACCGGGACAACGGCGGCGAGGGTGTCGGAGGCGAAGTTGCCATGCGTCAGCACAACGCCCTTCGGGTTGCCCGTAGTGCCTGAGGTGTATATCAGCGAGGCCACGGTGTCCTCCGTCGGCTCCGGCAATCCGTCGAACCCCGGAGATTCGGAGGCGCCCCCGCAGAAGGCGGCGAAGTCCTCGACATTCAGGCCAGACGGGACCGCGGGGCCCTTTTCCCCCGCCTGTCCGCCGCCAACGACTATGCAAAGCGAAAGCTCCGGAAGGTCGCCATTCATGGCGGCGATTTCCGGCAGCTGCCTTGCACCGACGAATATGGCCCTCGCGCCGGAGTTGGCGAGGATGTAGGACATTTCACGTGGCTTCAGTTTGGGGTCTATCGGGACTACCGCGACGCCGATGCAGGCAAGCGCCATGAAAATGGCCGGCCATTCGGGGCAGTTTTCGAGGACCAAGGCCACATTGTCGCGCCCCGGGGATATTCCCCTGGCGCGAACAGCGCCGGAAAGGCGCAGGACCATTGAGCGGAACTCGGCATAGGACCTTTCGCAAAGGCCGCCCCCCTGGAAGAACCGCTGTGCTATGCGTCCGGGCTGTTCGAGTGTTGCCCGGTCGAAGAAATTCCGAAGTGTCAT
>JAFWPM010000210.1 GCA_017509565.1 Kiritimatiellia bacterium | reverse complement strand
GAGAGGTCGGCGATCAGCGTCCCGCGCCCGTCGGGGCCGCCCGGCGAGTGCGTGAGCCTCGCCTTGAGTGCGTCCCAGGCGTAGTATGGACCGGCGGCGACGGCGGCCAGCCCGTAGACCGCCGTTTCCGCCTCGTTGTAGAGCACTTTCGCGATTATCTCCCCGCCGGCGTTGCGGTAGAGGACTATCTGGAGGTTGGAGGCCATGGGCATCCCCTTCCAAGTAGGGCAGTGCGCCCACGATTCCGCCGCCGGGGCGCATGCCCCCGCGCCGGCAATCCCGATGAAGCCGGCAAGCGGGCGCAGGCCCGAGTCGTGCCCGAAGCGCAGGTCGGCGCATACGCCGCCGTTGTCGATGGCGTCCTGGGCCCGTGCCGCGATGTCAACCGCGAGATCGTGGGCGGACCATGCGGCGCAGTGCCCGTATTCGGCTGCGTTGGCCATGTGCGCGTAGTGGATGCAGCTCCGCGCCAGCGCCAGCCCCGCGAATTCATCGGGGGTGAAGGCGTCGTCGATGCCGCCGCCGGCCAGCTCCAGCGTGAGCGACTCGAACGAGTTCGCGGCCATGAACAGGTCGAATGCGAAGCGGTGCGGGTCCGGGGCCATCTCCGCGGCCGCGGGGGAGTCTCCAAGAATTCGGCTGACTATGCCCGACGGATTAACGTTGTCAACGACGATCCGCCTGTCGAAGTCCGCCGTCCATTTCCTGCGTGCGTCCGAAGGGAGGTATGGGTGGAGGATAAGCCGCATCGTCCTGTCGCTTGTCTCGAAGGAGAAGTCAAGCTGAGGCTCGGCCCCCTTGAGCGTCGTCGTGAAGTTCGCCATGCTGGCAAGGCACCGCGGGATGGTGCTTGACTGGCAGCGGACTGCGAAGGGCCCTGAGAAAACCTCGGGGAAGCGGGCGTGCATCCGGCGGGCGAGCATTTTGTGCTCCTCGGCGCCGAGCAGGGACAGCGCCCCGAACATCCCGTCATGGGCCTCTGCGAGCGGGCGCAGCCGGCGGCGGACGGACTCCCCGGCCTCGGTGAGCATCCCCGCCTCGGCGGCCTTGTCCAGCGTGTCCAGGACCTGGAACGACTTTTTGTCGATCTGGTATCTGGATCCGTGCCGCCCGTAGTGGGCGATGTAGAAAGGGGAGAACCCGTCAGGCGGGGGTGTGTCGGCGATGTCGGCGAACTCGTAGCGGTGGAAGAGCCCCGCCGCGCGACCGGGATTTTCGCGGATGTCCGAGCGGAAATCGTCGATTGGCGCTGCTGGGCCCGACGCGGCCAGTGCGCAGAGAATTGCGGCAAGCAATGTGGTTCGCGCTTCAGTCATGGCGAGAATTTGAAACTGGGGCTTGCGGCATGCCTCTAGCGGGCCGCCGTGAACTCGATGACCGCCGAGTCGTCGCCGGGCTTGAGGTTGAACACAAGCCCCGCGGCGGCGAGGGCGGCGCCGCCGACCCTTGCCCCGGAGTCCGGCACATGCGGGTGCGCCGCCGGGTCTTCGCTTGAGATGTCTATCTCCCTCACGAGGTAGCGGCGCTCGGGGTCGAGGCCCGCGAGGCGCAGCGGCTCCGGCCGCCCGTCGTTGCAGCGGCGGCCAAGCCCATAGACGAAGGCGACCGCGTGGCGCTTGTCCGCGGAGACGAAGAGCAGGGCCGAATGGTCTGTCTCGTATGGCGAGGCGAGACGGTAGAGGTCGCCCTGCTGGACAACCGGGCGCAGCCTCTTGTAGGCTTCGACGCCGCGCTTCGCGATGGCTATTTCCTCCCTGGTCATGTTCTTCGGATGGAGTTCGAAGCCGAGGCGGCCGGACATCGCCACGTCGAACCGGTACTTGAGCGACGACATCCGCCCGGTCTGGTGGTTGGGGACTGCCGTGACGTGCGCGGCGATGGCGCAGGCCGGGTAGAACTGCCCCTCGCCCCACTGGATGAAGACGCGCTGCTGGGCGCAGGAGTTGTCGGATCCCCAGAACTCGTCGGCATGGGCGAGGAAGCCGAATTCGGCGTGGGCGCCGCCCGACGAGCACGCCTGGAATACGATTCCGGGGTGCGCCGCGCGCAGCCGGGCCAGGAGCGCGTAGACGCCCTGGGTGTAGTCGAACCAGAGGTTGCCCTGCTTCCCCGGGCCGAGATACGGCGAGCCGAGGTTGTTGATGTCGCAGTTGGCGTCCCACTTGATGTAGGCGAGGCCCTTCGCGTCGCGGATCACCTTGTCGATCATCTCGAAGACGGCGTCGCGCAGGGCGGGGTTCGCCATGTCGAGCACGACCTGCGTCCCGCCCCGGCCGCAGCGAAGCGGGCGCCCGGCGGCCTGCAGGCACCAGTCGGGGTGGTCGCGGAGAAGTTCGCTTCTGGTGTTGGCCATCTCCGGTTCAAACCAGAGGCCGAACTTCAGGCCGCGCCTCTTCGCCTCGCTGGCGAGGAATGACATGCCGTGTGGGATCTTGCCCTCGTGGACGAGCCAGTCGCCAAGGCCTATTGAGTCGTTGTCCCGAGCGAACTCGCCGCGCCCGAACCACCCGTCATCGACGACGAACAGTTCCCCGCCAAGTTCCTTCGTGCCGTCCATCATGTCGGTCAGGGTCTTTTCCCCGAAGTCCATGTAGGCGCCCTCCCACGAGTTGAGGAGGATGTCCCGCAGGCCGGGGTGCGGCATCAGGTGGCGGCGCGCCCAGCGGTGGAGCGCGCGACTGGCCGGTCCCTTGCCGGCGTCGGACCATGTGAATACGAACTTCGGGAGCGTGATTGACTTCCCCGCGTCGAGGACATACGGGCCAGATATGTTGGCGGCGCCGGCGCGGAGGCGCAGCTCGTGCGTGTACGTGTGGAGGGCCGATATTTCCCAGGTCCCGCTCCAGCAGAGGGCGCCGCCAAGAACGCGGCCGGCCGTCTCCGTCGCGCGGTCTCCGAGGGAAAGGAAGAACGCCGGGTTGTTCTCCCAGGCGTCGCGGACGCCGCTGCGCGCGCCGATGGTGGCCTCCTGCCCGCGCGGTATCTCGCTTTCGGACACGTTTGCCTCGTCGGCCCAGTTGCCGGCGAGCGTCATTATGTGGAAGCTCTCGGCCAGGCCGGGTGCCTGGAGGCAGAAGCTGTCCATGCGCGAGAGCGCGACGGGGCCGGATTCGCCATTCGATATGTCAACCCATGTCTCGAATACGTCGCAGTCGTCCCAGGCCAGGAAGTGCTGGGTGGCGCGGAAGCCCTTGTGCTTTTTGTCGCGGAGTTCGATTTCCACGTGGCTTGCGCCCTTCGGGGCTGCCGCCTCGCGGGCTGCCGCGCAGCGCCAGTCCGTCATGATGTCGCCATCGGAATGGCGGACAGTGATCGCGCCATACCTGTTCGAGAATGTTTCGTTGCCACTTGGGCGCGGCGATCCGAAAGCCGGGTATGTCTCCGACGTCGCCGGGCCGTTCGCGCTGTCGCCGCATGGGCGGTTGGCGGAAAGCAAGGCGTAGTCCTCGGGCTTGCCGGAGCGGGCGCCGATGTGCGCGTATGCCCAGACATCGCCTCTCCTGGCGAGCACGAGCATCGTGTTGGGAGTTTCAATGGATATGCAGTTCTTGCGGAATGTGTTCATGGGAGGTCTGAAGGTTGAGGGTCGGAAAGTATGGGGGTTGGAGGGTTGTGGTCTGCGTTCATGCGCCGAAGATGGCCTTGAAGTCCACGTTTTCGGCCGCAATCGCGTATACGGAGAAGGGCAGGGCGGCCGTCGCCGCGAATGTTGAGTTGAGGTAGCCGGCGTAGGCGCCGTCGGTTTCCCCGTCGGCCGGGAGCCGCAGTCCAAGGAAGGTGACGTCGGTCTTGGCGGAAATCCGGCAGATTGTCTCAAGGGGCTTTTCAGCCTCGTTCCGTGGCATGACGACGCACTCGGCGTCGATGCGGGCCTCCGCGGCGAATGAGGTCAGCATCTTCCGGGCTTCGTCAATCGCGCCGGGCTTTTCCGCGAGGTGGCAGATGCGGAGATGCGCGATGCGCCAGGTGTCGTCGCGCATCATGAGCCACGCGAGCGCCAGCATGAATGGCGCGTTGCCCTGCTTGCCGCGCCACCAGATGTCGATCACGGGCTTCCCGGCGGCACCTGGCGCCTCGCCGGAGAAGTCTGCCGCGGCGATGATGGCGTTGCGGCGGTGGAGCCCAAGGTCGCGTATGAGCGAGGCGAAGCGCGGGTCGACTGCGTCGTCCTGCGGGCGGCCAAGGAGTATCGTGTTCGGTGAAATCGCGCCCCAGCCGTATGCCTCCACGAGCTGGCGCATGCCGTCGTAGCGGTTTGCGGCCGGGAGTATTTTGACCTGGGCGCCGATGTCGCGCTCCGTCAGGTATTTGCCGATTGCATCGCGCATTGATGCCTCGCGCTCGTGGTTCCAGGCCTCCGTTGGGATGACCGAGGCCACCGTCACCAGGCTGCGGTTCTGGGAAATCGCGGCGGCGATGCCGATAAGTTCAGGGCGCTTGAGAGGCGCCCCGCTCATTACCAGCAGTATCGGGCGCCAGTTGTGGCTGTCCCTGGACGAAGAGGAGTCCAGCTTGCCGAGCGCCATGCGGGCGATCCCCATGGCCAGGCCTAGCCGCATGTCGCCCCAGCGCGCCTTGATGTCCCGGCGCTTGATCGCGAAGAACACCGCCATGATGCAGATGATCGCGACGAACGTGCTGCCGGCGTCGATCATCAGCATGACGGCGAGGCACCCTGTCGCGCCAAGCAGTGGAAGCGAGGCCCTGACCCTGAATGTCGGGCGCCACGAGGGGTTCCCAAGCAGCTCCTCGAGGCCGGCCGAGAGGTTGAGCATGCAGTAGACCGTGAGGTTGAACATCGTCAGTATGCCGGCGATCGCGTTCAGCCCGCCGATGGAGACCACCGCCGCGGCGATTGCGAACGAGACGAGCGAGGCGATGCGTGGGTCGTCGTTGGGGCCGCTTCCGCGCCCGAAGAACTTGGATATGGCGCCGTCGCGCGAGAGCGCCTGGAGGACACGCGGCGCGGCCAGGAGGCTGCCGATGGCGCTGGAAAGGCACGCGGCCCAGATGCCGGCGACCACGGCTGGCGTCCAGCGGGCGCATTTGGCGAGGAACATCTGGTCCTCTATCAGGGCGCCGCGCATTTGGGGGCTTCCGCCGGAGTAGCGGTGCAGCAGGAGCAGCACTGTCGCGTAGACGATGTACCCGGTCGCCACCGCGGCGATTGTCCCCAGCGGTATTGAGCGCCCGGGGGTCTTGAGGTCACCCGACATTCCAAGCCCCGACAGGATGCCCGTCACTGCCGGAAAGAACACGGCGAAAACCGGCCAGAAGCCAAGCGAGTGCTCCGCCAGGAAGCGCGCCGATGCGGCGTCGCTGGCAATCGCCTCGGCCGGTATCGCGTTTTTCAGCGAAGCCGGGTCGGGCGCCGTTCCCAGCGCGAGGGAGACTATCGACGCCGCGATCGCCGCCATGATTACATATTGCGCCTTTAGCGCAAGGTCGGCCGAAAAGTAGGCGATCGCGAAAAGGACGCATAGCGTCGTGAGCGATACGACGCGCGGGTCCCAGTTGGCCGCGAAGGGCATCGCGTCGCAGAACGCGGCCGTGAAGCCGGCGGTGTAGAAGGCTATCGCCACCGCCTGTGAGAAAAAGAGCGGTATGCCAATCGCGGCCCCGGCCTCGATCCCGAATGAGCGCGAGATGATGAAGTAGGCGCCGCCGCCCTTCACGCGCATGTTCGTCGCAAGCGCGGAGATGGAAAGCCCCGTCAGGAAGGTTATCGCCGTGGAGATCGTGAGTATGGCGAAGGAGGCCGCAATGCCGACGTTGCCGAGCATCCAGCCGAAGCGCAGGTACATTACAACGCCGATGATGGTAAGAATGCTCGGGGTGAACACGCCCTTGAACGTCCCGAAGCCATATCCCTTTGCCGCATTGCTCATTTGTTAAGTGAAAAAGGATTTTAAAGATTGAACTATTCTACCATATCTTGCCATCCCGTTGCCAATGCGGCGCATCGGGGGAAGCGACGATGCCGGTTCCGGCTTTGCGCTCTTGCCGCGCGTATGGTAGAATCTATTTCGAAAGTTATCTGCCAGATGTACCTGAAATCCATAGAAATGTCGGGGTTCAAATCGTTCGCCGACAAGACGAAGCTTGTGTTCGAGCCGGGGTTGGTCGCAATCGTGGGCCCGAATGGCTGCGGCAAGTCCAACGTGTCCGACGCCATACGCTGGGTACTTGGGGAACAGCGCCCGTCCGCGCTGCGCGGCTCCAAAATGCTAGACGTCATCTTCAACGGCACCGACAGCCGCAAGCCGATGTCAATGTGCGAGGTGAACATTACCTTCGCCGACTGCGAGGGGACGCTTTCGACCGAATTCAACGAAGTCACGGTGACAAGGCGAGTCTTCAGGACCGGCGACAGCGGCTATTTCATCAACAAGGCGCCATGCCGCCTCAAGGACATACAGAGGCTCTTCATGGGCACCGGCATAGGGACCACGAGCTATTCGGTGATGGCGCAGGGGCAGATAGACGCGATATTGTCGTCGAGGCCGGAGGACCGGCGCACGATCTTCGAGGAGGCGGCGGGGATCACCAAATACAAGGCCGACCGGAAGGAGGCCATCCGCAAGCTGGACCAGACGGAGGCGAACCTTGCGCGCGTGACCGACGTGCTCCGCGAACTCCGGCGCCAGATAGGGTCGCTGGAGCGCCAGGTGGCGAAGGCCGAGAAGTTCAAGAGGCTGAAGGCCGAGCTCCGGACGCTCGATTTCTTCGCGGTGCGCGGCGACGTGGCCGCGCTGGACGCCCGGCTTGCCGAAATCGGCGAGGAGCTTTCCGCCGCCGTCGCCCGCGAGGGGGAGGCGCAGGACGAGGTGGCGCGGCGCGAGGGCGAGACTGCGGCGATGCGCGCTGAAATCGCAGAGCGCGAAGCCGAAATCAACGACTGCGCCGAGACCGCCGCCCAGGATGCCGCCAGGCTTGAGCACGCCAAGGACATGATCGGGATTGGGGAGCAGCGCATCGCCGACTACCGCGCGTGGGCGGACCGCGACAGCAAGGAGTCCTCGGAGATGCGCACCCAGCTCGTCCAGCTTGAGGGGCAGGTCGAGTCGCTTGGCGAAGATGTGCGCCGGCTTGACATGGAAGTGCTCGCGGCGCGCGAGGAGCGCGAGACTGTGCAGTCGCGGACGGAGGAGGAGCGCGCCGCCATAGAGGGGATGCGCCAGGATTTGCAGGCGAGGCGCTCAGGCGAGATGGAGCGCGAGCGGCGCGTGGCCTTCTTGCAGAACAGGCTTGTCGCCATGGACGCCAAGCAGCGCGCGGCGGACATCCAGCGCGAGCGCCTTACCGGCGAGCGCGACAAAATCAAGGCCGACGCCGAGGCCCTCGCCGAGGCCCAGGCGACGCTTGAGGGCGTCGTCGACACCCTGAGGGACAAGGACGACGAGGCGGCCTCGTCCGTGGCGTCGGCGGAACGCGGCCTGGAGGAGACGCGCGCCACAATTTCGGCCGGGCGGGAGGAAATCGCCCGCATTCGTTCGCGCATATCCGCCAGCAGGGCGAAGATCGCCCTGCTGCGCGACCAGGAAAAGCACGCTGAATCATTTGGCGAGGGCGCCAGGCTGCTCCTTGATCCGGAGAATCCCCTTGGCGCGCCACAGGGTTCGGTCCTTGGCACCCTCGCCGGGTGCCTTACCGCGCCGCGGGAATACCGCGCCGCGCTGGCCGCGACGCTTGGCGCCTGGGTCGACGCCATAGTCGTGGGCGGCGGCGCAGCCAGGGAGATAGCGTCGATACTTTCCTCCAGGGGCGCCCCGGCGCGCCTTGTCGCAAGTGACGGCGCAGGCGCCGGCGACGCGCCGCCCGAAAGCGATCCCGCCCTTTCGGCGCTGACCCCGCTAGTCGATGTCGTGGGCTTCTCGGCCGACTTCGCCGCGCGCGGCGCAAGGCTCCTTTCACGCGTGTACGTGGCGCCGGCGCTGGGCGACGTGCCGCGGGAGATACCGCGCGGCGCGACCGTTGTCACGCTCTCCGGCGAGGTTTTCTCCTCCGATGGCCGTTGCGAAGTCTGGCGCGACGAGGCTGGCATGAACCCCTTTTCCCGCCACATGGAAATCGAGGATGGCGAGGCGCTCGTCGCGTCCGAGGAGGAGCACCTGGTGGAACTTGAGGACGAGGCGGAGGAGGCCGAGCGCAGGGCCTCGGCGATTGCCGCGGCGCTTTCCGGTGCCCGCGCCGCGCTGGATGAGGTCAGGCGCCAGCTCTCCCAGAAGGAGGGCGAGCTGGCGCATGTCGAGGCCGACGCGCGCCGCTCCGCGCAGCGACTGGAGGCAGTTTCCGCGGAACTGCACCTCGCCGCCGCGAGGACCCAGGAGGCCGAGCGCGAGCGCGACGGGGTCAAGGACGAGATGACCGGGCTAATCGCCGGCCGCGATGACGCCCTGCGCGGCATCGAGGAGGCGCAGAAGTCCCTCACGGAGCGCGAGGCGGAATTCAACGAGTTCAACCGCTTCCTGACCGAGGCCCGCGTCCGCGAGGCCAACCGCGTCCAGGAACTCAACCAGGCGAACGGCAAGATAGCCATTTTCAGGAACCGCATCGACGAAATCAAACGCTCCCTGGAGGGGCGCACGAAGGGGATGCAGTCATACGACGAAAACATCGCCAAGCTCACCGGCCAGATAGAGGAAACCCGCGCCAAGCTGGGGCCGATGCGCATCGCGGCCGAGGAGTCTCGCGCGCGCCTCGACGGGCTCAAGGCCCTGCGCGCGGACCGCAGCCGCGACCTGCAGCGCGCCGAGGAGTCGCTTGCGGCCGTGCGCCAGTCGCTTGACGCCGTCAGGTCGCGGCATGGGGCGCTCGACGTTGAGAAGACCGAGGTCGCCATGCGGCGGCAGAACCGGATAGAGCGCGTCCAGCAGGAATACGCCGTGCCGCAGGAGGAGATACTCGCGTCGCCACTCCCGGAGTGGCCCGATGGCGAGCCGACCATTGAAGCCGCCCGCGCCCGCATCGGCGAGCTCAACGCCTCCATTTCCGCCCTCGGCCCTGTCAATCTCGTCGCCCTTGAGGAATACGACGAACTCCAGAAGCGGTTCAAGCTTGAGTCCGAGCAGGAGGAGGACCTGAAGAAGGCCAAGGGCGAACTGGTGGAGCTGATCCGCGTGATCAACGGGAAGAGCGCCGAAATGTTCGCCGAGACCTTCCGCCAGGCAAACTCCAACTTCGAGACGATGTTCACAAAGCTCTTCAATGGCGGCACGGCCAAGCTTTCGGTGATAGAAAACCCCGAGGACCCGCTTGAATGCGGCGTTGAGATAATCGCGCGCCCGCCGGGCAAGCGCCCGCAGTCGATATCGCTTCTTTCAGGCGGCGAGCGCACGATGACGGCCGTGAGCCTGCTCTTCGCGATCTACATGATCAAGCCGAGCCCGTTCTGCCTTCTAGACGAACTCGACGCCGCGCTTGACGACAGCAATATCGGGCGCTTCGTCCAGGCGCTCAAGGACTTCCTCGTCCAGTCGCAGTTCCTGATAATAACGCACAACCAGCACACGATCGAGAACTCCGGCATAGTGTATGGCGTGACAATGCCGGAAAGGGGCGTGTCAAAGATAGTTTCGATGAGGATGCCGAAGTAGGGTGGCCGCGGGGAATGCCCGCATGCCCGGTTTCCAGTTTAAGGAGAAGACATGAAATTCAAAAAAGTCGTTGTTCTGATGGGTGGGATTTCCAGCGAGCGGGAGGTTTCGCTCCGGTCCGGCGGATGCATAGCGGACGGCCTGGAGAAGGCCGGGTGCGAAGTCACGCGCGCGGTGCTTGATTCGGAATCCATAGCGGGGAAGATCCCGGCCGGGGTGGAGGCGGCCTTCATAGCCCTCCATGGCGGCTACGGCGAAAACGGGGGCGTTCAGCGCGACCTTGACGCGATAGGCCTCCCGTACACGGGCCCGGGCGCGAAGGCCAGCGCGATTGCGATGGACAAGTTCGCGACCAAGCGGCTTTTCGTCCAGAGCGGGATACCGACGCCGCGCGGGACGGTTGTGGATATTGGGGCCCCGCTCCCCGATGGTTTGTCGTTCCCCGTCGTGGTCAAGCCGCGCTCCGACGGCAGCAGCGTTGGCCTGACATGCCCCTGCGGGGAGGGGGACTGGGCCGGCGCGCTTGACAAGGCCGCGGGGCTGGGCGAGGGCGTAATCGTCGAGGAGTACATTCCAGGCCGCGAGTGGACGGTGGCCATCGTCGGCGACACGGCCATGCCGATAATCGAGATCGCGCCGAACGGAGGGGTCTACGACTACGGCTCGAAGTACACCAAGGGCGCGACGGTATACACGCCGCTTGACGAGACCCCGCTCACCGAAAAGTGCCGCGGCATAGCGCTGGACGCCTTCCGCGCGATAGGCGCGCGCGGGCTTTCGCGCGTGGACTTCAGGGTCACCGACGACGGCCGCTGCTATGCCCTGGAGGTCAACACCGTCCCCGGATTCACGGAAACCAGCCTTGTCCCCAAGGCGGCGGCAAAGGCGGGCATGACCTTCCCGGAAACCTGCGTGCGCATACTTGAAATGGCCCGCTGCGACTAGGCGCCGGCATCCGGCGCATTGGCCAGCCCATTCGCGAATCGGCGCGCTAGCGGCCGCAGCATTTCTTGAACTTCCTGCCAGAACCGCAGGGGCAGGGGTCGTTGCGGCCGACGCGCGAGAAGTCGATCTGGGACGCGGCTCCCGCCGCCGCCTTCGCGCCGTCCCCGCCTGGGGCGCCGGCTGTGGCGCAGGGCTGGTTCCCGTTGAACTCGCGGAGCCGCAGTGTGCTGGCGGCCTCCGCAAGCAGGTCGGCGAACTCGTCGCGAAGCGCCCTGCGCGGGCAGAACTTCGCGGCGACGGCCGCGGCGGCTGCCTCCGGAAGTTCCCCCGCCTGGAGCTTGGAGTGCAGGTCGCCAAGGGCGGCTGAGGCGTCGCCGCGCCCGCATTTCGCGGAAAGGAACTTCCCGGCCGCGCCGGTCGCCGCTGTCATTGCGAAGTATTTCGGGTCGGCGTAGCGCAGGAATTCCCCCATCGTGCCGGGGATGTGGCGGGGGTGCTTGCCGTGCTTTTCGACGAGGGCGTCAAGCGAGAACGCGGTTTTGCCATCCATGATGTCGGCGGCCACGAGCCGCTTGTCCGCCGTGGCGTACGGCTGTTTCCCGAAGGATTGGCGGAACTTGAGGACATCGCGGAGCGAGTCCGCCGGGCAGGGCGTTTCCCCGAAGTGCGCGGGGAGGGCGGCCAGTTCATCAAGCGGGATTTCCCCCCAGAGGTTTGCGGCGGCGCAGGCCATGCCCTCCAGCATGTCCCAGTATTCGCGGACCTGCAGCCACACCTTGCCGTGGCGCTTCCACAGGGCGCGGACTTCATCCGCGACGCAGAGAACCGCCCCGTCGCGCTGGAGCTGCGCGTATGGGAAGTCGCCGAAGCAGGCCTGGACCACGCCGCGCGGCAAGTAGCGCTGGCAGAGGGCGAACCCGGTGCGGCAGGCGTCGCAGAATGCCTCGTATGCCGAATCGGG
>JAFWPM010000025.1 GCA_017509565.1 Kiritimatiellia bacterium | reverse complement strand
TTGATGTCGCGGTGGACGTAGCCACGCGCATGTAGGGCACCGGCGGCGCGGCACACACCCAGGACTAGCCTTGCAACGGCGCTATCCGACGACGGCATATCAAGCGGCTGCAGGAACTCCGTCGCACACCACGGACGCCCTTCGAACTCGCCTGATTCGAAAAAAGCGGGAAAGGCCCTGTCATGCATCCCGGACAACACGCTTGCTTCGCGCCCGAAGCGAATCCGCGCTGCGCCATCCGTGCGGTGGAGAATCTTTAGCGCCGCGACGCGGTTGCCTGCCTCGTCGATGGCGCGGTAAACTTCGCCAGTCCCGCCGCGAGCCACGAATGCTGCGATGCGCCAGCGTCCCACGACCGTGCCATCCGGCAGGGATGCTCCGCTCACGATGGGCGCGTGCCGCTTCAGCCATTCTTCAGTTATCATATTGAAAGGTTGAATGGTTGAGTGGTTCGAAGGTTTGAGGGTTCGAAGGTTTGAAGGCTGCTAGCGACTAACGACTAACAAGTAACGACTAACGACTAGCCACTAATCTCTCCTTGATCTGCCTGAGCTTCGCAACCATGCGGGCCTTCGTCTGATCGACCGAGTTGCGCGTCACGCCAAATGCGGCAGCGACAGCCTCCGGACTCTCGCCGTTTATGGCGACGCGGCGGAAAATCTGCTTCGTCTGCGGCCTGATCGCCGGATCGGCCAAGAGTTCTGCAAGGGCGAGTTCGTAAACCGATTCGCGGAAAGCAACCTCGTCGGCGTCATCCGCTTGCGACGTGGCTTGCGCGATTGCGGAGAACTCGCGCAAGGCGCTCTCCTCGCGTTCGCGGTCGCGCAGATGGCGCAATGCCTTGTTGCGGAGTATGCCGAGAAGGTAGTTGCGGAAATGGCCTTTCTCGTTTGGCGAATAGACGTAGGACGGCATTGCGGCGACGAGGGCGATCAACGTCTCCTGAATGATGTCGTCGGCCGGGGCCGAAGGGGACGATGCCGCCATGAATGCGCGCATGGACGGCTCGTAACGTTCGACGAAGTCGCCCCATCGCGCGGACTGCGTGTCACCCAGGGCTCGGAGAAGGGTTGTCGATGTGGTAGGAGTTTTCATGTAACGGAAAACCGACCACATTATTCTACCCCTTCGCTGTAGAAAACGCAACCGGCACTCGACGCATGTTACCGAGTCCGACAGAAGAGAATTATCCCCCATTGTATCTTTGAAATACACATCGCCGCAAGCCTCGCGCCCTGGGAAAGCGAGGCTTGCGGCGCGTATATTATTATCAAGTGTGCCGCGTCCCTCCCCTATTGCCCTTTGAAGAAATCCACAAGCCTGAAGAAGCCCCAGATTTCGATGAAAGCCATAGCGAGAAGGGTCAGGGTGGCGACGGTGTGCCAAGTCTTGGCAGGGCCAAGGGCGGCTTTGGCCCCGGCGATGTCATGGGCTTTGAGACATTTCCTCACGGTATTGCGGTTCGCGGCGGAAATGCACCCCGCCGCAAGGAAAAGCACGATAGCCCCCCATACGGCGGGATAGATGCAGGCGATAATTGCGTTCGCCAAAAGCAGTTCGAGATTTATCGGCGATACCCATGTTCCGGTATCGGCCACTTCCTTCTCGATTTCCTGCCCCATGCGAATCGCCTCGTCATAGTCTTGCCTACTTTCCGACGCCTGGTTCTCCGGATTTGTTTCCATTTGCCGCTCCCCTTTATTTGCTTTGGTCCTGACGCATCACTCTTCGATTACACACCGGTCCATCGCGATGGAAGACAGAACCGGACGGTTGGAGACGTAACCACTCATGTGAATGGAACTCCCGACCCTAATGTTGGAAGCGTCATATTTGGACATCCCGTCGAATCTCGCGGATATAGTCCCGCCGCTACAGCTGATGATGATTTTCACCTCGTCAGTGAAAAACGTCGATTCCACTTTCGAAACCCGGCCTTTGATGACAAGCCTCTTTCCCGCAAAACGGGCATGCTCCTCCTTGTCCTTTTCCGCGTCGTAGAGTTTGTTGCCGGTATTTGAGGAGTAGTTGACGGCCTGGACCACTTCGCGGAAAGCCTTGTCCGTCAAGAGCAGCCCGTTGTCGATGCAATAGTCCGCGCTCTCGCGTCTTGCCGCCTCCTCGGCTTGGCGACGCGCTTCTTCGGCCTTTCGCCGCTCCTCTTCCTGGCGTCGGAGTTCGGCTTGGCGCGCGGCCTCCTTCTTTCGTTCTTCCTCCAGTCGCTTGAGTTCGGCCTTGCGCTCCTCCTCCCTCTTGCGTTCCTCCTCCTTCCTTCGGGCCTCTTCCTTTGCCGCCGCCACCTTCTTCCTGGTTTCGCCCAGCTTGGCTTTGGCAAGATCGAGGTTCTTGCGGGAAGATTCCAGTCCCTCGACTGGAAAACCGGCGAACTGGGCCTTTTCGTAGAACGTGTCCGCTTCGGACAAGGCCTTTTCGGCAGCATCGACATACGAGTCGTAGCCATGCAGATAATCGGAAGCGTTCTGCGGAAGCAGCTTATTGTATTTTTGCAAAAACACCGCATCGCCGAGGCATTTGTACGCCTCTGCGCTTCCCATGCCTGCGGCTTGCAGGTAGAGTTCCTGCGCTTCGGCGAACTTGCCGCGTGCTTCCGCCCTCTTCGCCTTTTCGAGCATGGCGATATCGCGTGGTTGACTGGGACCGCATCCGAAGAAAAGAATTGCGGTTGCGGGAACGATCAGGAATTTGTTCATTTTGCTGTCCTTTCGGGAGTTGTTTGTTGTAATGCGTCCGTGCCTTTTTGCAAGGACTTTCACGGACTTCTACAATATACTTCCAGAAAGAGCCGAAATCTTACGCGGAAGACAAGTTGAAAAGTAGCGACGGCGCCCTCGCCGTCGGATAAAGCTTGAAAGTTGGGCTTCGCCAGTTGAAAAGTTGAATAATTGAAAGGTTGAAAGGTTTGGCGCTGACACGCCCGGGTGATTTGGAGGTTTGACAATCGAAATTCCGTGACTTTCAGTGTCCCGCCATCGGCGGGCTTCCGTGTCTGGCGACTGCGATGGGAACCCCGATGGGGCGAGGCGCGTGATTGGCGGCGGGAGGGGAACTTGTTCACCGGGCCGACGGCCATGCCGCGCCACGCCATTTTTGCGGGGCGCTCGGAGATCGCCCCCTACCTTTTGTCGCGCGCTCAAGCGCTAACGGCTTTGATGGATTCCCGTCACAAGCACCCACACTTATGCTCGAAGCCTCAGATTTTATGATGACTGCCGTTTTCCATTTCAATACATCTATGATCGCCCTATTGTCCGGCAAGGAAGGCGGCACCTTTTAGGAGCAGATACGCCAAGGCAAAATACATCTTGTTTGTCGGCGACAACTTTTCTCAAACGCGGTCGGCAGCGTGACGTCATGGGCCAACTTCGGCACGTCGGGCTCCATGCTCGACATGGCGCCGCAGTCCGACAACTCAGCCCCACACATCGCCTATGCGGCGAACGGCATCGGCGGGCAGCCTTCGGTTTCCTTCGACGGCGAGGCATATCTTCAAACGGCAGGCAGCACGGCCATGAGCATTACGGCAAATGGCGGGGCCTGCTTCATCGTATTCAAGACCGACATGGACGACACGGAACGCGGCAACAGGGCAATCTTCGGAGGTGAGGGCAGCAACAGGCGATTGGGACTGCACTTCATAGCCGGTTCAAGAAATGTGCGCGGATTCTTCTTCAACGATACAGCTAGTGGCGACATGGCCGTGGAAGCGGGCAAGACGCAGGGGTTCTCGTTGATGCAGTGGACGACAAACAACGCGAGTACGCGATACATGATGAGGGATTCCGCGACAGGTGCCAGTGTCGCTACGGCATCGACGCCAACGGCATTGAATATCCGCATCGGAGGCAACATGCTCTCGTGGACGCCTAATTTCGTGGGCGACATCGCCGAGATACGCGTTTACAACCGCCCGCTTACCGGGCGCGAGCGTTCGGAGATTCAGTTCGAGCTGTGCTCGCGCTATGGCGTCAACTGGACGGGTCATGGCGGAATTGACGACACGGCGCTCGCCTGGTGCGCGAACGGAACCCAGTTCGGCTACTGGGAGGGCGACGGCCTGCCCGAGGCCGTGGTGACGACGGCGACGGCGGGCGGGGCCACGCTCACGCTGGACCAGGCGCCTGCCGCCTCCGCCTACACACGCGGCTATCTGGCGCACGACGGAGGCGACGGCACTGACCGCATCTGGTACGTGTCGGCGGCCTCGGCGGCCAGAGATCTGCCGATGACGTTCTCCATTGACGCCAATGCCGTTACTGGAAGCGGGGCGTTGCTCCTCCGTTATTCCGAATCGTACGACGGCCCGTGGAGTCGCGTCGGCATGTGCGACAAAGCGGTTTCAGGGGAATACCGGTTCGCCTTCCCCGTGAACGGACGGAAAAGCGGGTTCTATCGCGTGAAAAAGTCGCAGCCGTTCACAATCGTGGTCAAATAGTATTCGCCGACTTTCTGCGACCGGTCACCCTTATCCCACTTTTTTTGGGATAAGATATCCCAGATGGATGCGTGAGGCAGCCGTAGAGCGGTCTTTCAGGGGAGTTTTCATCGGAGCGGGAGTCTCATGGACTTTTTTTGGGGCGTCTTTTTCCCAGATTTTGTGGCGGCATGGGCGCGAGGCCTGTTTTTTCGAGCGGACAGGACTGCCGCCGCCAAATGCCAGGGCGGCGGGGCTTGTCCGCCGCGCCTTACATGTGCATGTTTTCCGATCCGCCGGTCCTATGTCGCAAGGGACTCGAAGAAGGGGAGGAGCGGGGTGTCCCCGAAGGTGCGCTTTCTTGGCCTGCCGG
>JAFWPM010000209.1 GCA_017509565.1 Kiritimatiellia bacterium | reverse complement strand
GTTCCCGAACGTGTAGGTCGAAGTTGCCGCGGTGAACTTCACGCCGAGTTTCATGCCAGCAAGCGTCGGAATTTCAACACCGTTCGCGCCAACGTCGTACCATGTAGTATCTTCGCCAAGCACGCGATAGACCTTGAAGCTGCCAAGCGAGGCGTCCATAGCGGAGGTGACGGTGAACGTCTTGAGTTCGGAGCATTCAGCAGAGCTCTTATCCGCCCAGACGGCGTAGAGCTTGTCCGTAGCCTTACCGGCAGCAGCAAGCGTGTCGAGCTTGCGGAGAGCAACGGCATCGAATGCGCCAATGACTTTCGCTCCGTCCGCAGTAAGCGACCAGCCGCTTACGCAAGCATCAGCACGAGCCATGACATCGAGCGACAGCAAGTTCTTGGACTGCGTAACGTCGGCAATCGTATAGATTTCGCTTGCAACGAAGTCCGGGCTATAGAACACAGCCTTTGCATCGGTGTAGTTCTTGTCGTAGGCGAACCTGTAAGAGTTCTTGAGGATCGGAGCCTTGACGTAACCTACCCTGCGGACATAATAGATTTCTTCGTTGACGTTCAAGAGACCGTCATCATAATCTCTCCATACCGCAGAGTCGGCATCGGCCTTCAGCTGCATCTTCGTTTCGGTATCGAGGATGACATTTTCGCCATCATTGACCGTAAACGAAATACCCGTAAACGAGATACCATCGTTAGCCTGCGTGAACGTCATATTTGCATCCGCATATTCATAGACGCGAGCCGACGTAGAATCATGGGCTGTACCAGCGGCGTTAAGGCCCAAGTCGAACTTTCTTACGAACTTATACACACCCTTGTCGGAATTTTCGAGCGTGATCGTCCTCACAGCCGTGTTGGCCGAGCAATCGCCCCAAATAGCATACAAGACCATCGGGTTCGTGGCTGAGTACGGAGTTGCTGCAGTCTTGTTGAAGTTCATGTACTCGGTGACGATATCGTCATCCAACTCTGTATAGCCAACTGTAGCCGTTTTATCGAAAGCGTAGCCCTTGAAGCACTTGTCGCTACGATAGAGAGCAGTCGGGAACGACTTATCGGAGCTTGCAACCGTGTAACCCTTCTTTACAATCCAATTGCCGTCGTTGTCCAAATCGTACGAATCCACAGAGAGGAACGACTGCCAAGAATCACCAAAGAAGGCCTTGCCCTTGGAGTTTTCGTTAAAGGCAACCTGGATATCCACAATCGTTGCGGTTGTGGCAAGCGTGTAAGTCGTCAAGACGGTGTTCTGCACCTTCGAGACTCTCCATGCGCCGTCCACCTGCGGATCCACCGTGCCAGAGACAACTCCATTGCCGTCATCGTAACTGTAAGAGAGACTGTAAGCGTCCGTTGCAATATCGTAGCCATTTTCGACTGTACCGCGGTGCCCGGCGTACCCTCGAACGCCTCCAGCCAGGCCCGGCATTCCGCCTCCGCGTCGTCCGGGCGGCCGGCCTGTTCGAACCAGTCCGCGAGCTGCAGCTGGAGCGCCGCGGCCCGCGCTTCGTCCGGTATCCGGCCCGCCAGCGCGCGCAGGTCCGCGGCGGCCTCCTCCATCCGCCCCGACGCCCCGAGCAGCCGCGCCCGCAGCACCTGGCATTCCAGACGTTCCTCCGGCGACGACGCCCGTTCCGCGGCGATCCCGGCCGCCTCCAGCGCCGCCGTCCAATCCCCGCGCACCGCGTACGCCCGCGCCGCGATCCGGTATCCCGCCGACGCCGCCCCGCCATCCCCGATCCCCTCCAGCCGCTCCGTCCACGCCTCCGGCGAGAGCGCCCCGTCCTCCGCATCCAGTTCCGCGCGAGCGACTTCGGCCCAATCATGCCAGGGCGACGGCGACGGCCGCCCCTCCGCGACCCGCGCCAGCACCGCCCGCGCCCGGTCCCGCTCCCCGGCGGAGGCGAGGCGCAGCGCCAGCGACATCCACGCCTCCGGCGCCGCATCCCCCTCCGGCGCAAGCGATTCCAGCGCCTCGCCCTGCGCGGAAGCCTCGTCCCAGCGCGCGAGTTCCCCGAGCACGTCCATGCGCAGCCGGAGCGCCGCGGGCACCGCCGGGTCCCCCGCATAGGCCCCCTCGAAATCCGCCAGATCCTCCAGCGCCGACTCCGGTTTCCCGGACGCGACCGCGGCCCGCGCCGACTCCAGCGCATATCCGGCGGAGAGCGCCGACGCCGTACCGATCTTCGCCTGGTGCGCCGCGAGCAGCCGTACCGCCTCCGACGCCTTCCCTTCGGCCAGCGCCGCGCGCGCGAGCCATAACGCCGCCTCCGCCTGGCGCCGCCGGTCCGGGGCCCCGGCGAGGACCGACTGGAACTGCCGCCGCGCGAGCCCCCACGCCCCGTCCTCCAGCGCCGCGCGGCCCACCGCGAGCCGCCTCGATGCCTGTTCCGCGCCCAGCGCCTCCTCCGGCGCCACCGTCCCCTCCCCCTCCTGCCCGTACGCCACCGCGCACGCCGCCGCCGCGAGGCACCCCGCCGCCACCGCGATCAACCCGAAATGGCCCTTCTTCATTCTCTCCTGCTCCTTTGCATGCCGCGACCGGAATCAACATCCCCCGTGCGCCCCGCCGCCCCCGCTGCGGCCGCCCCTGCCGTGGAAGCCGCCGCCCCGCCGTCCCGGCCCCCCATGGTTGCCGGCCCCCATCCGCCCGTGGCGGGGAAGTCCCGACCACCGGCGCCGCCGCGGCACATTTGAAATGAGCACCACCGACCAGATCGCGTTCATGACCTACAT
>JAFWPM010000208.1 GCA_017509565.1 Kiritimatiellia bacterium | reverse complement strand
GGCCGCGGCGTCCATGCGCTCCTGCATGGCGCGCCTCTCGGCGCGCCAGTCCAGCGTCCCGCCATTTTGCGCCGCCACAGGGCGGATTTCCACCGCGTCGGCCGGGGCGCGGCCTTCCCGCGCGGAATCGCGGCGGGCCGAATGCGCTATCGCCTCGGCGGCGCGGAATGCGCCGACCTGCCCGGCGTTCAGCGCCGATCCGCCCGGACGGCGGACGCCATGGGAGCCATTGACTTCGCCGACTGGCCAGAGGTGCGCCACATTTTCGCTCTGCCACCATGCGTCCGCGGCCAGGCCGCCGTTGTTGTGCTGGGCGCAGAGCGCGATTTCAAGCCGTTCCTTCGAGATGTCGATGCCATGCTCAAGGTAGAGCGCGACGGCGCCGGGGTTCATCCGCGCCAGGCGGTCGATCGGCGGTCCTTCAAGGGCCCCGCTCGCCGCAAGGTATCCATGCGCCTCCCGCGAAAGCGCGCCGATGTCAAGCCCCGGGGTGTCAGTTCGGAAGTCGAGGAACACGCGGCGCCCGCGCCCGATGGTCTCCTCCCTGACAAGGAGGTCTATGCGCGAGGAGCCGCTCCCCGCCCTCGCGGCGTCGAAGGGCCACTGGTAGCCCTTCAGGAAAATCATCGATGCGGCGGCCGCGGCGTCACCGCCAAATGCCTCCAGCACGAAGTCGCGCGGGTCCCCCGCGCCATCCGGCGCAGTAGAAATGAAGCGCGGCAGCGCCTGCATGTAGGTGCCGGACACATTCCAGCGGAAACGGGTGGAGGCCAGCCCGAACTGCGAAAGCGGCAGGTTCCGGGCGCGCGCGCCGGCCGCCAGGGCGATTCCGATGCCGCCCATGTGGACCGCCGGGTAGACGCTGCGCGAATAGAGGCCGCCAGGCCCGCCGGTGGCGAAGACAGTGTCGGCTGCGCGGATTGCAAGCGGGGCGGCCACTGCGCCGCAAAGCGGCAGCGCGACGGCGCCGGTGCAGCGGATTGGGCGCGTTTGGCCGCCGGTGGGCTCCGTCAGCAGGCGCACCGCGAGGAAGCCCTCGATGAAGCGGACGCCGCGCATCCGGCACTCGTCAAGCAGCCTTTCGCACATGTCGCGCGACGTGTACGGGCCTACGCTTGTCGCGCGGCGCGCCGGGTCGTGGTCGGTCTGGTAGCCCGCATACTGCCCGAACGCGTCATGCGGAAACCTTACGCCAATGTCGCAAAGATGGGAAAAGCACCGGGCGGAAAGGGCCGCCTCGACAAGGGCGATGTCGCCATGCGCCGCCCCGCCTTCGAGATACGTGCC
The DNA here is from genome assembly GCA_017509565.1 of Kiritimatiellia bacterium. Classification (GTDB taxonomy): domain Bacteria; phylum Verrucomicrobiota; class Kiritimatiellia; order RFP12; family JAAYLN01; genus RGIG5952. The sequence continues at coordinate 4,419 of JAFWPM010000208.1, read as the reverse complement.
GGCCATGCGCGCCGGAGAATCCGGACCGTCCCCGCAGAGCCCAAGCTTGTAGTAGGTCTGCTTGTCGCTCCCGGTGTTGACGGAGGTCCCGCCGCGAAGCCCTTCGGTGAGGACCAGCACGTCGGCGACGCCCTCCGCCCGCAGGCGCGCGGCGGCGGCAAGGCCCGCCGCCCCGCTGCCTATTACCAGCGCGTCGCAATGTTCGATTTTTGCTTGAGGCTCGATCATCTGTTGGCCCTTGCGGCAAATGCCAGGATTGGGAATCCCGGATCAAAAATTTCAGATTTCAGATTTCAAATCTCAAATCTCAGATTTCAGATCTCAGATTTCAGATTCCGGCCGCGCTCACAGCCTCTGCATCGTCATGCCGCCATCGACCTGTATTGTCTGGCCGGTCGAATATGCCAGGTCGCCTCGCAGGAGCATCGCCACGGCGCGGCCGATGTCGGACGGCTCGCCCCAGCGCGCCTGGGGGACGAGGCCATCGGCTATCAGGCGGTCGTACTTCTCACGCACCGGGCCTGTCATGTCGGTGTGTATTACGCCGGGCCTGACCTCGTAGACGCGTATGCCCTCGCCTGCCAGCCGGGTGGCCCAGAGCCGGGTGGCCATGGCCACCCCGGCCTTGGATATGCAGTATTCGCCACGGCTAGGGCTGGCCACGGTGGCCGAGATGCTGCCAATGTTCACGATTGTGGCGCCGGCCTTCGCCGCGACGGCGCGCCGCGCGAAAGCCTGGGTGAGGAAAAACGGCCCGCGGAGGTTTGTGGAGACGAGGCGGTCGAAGCTCTCGGGCGTTGTGTCAAGGACATCGAGCCGCACGGTCGGCGCGACCCCTGCGTTGTTGACCAGCGCCGCAAGCGGCCCGACCGCGGCCTCCGCGGCGTCCAGAAGCGCCGCGTGGGAGGCGGTGTCCGCGACATCGCTCTGGAAATATGCGGCCCTGGGGGCTCCAAGGGCCCGCAGTTCCTCGATCCGCCCGGCAAGCTCCCCGGCCGGCCTGCGCCCGGTGAATGCGACGCCCCACCCCTCCTTGGCGATCGCGTCGCAGATTCCGGCGCCAATTCCGCGTCCACCGCCTGTCACCAATGCGTTCCCCATGTTTCCCCCCTATGCCATCGTTTCCAGCATCGCGGCAGTCACTTCGCGAATCGACGCCCCCGACGGGGCGGCGCGCCAGGCGCGGAACTCCTCAAGCATCGCGTCGCCCATTCTCATGACCTCGTTTCCTGACGAACCGGCCATGTGCGGGGTCAGGAAGACATTCGGCAGCGAATAGAAGCGGTGCCCGTCCGGCGGAGGCTCCGGCCAGGTGACGTCCAGGACCGCCGTGCGCCCGGGTTCCTCCTCCAGCGCCCGCTCCAAATCCGCCTCGACGACCTGCGCCCCGCGCCCGGTGTTTATGAACGTTGCGCGGGATGGCATTGCCGAGAACAGCCGGTAGTCGAGCATCCCCGCCGTCCTGTCGTTGTTGGCAAGGTGGTTGGATACCGTCTGGCATGTGGCGAAGATTTCCTCCAGCGACGTTTTCCTGACGCCCAGCGCCTCCGCGGCGGAATCTGGCAGAAAGGGATCGAACACTACGACTTCGAGATGGTGGCTCCGAAGCGACTCCGCCACAAGCCTCCCGATAACGCCGCAGCCAAGGAGGCCGACGCGGCAGCCGTAGTTGCCGGGGAATGCGGAGAAATGGCGGTGCGCCTCTTCGCGGGCCTGCGCGGAGCGGCAGCGCCGGCATGCCTGGAAGAAGCCCTTGTTGGCAAGCAGTATCTGCGAGACCGCGTATTCCGCGACGGGGACGGCGTTCTCGCGCCACGCCGAAAAGACCCTTGCGCCGCGCGCGATGAACGGCCGGGCGAAGGCCTGGACGGAACCTGCGGCGTAGAAGACGGCGCGGACGCGCGGGAGATGCTCGGCGATTTCCCCCTCGGTTAGCGCGGGCATCCCCCATGACGAGAAAAGGGCGTCCGCCTCCACGGCGGCTCCCGCAAGTATGTCCGCCCGGCCAAGTGGGGCGGTTCCGCGTAAGCCGGCTTCTGCGCGGAGAGCCGCAAGCGTGGCGGGCGAATAGGCACGGAGTTCCTGTGCGCCTGATGCTAGAAAAGTAATCATTTTAGGCAATAGATTCTAGCAAAATGGAATGCTGGAGTCCATTGCCAAAAGCAAAGCCGGAAGTTGTCTTTTTGGAAGCGGGCTATGGCCTGCCGCGGCGCACTGCGCGCAGCGCGAGCGCCAGAAGCACGATGCCGGCCGCAATGGTTGCCATCCAGAGGGCGAATACGGGGCGCCACCCAGCAAAATGGTCGCGGAGCGCCGCAAAGCCGTAGATGGAAAGCGCCGCTCCGACATAGACGCCGGAGTTGAGGATGCCGGAAATCGTCCCGACCCTGCCGCTCTTGGCGAAGCGCCCCGGCAACTCGCAGACGAGCATCAGGTTTGCGCCATGCATGGCCGCCGAAAGTATGGCGAGGAGCGGTAGCCCGGCCGCAAGCGGGCCGCCACCGGTCGCCAGCAGCGCAGCGGCGCAGGCGAGGCCCAGCGCGAAGAGGACAAGCGCGACCTTGATTTCGTCGCCCAGTACGGTGCGGAGCCATCTTGCGGCCGACATGCTGGCAACGGCGAAGGCAGGCAGGAGCGCCACTGACAGGGTGGAGCCGGAGGCCCCCAGCCCAAAGACGTCATTGACTATCGATGGCGCCCAGGCTTCAATGCCGTCGCGCATCACGCCCATGCAGACGATTGCGAGGGCTACCGGAAGCAGCCCGGCGGCCGCAAGTGCCGCCGGGCGCCGCCGCGCGTCGTGGACTGCAGCCGATTGCTGGCGCGCGCAGCCTGGCGCATCCGGTTGCAATCGGCTGCCGCAAACTCGCCACACGGCCGCCATTGCAAGGGCGACCGCGGCGACCGTCCAGAAGGAAAGTCGCCAGCCTGCGAAGCGGATGCATCCGGCGACGAGCGCGAACACGGCCACAATCGCGGCGTTGGCCGCGACGTTCACCGCGAAAACCGCGACTTTGTAGCGTTCCGCGGTGAGGTTCCCCGCAAAAATCTTCACCAGAGGCGGCCAGAACATGGCCTGCGCAAACCCGTTCAGCGCATTGACTGCGACAAGCGCCGCGACGCTGCCAGCCGCAACTGGCAGAGCCGCGTTGCACGCGGATGTTAGCAGCAGGGCGGCCAGGACAATCTTTCCCGGGTTGACGCGGTCGGCAAGCCAGCCCGTGAAAAACTGCCCGCCGCCGTAGACGGCGACGGTCGCCGTCCCGGCAAGGCCTGCCGCCGTGCGGGCCAGCCCCGTGTCGTCGCAAATGGCCAATATCGAGGCTTCGTAGGCCTTGCGCGTGAGATAGCTCGTGAAATAAATCGCGCTGCAGAGCGCTATGAGACGGGTGCCGTCGTTTTTCATCATTGCATTCGATTGCAGGCGGTAGCTACCGATTGCCGCCGAAACCTTCTTCGATTGACACCAGGCGCGCGCCCATTGGCGAAGAGGGCCGCCATGTCGCGCCGGGGCCGATTTCAAAAGGCCCATCCTCCACAAATGGCGCGTCCGGATGCTGTACGCCGTTTCCGCCCACATAGAACCTGAACGAGCACGACGAGCGGTCGCGCGACACGGCGCCAAAGCGCCGGCCATCCGCAAGTTCCCACCACCCCTCATGCGGGCCGCGCCAGAGTTTCGGCACCGACGGGACGACACCGGGCCTTTCCTCGGCTGCATACGGGCGCATGAAGACGCGCTGCACGTCGAGAGTGCCTGGCGAGAGGTTTTCGATGGATTCGATTTCGGCGAGTATCTCGCGGCAGCAGGGGGCCAGCGAAAGGCGCGCCGTCATCGCAAACATGGACTCGGACACGGGCGCACCCGCGTCGGTGTCGGCGCTGTTGTCAGCGGTGCCAGCTTCGGAGCGTATTGTGACAGTCCCGACGCCTGTCTCCCCGTCAATGGCGAACGACACATCGGTTACGCGGTCGGCGTCTGTCCAGATGCGCCGCGTTGCGTCGCCGCGCTGAAGCAGGGTGCGGAAACGCCCGGCGGGGCGCCATGCCGAAGCTGCCGCTTCGGCCACAGGACGGGAATTGGACCCGACGGGTACCAAAGCGCCCGCTTCGGCCACAGGACGGGAATTGGGCCCGACGGACACCAAAGCGCCCGCTTCGGCCACAGGGCGGGAATTGGGCCCGACGGACACCAAAGCGCCCGCTTCGGCCACAGGGCGGAAGGCGATTTCGTCGGCCATGAACGCGCCGCCGACGCGGCCGGATATCCGCACGAGGCCGTTGGAGAGGGACCAGGAGCCGTCGGGACAGCGGGCAACGCCCACGGCTGGGGGCGGCGTGGACGCGCCGCCTTGCATAGCCCCGGCCGCCGCGAAGAAACGCGCCCGCTCGGATTCCCCGGGCGCGGCGGCCGGGCAT
>JAFWPM010000207.1 GCA_017509565.1 Kiritimatiellia bacterium | reverse complement strand
GTCGGCGTCGGCGCATCGCGCGTCCGCGACATGTTCGACACCGCGAAGAAGAACTCGCCATGCCTCATATTCATCGACGAAATCGACGCCGTCGGCCGCTCCCGCTTCACGGGAATAGGCGGCGGCCACGACGAGCGCGAGCAGACCCTCAACGCACTGCTTGTCGAAATGGACGGCTTCGAGTCGAATGACGGCGGTATCGTAATCGCCGCGACAAACCGCCCCGACGTCCTCGACAAGGCCCTGCTGCGCCCCGGACGCTTCGACCGCCAAATTGTCGTGGACCTCCCGACAATGGAGGGGCGCTACAAGATACTGAAGATACACTCGAAGAAAATCACCGTCGCGAAGGACGCCGACCTCGCGCGCATCGCCCGCGGGACACCCGGCTTTTCCGGCGCGGATCTGGCCAATCTCGTCAACGAGGCCGCGCTCCATGCCGCCTCAAAGGGCAAGGAGGCCGTCGAGCAGTCCGATTTCGAGGAGGCACGCGACAAGGTCTGGTGGGGACGCGAACGGCCGGACAGGATGCGCGACAAGGAGGAGAAGCGCCTCACCGCCTACCACGAGGCCGGGCATGCCGTTGTAATGGCCCTGGTAAAGGGCGGCGAGCCGCTGCACAAGATTACGATCATCCCGCGCGGGATGGCCCTGGGCGCAACGATGTTCCTCCCCAAGAAGGACCGTGTTCAATACACGCGCACCCAGATGCTGGCGATGCTCGCCACAGACATGGGCGGCCGCGCGGCCGAGGAGATTTTCCTCGACGACGTCTCGTCCGGGGCCCAGCAGGATCTCCGGCAGGCGACTGAACTCGCGCACCGCATGGTCTGCGACTGGGGCCTGAGTGAGTCGCTTGGGCCCCGCACATTCGGCGTACGGGAGGAAATGATGTTCCTCGGGCGGGAGGTCGGCCGCCAGCAGGACTACAGCGAACTCACCGCCCAGAAAATCGACGCCGAGGTCGGCCGGCTTATCGGCGAAGCGCACGCCAAGGCGAGGGAAATCCTTGAGACCAACCGCGACAAGGTGGAACTGCTCGTCGCCCAGCTCCTCGAAAAGGAGACCATCGACGGCGAGGACGCCACCGACATCATCAAATTCGGGCGGATAAGGACCCATGAGGAGCGCTATCCCGATGGCGAACCCATCGACGAGGAGTTGGCGAAAATAGACACGGAGCTTGCCGGCGAGGCCGCCAGCGCCGCAAAGCCCGGCAACCCGGAAAATGCGAATGCGGCGGACAACCCGAATGGGCAGGACGCCCATGAGGCGCCGGCAAAGCCGGATTGCCCTGGAAACCAGAACCCGCCCGGAGGCGATGCGGCCCAGCCGCCCGCCGAAGCGCACTAGCCTAACCGCAAAACCCAAGGAGTCTGAAATGGCGACGGCAAAGAAGGACCTGGACATTCTAATCGAATCGTTTGAACTGCTTCCGGGGGTCTTCGCCGGCAAGTCCAGGCGGGTGGCCGACTTCAAGCTCGTCTACCCGCGTCTCGCCATTGCCCAGAAGACGAGTTCCAAGACCATCGAACTCAACGGCGGCGCAATCGTCAAACCCGCCTTCGACACTTGGACGGAGCGCATTCTCTTCAAGGAATCGGTTCAAGGGACATTCGGCCTGGAAATCGCCATCTCCGAAGCCGTGTCGGCCAAGGAACTTGAAAATGCCGCATCGGCGACGGCCTCATCGCTTGTCAAGCTCCTCGGCGGGCTCGCGGCCGACGCCGTCGGGCTGAAGGCGCTCAACTCCTTCGCGGAACTCCCGTCAGCCGGCATCGCGAAGTTCCTGTCCGGCGCCAGCTACTCCGCCAGGACCGACGCCACTGGCGCCATCGACGTGCCCGGTGAAACATACGCGCACCTGAAGCCTGGCGACGGCACTGTTGTCACGCTGCCCATCGTCGCCGCCCGCGACATCGTGAAGGAGACGCGCCGCCCGACAAAATCGCGCCCCGACGCCACGACACGCCGCACAATTGCAAGGCGGGGGGATGCCGTCGGCAGCATAGCCCTGCGCCTCCGGGCCATCTAGCCACTTCCCCTCCAACCTTCCGACCTTCCAACCTTCAACCTTCCAACATTCCGACATCCCCCATGAACATACACCCTACAGCGATAATCCATGACGGAGCAAACCTTGCGCCGTCCGTCGAAGTCGGCCCCTACGCAATCATAGGCCCCAATGTCAGCATTGGCGAAGGTACCTCAGTCCAGGCCCACGCCTTCATCGACGGCCATACCACAATCGGCAAAAACTGCAAGATATTCCCCTTCGCCTGCGTCGGGATGCCTACGCAGGATCTGAAGTTCAACGGCGGCACGACCTACGCCGAAATTGGCGACGGCACAACGCTCCGCGAATTCTCGACAGTCCATCTCGGCACTCGCGACGGCGAAGTCACCCGCGTCGGCAAGAACTGCCTCGTGATGGCGTACTGCCACATCGCGCACGGCTGCGAGGTCGGCGACGAAGTCATAATGTCCAACTCAGCAATGCTGGCCGGCGAGGTCAAGGTGGAGGACAAGGCCGTAATCTCAGGCATGCTCGGCGTCCACCAGTTCGTGAGGATCGGCACGATGTCTATGACAAGCTCGCCGCGCATCACGCAGGATGTCCCCCCGTACATGCTGGTTTCGCGCGAGCCGGCCGAAGTCATTGGGCTGAACATCGTCGGACTCCAGCGCAGGGGCGTCTCCGAAGAGTCCATTTCAGCGCTTAAGAAGGCGTACAGGATAATCTGGCACGAGGGGCTCAACCGCACCATGGCCATTGCGAAGGTCCGCGAAACAGTCTTCGGCTGCCCGGAAGTCGCCCACCTTCTCGACTTCATCGAAAAATCACAGCGCGGCGTAATCGCGTAGATCGCGCGCAGGCGTGGGGCGCTCCCATCCGGCTGCGGCGCGCCGCCGGCGATGACCGCCGTGAAAGATGCTATAATATTCGCCATGCTATATCGTAGAATTGCAATGCGACTTCTCGCCGCCATGGCGGCAGCGTCATTGGCGCTGCTGCCATCCGCCTCACTTTGCGATGTCCAGGCCCAAATCGACCTTGGCCCAATGGAGCGCGTCAAGATCGATGTCCTGGCGCAGATGATGAGCGACGCCTCCGGCCGTCCGTTCGCCATTTCAGGCGGGCTCGACAACGAGTTTTCCGTCCTTGTCCCCGACGGTGACCCGGTCGCGCTTTCCCCTGATGAAATCTACTCGTTCGGCCTTTCCATTCTGGCGTCCGCGGGGCTTTCCGTGGTTGACGACGGCCATACCTGCCGCATCGTGAGCCTCCCGGAGGGCGGGGGCCTCGCGGTTGGCGCGGCTTCGCACGGAGCCAATGGCGAAGGCGTGGCGCCACATGGCCTTGTCACACGGGTTTTCCGCCTAAGGAACGCGACGGCCGACGACGTCAGGCGCGTCCTTGAGGGCGGCAGCGGCCGCAAGTCGTGGATTACGATGCTGGAGAGCGCGAACCTGATTGTCGTGACCGACACCGCGCCGACGCTCGCCCGCGTCGAAGCCCTGGTCGCAGAGTTGGACAAGCCAGGGCTGGCCCGCACAACGGAGATTGCCACCCTCAACTACGCGGACGCCGCAGAAGTCGCCGCGCAGCTGAACGCCATCGCGGCGACATCCATCCAGAGCGAGGGTGCGGCCGTCGCGCAGAGGCTTTCCGGAAACGGCGCGCCCGCGCCGCGCGCCGTCCTTTCCGCCGGCGTCGCGATCCCCTCCCCCACCGCCAACGCCGTGGTCCTGGTCGGCCAGGAGGCGCAGGTCGCCGAATTCAAGTCGCTGCTTGCCAAGCTCGACGTCGATGTGCCTACAGGACGCGGGTCACTCAACTCCATCCCGCTCCAATACCTCAAGGCCGAGGACGTGGCAAAGACCCTCTCGTCGCTCCTTGAGAAGTCCGCCATGCGCGCGCAGGGCGGCGGCGAACTCCGCAAAATATCCGTCGAGGCCAGCCCGGTCAACAATGCGATCGTGGTGGACGCCCTGCCGGGCGACTTCCGCGTCGTCCGCCAGCTCGTCGAGGCCATGGATGTCCTTCCCGGGCAAGTGCACGTCAGCGTGATGATAGCCGAAGTCACCGACGGCGACGGCTTCAGCTGGAACCCGCAACTTACGGCCCTGGACGCCCCCGGCAAAAAGGGCGAGACGCGGTTCTCCGCCGGCTCCCGCATGACCGCGGACTCATCCAGCCTTATCGACGGCGCCGTCAACGGCATTCTGCCTCAGGGCCTCACTGCGGCCTTCGCCCATGGCGCCGGCGTCGACGCGGCCGGCAACCTCCGCGTCTCATACCCCGGGATCGTAGCCATCGAGGCCCTCAAGTCCGACAGCCACTTCAACATCGTCTCCGAGACATCCCTCCAGGCGCAGAACAATATCGAGGCCGAGGTCAAGATCGTTGACGACATACCCTACGCCAAGTCGAACATCCAGGGCACCGGGTCCGACCGCGAGACCGTCCAGACGATAGACCGCATGGAGGTCGGCGTGACGCTCAAGTTCACCCCATACATCGTGCCCGGCGACCTTGTCCGCATGGCCCTTGAGCCGACAATCGCCTCCGTCACCAGCGCCGCCGACGCACTCAACCCTACAATCGCCAAGCGCTCGGCCAAGACAACGGTCACGGTCCCGAACTCGGAGACGATTGTCATCGCCGGCCTGACGCGCACAACCGTCAAAAAGGTCGAGCACCGAATTCCCATCCTTGGCTCGATTCCACTTCTGGGATGGCTTTTCCGCTACAAGAACGACCTTGAGGAAAAGACAAACCTGCTCGTTTTCGTAACCCCGACGATTATCGCCGAACCCGGCGACGCTTCGGCCACTTCCGAGGCCATGCAGGCAAGGACGGGAATAACCTTCCCGCCGCCTGCCACCGGCTCGCCGGCGCCATCGCCACAGGAAATAAAATTAGGAGAATGACCATGCGCATTGCCGGCAAAACGATTCTTGTCACTGGGGGCGCGCGCAGAATCGGCGCGGAAATCGTCCGGAACCTGGCATCGCATGGCGCCAACGTCGCAATACACTGCAACCGGTCACTGGACGCCGC
>JAFWPM010000206.1 GCA_017509565.1 Kiritimatiellia bacterium | reverse complement strand
CCCGCGCAGCAGGCGGCGCCTGCGCCGGATGCCGCGCCCGCAGCATCGCCGACGCCGGGAAGCGGCGCCCCCGCGCCAGTCCAGGCCGTCCTCGCCGCCATTGCCGGCGCCGAGTGGAACAGCGATCGCACCATCTACGTCACCGAAAACGGCCGGTGCATCAAGGGCAGCGAACTCGACGACGCCACCCTCGCCCTCCTTACGCCGCAGACCAAGGTCTTCTCCGGATACAAGGTCGGCGGGCCAGTCACCGCCAAAACCCCAGCCTTCGCAATCTGCGGCCCCGTCTGGCGCGACGAGGGCACACGCTTCCTGTTCCCGGGCGGGCGAATGGAGAGCGGCGACAAGGTCGATCCGAGGAAGATTCCGCCCAACACTATGATTCTCTACAAGGACTAGGCCATGCTCGATTTCCTGAAAGTGAAAAATCTGGCCATCGTGGAGAATGCCGAAGTCTCGTTCTCAAAGGGCCTGAACGTCATTACCGGCGAGACCGGCTCCGGCAAGTCCGTCTTCATCGGGGCCCTAAGCCTTGTCCTCGGCGAGCGCGCCGACCACGGCGCCGTCAGGAGCGGCGAGAAGGAGCTTTCCGTCGAGGCCGCATTCGGGCTCGAGGACCATTCCGCAATCGACGCCATCCTTGAGGATGCCGGACTCCCGCCCTGCGAGGAGGGAACCCTGCTGGTGCGGCGCGTCGTCTCGGCCACGGGTTCCGGCAAGTGCTGGCTGAACGATTCGCCGACAACCGTTGCGACACTCCGCCGCGTGGGCGAACGGCTGATCGACATGCACGGCCCGTACGACCACCAGTCGCTGCTGTCGCAGTCAATGCAGCTGACGCTGCTTGACGCCTTCGGCAAGACGGGGCCGGCAAAGGCGGCCTACGCCAGGAGCCATGCGGCCAGGGCGGCACTCCTCGCAGAGCGCGAGGCGCTTCTCTCCGACAGCGCCGACGGCATCGAGGAGGAAATCGACCGCCTTACCTACATCGTCTCGGAAATCGAAGATGCCGCCCTTGGCGAGGAGGACGGGGAAAGTCTCGTCGAGCGCCACAGGGTGGCCTGCAACTCGCAGGCTATTGTCGAAGACTGCGGCGCGGTCGTCTCCGGCCTGACGGAAGGCGATGGCTCCGTGTTCGACTCCCTTGCGGCCGTCCAGCAGAAGCTCTCCGAACTACAGCGGATTTTCCCGGAGGCCGCGGGGTGGCACGACGAGGCCGCCTCCGTCGCCATCTCCGTCCAGGAGCTGTCGCGGACGATCTCCGACCGCATGGCGCGCATCGACACCGACCCCGAGGCCGTCGCCACGCTTGAGGCCCGCATGGAGCTGGTGCAGCGCCTGAAGCGGAAGTACGGGCCGACGGTCGAGGCGGTCAGGGAGCGCGGTGCCAGGGCCAGGGAGCGGCTGGAGGGCCTGCTCTCCCGCGGCCGCCGCCTCGCCGCCCTGGATGGCGAAATCAAGGCGGCGGACGACGCGATGCGCGCTGACGGCGCCAAGCTGACGGCCCTTCGCCAGAAGGCCGCGGTGTCCCTTGCGGCCGAAATCACCAGGGAACTCAGGCCGCTTGGCTTCGCGCAGTCCGTCTTCGAGGTCGCTGTGGCACCGGCCGAACCATCCGCCTCAGGAATGGATTCGGTCGTATTCTCCTTCGCGCCGAATCCGGGCGAGCCGGCCATGCCGCTCGCGGCAATCGCCTCCAGCGGCGAAATCGCCCGCGTGATGCTGGCGGTGAAGTCCGTCCTGGCGGATCATGATTCGATCCCCGTGCTTGTGTTCGACGAAATCGATTCCAACGTCGGCGGCGAGACTGGCCGCGCGGTGGGCGAGAAGCTGAGGCGGCTGTCAAAGTCGCACCAGGTCGTCAGCATCACGCATCTGCCACAGGTGGCGGCCTTCGGAGACGCGCACTTCTCGGTTTCCAAGCGCGTCGTCGGCAACCGGACGCTTGCCGAAATCCGCCCGCTTTCCGACGACGGCCGCGCAATGGAACTCGCCCGCATGCTTGGCGGCAGCGATGTCACCAGCGTTGTCCTCGCCCATGCGATGGAGCTGCTGGCGGCCGCCAAAAAGCCGGCCAGGGGTAAGGCCTTCCCGAAAAATAATGGCCAGGCCTAATCCTCTCCGGCGTCTCCGCGCCCCCTGCGGCGCCATTCGCGCATCGAGCACCCGTGGCGGCTGCGGAAAATGCGCCTGAGGCCGCCAGGGTCGCCAAACCCGCAGGCGCCGCAGATCGACTCGATGGAATCGTCCGATTCGCGCAGGAGCCTCGTCACCTCCCTGAGCCGCCTGTCAATGATCTCCCCTAGGATCGTGGTCCCGTGGAGTTCCCGGAAGCGCAGGTCCAGAAGCGATCTGCTGACGCCTATGGCGCGCACGACATCGGATGCGTTCGCCCCCTCGCAGGCGTGGGCGTCAATCCAGTCGAGCGCCCGCCTCACCAGCACGCCCCCGGGCGATGGCGGCGCAGTCGAGGCCCTCGCGGCGACGGGCAGCGCCGCCACGGCATGGTTGATGCCGCGGCCGCAGCCCAGGCCCTCGATGAGCGCCTGGAGCGTTTCGGCGGCCCTGCGGCCCACTCCGGCATCGTCCTGCGGAATGCTGCTCAGGTTCGGGAAGATGTGGCGGCACAGGAATTCGTCGTTGTTGACGCCCAGGACCGCCACCTCGCGCGGGACGTCTAGTCCGGCCTCGCGGCACGCAAGCAGCGTGTCGCGGGCGCGCTCGTCCGTCGCGGCAAAGACGCCGCATGGCTTCGGGATGCCGCGCAGCCATGAGGAGAGGTCGGATATCTCACGGCGGTTCGCCAGCGACGCCTGATAGACCCCCGCCGCCGCCGAAAGACGGAAGAACGGCAGGCCGCGCGAGGCCACGGCGTCGCGGAAGGCGTCGCCGCGCTCCCGCGACCAGCGCGGGTCGTGCGTCGCCTCCACGAACGCGAACGCCCTGTAGCCGCCAACGTCGAGGAAGTGCCGCGCCGCCGCGCGCCCGATCGGGGAAAAGTCGAGCGTCATGACGGCAAGGCGGTGCCGGTCCGCAGTCTTTAGCCGCAATGCCTCCTTGTAGTCAAGAAACACCGTCGGCACGGACGTGCGGCGCAGCGTCTCCGCGACCTCCGCGCTATTGAAGCCGATTATCGCGCCGTCGGGCCGTTCCTTCTCCATCGCGAGGGCGATCGTGCCTGGCTGGTAGAGCGAGAGCGTCTCGACCTCCCAAAGGAACCCGCGTTCGCGGGCGAACGCCTCCACGCCCTCCAGTATGCGCTTGGCCGCCCACGCCGCGACGAAAATGCGGCGCGGGCGAACCTCGGCGTCCACGCCGGGACGACGGACGCGACTTGCTGCTTTTGAACTTTTCATGGGCATTTTAGACAATGGACATGCGACATCCGGCAGGCGGCAGGCAAATTAGCCGACAGCCGACATTCGACGACCGACAACCACCTGACCCACTACTCTGTTGGTAATGTGGTTCTCTAAGGATTTATCATGCAAGGGGTCTTGAAGACTGTCTCGAATCGGAGTATGATACGGAAAGCAGGTGAAACGGTAACTCACTTGCTGTCCGCGTGGGAGACATCCGAGGAGGTGCTTGG
>JAFWPM010000205.1 GCA_017509565.1 Kiritimatiellia bacterium | reverse complement strand
AAGGAGCGCGCGCTCCAGATTGTCACGGAACAGCAGCGCGAGACGGCGGCCTCCTTCATCCGCCGCGAGGATGACATCGAGGCCAAGGAGCGCGAGGCGGAGCGCACATTGCGGAAAATCGCCGGAATGACGCGGAGCGACGCCCTGACGGAAATGCGCGAAAGCGTCAAGGAGCAGGTCAATGCCGAATGCGGCGTATTCTTCCGCCGCCGTTACGAGGAGGCGAAAAACGAGGCCGACCGCAAGGCCGCCGAGGTTGTAGCATACGCCATCAGCCGCTATTGCGGGGTCCACTCCGGCGAGGGCATGACATCGACGGTCATCCTTCCCGGCGCGGAGCTCAAGGGCCGCATCATCGGCCGCGACGGCCGCAACGTCAGGGCCTTCGAGGCGGCAACCGGCGTGACGCTTCTGATGGACAGCACCTCCGACGCGATTGTGATTTCCTGCTTCAACCCAATCCGCCGCGAAATCGCGAAACGGGCGCTTACGGCCCTCGTCGAGGACGGGCGCTTCCACCCGGCGAGCATAGAGAGCGCCGTCAAGAAGGCGCAGGATGACTTCGAGGCCAAGCTCGGCGAAATCGGCTACAAGGCTGTGACCGAACTTGGACTGGAGGGGCTTTCGCACAAGCTCGTCCAGGCGGTCGGGCGCCTCGCCTACCGCAGCAGCTACGCGCAGAATCTCATGGAGCACTCCATTGAGGTGGCGAACCTCATGGGCTCGATGGCCGACGAACTGAAGCTCGACTCCGCCCTCGCGCGCCGGATCGGCCTCCTGCACGACATCGGCAAGACGCTCAACGACAACGTGACGGGGCCGCACGCGAAAATAGGCGCCGAGCTGCTCAAGGCCGAAGGCGAAAGCCAGATCCTTGTCAACGCCGTCGCGGCGCACCACGGCGACGTGGAGGCGAAAAGCGCCTACGCCCTTCTCTGCTCGGCCGCCGACGCCATTTCCGCGGCGCGCCCCGGCGCGCGCAACGAGTCCACGGCCATCTACTACGAGCGCCTCACCCAAATGGAGGACCTGGCCAAGCGCCACAAGGGCGTCGAATCCGCCTTCGCGATCAAGGCAGGCCACGAACTCCGGGTCTCCGTAAAGGCGGACAAGGTTTCGGAGGACGAGGCCGTCATCATGGCGCGCGACATCTGCGCCGAAATCGAGTCGGTGCTGACATATCCCGGCCAAATCCGCGTCATCGTCATACGCGAGCAGCGCTTCGTCGAATACGCCCGCTAGGCGCGCCGAACTGGCATTTGCTTTTTTGAAATGAAGATACTCTGGGTTGGAGACATCGTAGGTTCGCCGGGACGGCGCATGTTCGCGGAGGTCGCCCGCGTCGTCAAGGGCAAGGGGATTGCCAGCGCGATCATCGCAAACGCCGAGAACTCCGCCGGCGGCAGCGGTATCACCGAGGCGATTGGCGACGAGATTTTCGCCGCCGGGGCCGACGTGATCACACTTGGGGACCATGTATGGAGCCAGAAGGGCACGGACGGCTACCTGGCCCATGAAAGGCGGGTGGCCAGGCCAGCGAACTTGCCCGACGCCTGCCCCGGCGCGGCATACGTCACCGTCCAGACGCCGGTTTCGCCGATTACCGTCGTCAGCCTCCTGGGCAGGGTGTTCATGCAGCCGGCCGAGTGCCCTTTCCTGACCGCCGACCGCGTGCTTTCGAAGCTACCCGGCAACTGCGGCCCGGTGTTCGTCGAGATTCACGCCGAGGCCACATCGGAGAAAATCGCCCTGGGGCGCTATCTTGACGGGCGCGTTGCGGCCGTGGCCGGGACGCACACACACGTCCCGACGAACGACGCGGCAATTCTGCCAAAAGGGACGGCCTACATTACCGACCTGGGCATGACCGGGCCAATCGACTCCGTGATAGGGCGCGAGCTTGCGCCCGTCCTCAGGAAGTTCACCACCGGGATGCCATCCAAGTTCGATGTCGCGTCCGGCCCGGCGAAGCTCCAGGGCGCCATTGTAGACATCGAGCGCGCCACCGGCAGGGCGAAGTCAATCGAGCCGTTCATCTGGCGCGAAAGCGAACCGGGGAAGCTGGAGCCGCGCTAGCGCGAAGGCGCGGAGGTTGTTTGGACAGGATGAACAGGATTGGCCTCACGCGGAGCCGCCGAGGCACGGAGGGCGGCTGCGCAGGTTTGGCAGTTGATAGGTTCGGCGGAGCATTGTCAAAATCGAAGTTCTCCCTGCCCTCCCTGCCCCTCTGCGCCTTTGCCTCTCTGCGTTAAGAAATCAATGCCCATCCAAGTTTGGGATGCCGATGGTCGTGGCAAGGGGTTGTCGAATGTCGGAGTCTTTCCTTTGACAGGCCGAACTACGATTTCCAGGTTAAAGGGCAAAAAAAATGGTGCTCGGGGGGGGACTCGAATCCCCACGGGTTGCCCCACAAGCACCTCAAGCTTGCGTGTATGCCAATTTCACCACCCGAGCACGTTCAATAAAAACGATGCAAATATATTACCCCTTTTGCCGGGAAAATGCAACTTATTTTTTGAAAGGCCCGGAAAATGCCCGTGGACGGCTTCCTCATCAGTCGGCATGAATCGCCTGTCCAAACATGGCCTTCACGGACACAACCGGGAAGCTTCCAGCCATTCACCTGACGTATTCAGCCGCTTCGCGCCGTATCATGACACCGCTCCTTGTTCTTAGGCATAAGGCACGGAGGCACATCTATGTGGTTTGTCAAGCGGTTTGACCTAAACTGTTTTCCGTGTCCACCTTTTCCGGCAAATGAGAGTAAAGCGTAGAACAGGTTGCGGCAACGAACTCCTTGACGGATGCGAATCCGGCTGCGCGGACGGCGTCTTT
>JAFWPM010000204.1 GCA_017509565.1 Kiritimatiellia bacterium | reverse complement strand
TTCCATGCCGATTTTGACGAATGGCTTTTCCCCGTCCGGGAACAGTTCAAGAAATGCGAGCGCCTCGTCCCCTGTCGGGAAGTCGAGGGCTGTGATTACGGCGCGGTTGCTTGTGCTGTACATGGTTTGCTGCGGGCTTCGCCCTATGTTTATCTCCGCATACAAGTATACCAAAAATCCGCCCGCAAATATGCTATAATCTTATCGCATTTGTCATTTGTGTCAAACACCGGGAATTGATGATGAAAAAACTCGCGATTTTAGCCCTTTTCCAGATTGCGGCCGCCTTCGCCGCGGTCCCGGCGCTCCACGCGCAGGACGCGTTCTCGTCCTCCCTCGCGCCAACGCCCTCGGCGCGCGTGGCCGCGGCCGTCCAGCCGTGGGTCGACTCCGGCCAGCTGCCTGGCGCGATCAGCATCGTCTGCGCCGGGGACAGGACGGAGGTTTCGTGCGTCGGGTGGTCCGATGTCGCCGCAGGGCGCCGCGTGACCCTCGACGACCCCTTCATGCAGTGCTCGCAGACTAAGGGGTTCTGCGGCGTCACCGCCGCAATCCTCGTCGAGGAGGGGCTGCTTTCGCTCGACGACCCCGTCTCCAAGTACCTGCCGGAATTCGGGACCCTCTGGGTGAAGGCGCTTGAGACCAACGATGTCCGCATGCTGGTCAAGGCCAAGACCCCGCTCACAGTGAGGATGTGCCTCAACCATACCGGCGGCTTCCCCTTTGAAATCCCCGCCAAGTCCGCGTCCATACCGGGCGGCGGCTGGTCGGGCGGCATGCCGCTCCGCTCCGTCGCGGCAACGGCGGCCTCCCAGCCTGTCCTCTTCGAGCCCGGCACAGCGGTCAAATATTCTAATACCGGCATCGACATCGCCGCCGCCGTCGTCCAGACCATCGTCGGCAAGCCCTGGGAGGATTTCCTCCAGGAGCGCGTCCTCACCCCGCTCGGAATGTCGGAAACCCGCTTCAAGCCCACCGACGACCAGATCGCGCGCCACATCGAACTCTACGACGTCCACGCCGACGCCCCGGCCACCTGGAAGCTCCACAACGGCAACGAGCAGCGCCCCTACAACGACGGCCACGTCTTCCCTTCCGCCGGCGCAGGCCTCTGGACCACCGCCCGCGACCAGGTCAAGTTCTACCGGATGCTGATGAATGGCGGCGTCGGCGACAACGGCGCCCGCATACTCAGGGAGGAGACGGTGCGCGAACTTCTCGCGAAGTCCTCCCGCCCCGAGGGCCTCGGCGGATATTCGCTCGGACTCAACGCGACCCAGGACGGCCACGGATGGTTCGGCCACGGCGGCGCATGGGGCACCAACTGCCAGGTGGACATGGACAAGCGCCGCCTCAAGCTCTGGGTGGTCCAGCTTAACGGCCAGCCGCGCCCGTGGGACAAGGCCAAGGCCGCCGCCGAGGACGAGTTCTTCGCCGAGGCCATCGACCGCGCCGGAGAGGAAGCCTACACAGGAAGAATGGAATAGTTTATGGACAAGCATTACGATCCCAAGGCCATCGAGGCCAAGTGGTACCCCATTTGGGAAAATTCCGGGTTTTTCAAGCCGACCGGCCAGGGCGAGCCCTGGAGCATGGTCATTCCCCCGCCAAACGTGACGGGCATCCTCCACATGGGCCACGCCCTTAACGACACCATCCAGGATGTCCTCGCGCGCTGGCGCAGGATGCAGGGCAGGGATGTCCTGTGGGTCCCCGGCACCGACCACGCCGGAATCGCCACCCAGAATGTCGTGGAGAAGGCCCTGCGCAAGGAGGGCAAGCGGCGCCAGGACCTCGGCCGCGAGGCTTTCGTCGAGCGCGTCTGGGAGTGGCGGAAGCAGTACGGCGGGACTATCGTCCGCCAGCTCCGCTCCCTCGGCTGCTCCTGCGACTGGAGCCACGAGCGCTTCACGATGGACGAGGGCCTCTCCCGCGCCGTCGCCGAGGTCTTCTGCAAGATGTACGACGAGGACCTGATCTACAGGGGCAACTACATCGTCAACTGGTGCCCGCGCTGCGGCACCGCCCTCGCCGACGACGAGGTCGAGCACGAGGCCAACCACGGCCATCTCTGGCACATCCGCTATCCGGTCGTCGGCAGCGCGCTCGGCGTGAAGGGCAAGCCCTACGAGGACTACATCATGGTCGCGACGACACGACCGGAAACCCTCCCCGGCGATACGGCCGTCGCCGTCAACCCCAAGGACGAACGCTACCTCCACCTCCACGGCAAGTCCGTGATGCTCCCGCTGTCGGGCCGCGAAATCCCAGTCATCGCCGACGACTACGTCGAGCGCGAGTTCGGCACCGGCATCGTCAAGATCACCCCGGCCCACGACCCCAACGACTTCCAGGTCGGCAAGCGCCACGGCCTTGAGGAAATCAACATCATGAACGGCGACGGCACCATGAACGCCCTCGCCGGCCCCAAGTACGACGGCATGGACCGCTTCGACTGCCGCAAGGCCATCGTCGAGGACCTCGACGCCGGCGGGTTCCTCGACCATGTCGAGGACGACGACAACCAGGTCGGCCACTGCTACCGCTGCCACACGGTGATCGAGTCACGCCTCTCGCCGCAGTGGTTCGTCCGCATGAAGCCCCTCGCAGTCAAGGCAGTTGAGGCCGTCAGGAGCGGCGCGATCACCTTCTCGCCCAAACGCTACGAGCAGACCTACTTCAACTGGATGGAGAACATCCGCGACTGGTGCATTTCTCGCCAGATATGGTGGGGCCACCGCATCCCGGTCTACTACTGCGACTGCGGCCACCAGTGGGCCGCGCCGGAAAGGCCGGCGAAGTGCCCGAAGTGCGGCGCCGCATCCATCCGCCAGGACGAGGATGTGCTCGATACCTGGTTCTCATCCTGGCTCTGGCCCTTCTCCACGCTCGGCTGGCCGGACAAGACGGCCGACCTCGCCCGCTACTACCCGACCGCCGACCTCTGCACCGCACCTGACATCATATTCTTCTGGGTCGCGCGCATGATCATGGCCGGCTGCAAGTTCATGGGCGACGTCCCCTTCCGCAACGTCGTGCTGCACGGCGTCGTGCGCGACGAGCAGGGGCGCAAGATGTCCAAGTCCCTCGGCAACTCGCTCGACCCGCTCAAGATCATCGAGGAGTTCAGCGCCGACTCCCTCCGCTTCTCGCTCATGCAGACAACCGCCCCGGGCATCGATGTCTACATCAGCATGAACAAGTTCGAAATCGGGCGCAACTTCGGCACCAAAATCTGGAACGTCGCGCGCTTCATCGACATGTATGCCACCCAGCATGGCGCGTCGGCCACCCAACTTGATGCGTCGGCCCTTCAGGCCGCGCAAATCGCGGCGCTTGGCCGCGATGAAATCACCCTCGACCCCGCTCTGCTTACCGACGACGACCGCTGCATTCTTGCCCAGGCCGACGACATGGTCGCCACTGTCACGGGTTGGCTCGAAAAGTACCGCTTCCAGGACGCGGCCCTCGCCATCTACGATTTTGTCTGGTCGAAGTTCTGCGACTGGCATGTCGAGGGCGCGAAGTCCGCGCTCAATTCCGCAGACCCCGCGGCGCGCCTGCAGGCCCTGAAGATTCTCTACTTCGTGTTCGGCCGCGCGTTGCGCGTCGTCCACCCCTTCATGCCGTTCCTCACGGAGGAGCTCTGGCACCAGATGGGCTTCTGCGGGGAGGGGGAGACTGTCATGCGGGCCGCCTGGCCGCGCGCCCTCACCGACGCCGAAAGGGAATCTTGGGGCGTCAGCCCGGAAGTGGTCGCGTATGTGGAGTCGAAGCGCGAACTCATCACCGCCGGGCGCGCCCTGCGCACCCAGTACGGCATCGCCCCGTCCAAGGCCGCCCACTTCATCGTGGTCGCGGCCTCAGGCGACGTCCGGGACAGGCTTTCGCGCGACGCCGCAATGATTGCCGGATTCCTCCGCGCGGAGCCGCTTGAAATCGTCGCCTCGGCGGACGTCGGCGGCATGCCCGGAACAGCCGTCTCCGTCGGTTCGATCCACCTCCCGCTCGCCGGGCTTGTCGATATCCCGGCCGAGCTGGCGAAGATCGGCGCCGAGCTCGACAAGAACAAAAAGTTCCTCGCCGGCGTCGTGGCCAAGCTCTCCAACGAGGGCTTCGTCTCCCGCGCCCCCGCCAATGTCGTCGAGCAGCAGCGCCAGCGCAAGGTCGAACTGGAAGCTGAAATCGCCAGGCTCGATGCGCTCGCGGCCACGCTGAGGAAGGCGGAGTAGCGCGCATGGCCGCACGTCCGCATGCCCTGGCGGCATTACTCGCCGCGCTTTGCGCTTCCGCGTTCGCGCAGGCCGAACCCCGGCAGCCGGCGAAGGGGCCGGAAGCCCCCCCCCCGCCGGCCGAGGAGGAATACGACGACACCGCGCCGGAACGCATAGCCTCGCTTGAAATACCTGACCATTTCCCGAGGCTTTGCCGGCGCTTCGCACTCCTCCTCGAAACCCGGCACTATCTTATGAAGCCCCTCGATGCCGAGGTGTCGCGCCAGGCGTGGTCAAACTACATTTCCCGCCTGGACTACGACCATTCGTTCTTCACCCAGGCCGACATCGAATCTTTCAGGAAGTGGCGCGACACCCTTGACCGTGATCTCAAGCATGGCCGCCTCGATTTCCCTGTCCTTGTTTTCGAACGCTTCCGCCAGCGCCTTCGTGAACGCTACGCCTTCGTCGAGGCCTTCCTTGACGGCGAACATGATTTCTCCGCTGACGAGGAATATGTTTGGAAGCGTAAGGACGCCCCATGGCCCGTGGACGAGGCCGAGCAGGATGAACTCTGGCGCAGGCGCCTGAAAAACGAACTCCTCTCGCAAATCGCCTCGCGCGACTTCGCGGAGATGAAGAAAAAGGCAGGGGCAGGGGAAGGCCAGGGGGCCGAAGCACCCGGCGCACCCCCCCAGCCTGATGGGAGCGACCCTTCGCCTCTCGCCCCCCAACCTGATGGAAGCGACCCTTCGCCTCTCGCCCCACAACCTGATAAGAGTGGCCCTTCAGACCACTCTTCCACTCCCGCCCCCGCCATCGACATGTCTCCGGAAGGCGTCGTGCGGCGCCGCTACAAGCAATACCTCAACATCGTGAATGACGCCGACGCCGACTATGTCATCGAGCGCTTCCTGTGCGCCTTCGCCGAGGTCTACGATCCACACTCGGCGTACATGCCGCCAACCCGGGCCGAGGATTTCGACATCGAAATGAACCTCACCCTCTGCGGCATCGGCGCCACCCTCCAGTCCGAGGATGGAATGGCGAAGGTGGTCAAAATCATGCCCGGCGGGCCCGCCGACCGCGACACCCGCGACATTCGCCTCCGCGACGGCGACAAGATCTTTGGCGTCGGCCAGGGCGACGGACCTGTCGAGGACATCGTCCATCTGCCACTTGACAAAATCGTCAAGCGCATCCGCGGCGACAAGGGCACCAAGGTCGTCCTGCACGTCATAAGCGCCGCGGATCCCAGCGGCGCCACCACCAAGGTCGTCGACCTTATCCGCGACGACATCAAGCTCGAAGAGTCCGCCGCGACCGGCCGTGTCGTGAGGATATCGTCGCCTCTGCCCGCCGCCGCGGCCCAACCCGGCGCCCCTGCGCCATCTGGGGACATCGACGCGGACGCGGATGAAGATGAGCCGCTTGCGCCGGAGCGCGTCTTCGGCTACGTTCGCCTGCCGATGTTCTACGGGACGATGGGCAACCCGGGGGAACCGAATTTCCGCAGCTGCACCGAGGACATTGTCAAGATCATCAACGGCTTCCCGCCTGAGACCGAAGGCATGATACTTGACCTGCGCAGCAATGGCGGCGGATCGCTTCGCGAGGCCGTGACGCTCGCGGGGTCCTTCATCCGCATGGGGCCCGTCGTCGCCGTCCGCGAGAGCCGCGGCGCTCAGCCGCTGATTGACCATGACCCGGCCATCGCCTTCAGAAAGCCGCTTGTCGTGATGATTGACCGCGCCAGCGCGTCGGCCTCCGAAATTGTCGCCGCCGCACTTCAGGACTATGGCCGCGCCGTGATTGTGGGCGACTCCAAGAGCCATGGCAAGGGGACTGTCCAAAGCGTCATGCCGATGATCGCAAGCGACGAATCCTACGGGTCGCTTAAAATCACCGTTGCCGCCTTCTACCGCGTCAATGGCCGTTCAACGCAAATCGATGGCGTCTCAAGCGACATTGTGCTCCCCTCCGTGTTCGAGTACATGGAAATGGGCGAGGACAAGCTGCCAAGCGCCCTTCCCGCTTCGAGAATCCCACCGCTGAACTACTCGATTGCCTATCCCATGGGCGGGCTTGTCGCGGGCCTTAGGGCAAAGTCGGAGGCCCGCCTGGCGGACAACCAGGAGTGGGCGAAGCACATGAGGCGCGTGGAGCGTGTCCGCGAAATCACCTCCCGCACGTCGCTCCCGCTCTCATACGACAGGCGAATCGAACTCCTGAAGGCTGATTCGGAGTTTGACCTTGATTCCGACATCGACGACCTTGGGGGCGAGGCCGGGTCGGAGTCCGCCGACGATTCCGATTCAAAGGAGCCTGAGGATGGCATTGGCGACGACATCGTCCTGCGCGAGGCCTTCAACGTCCTGGCCGACCTCTGCGACATCCAGTGCGGCACAGGGCTGTCGCCGTCCCAGGACCAGAATGTGTCAGACTGGATTTACCGCTTCTTCCGGTAGCGCGCATCGCGGGCATGACCACGCATTTCGAAAAGAACCCATTGCATGAAACTTCACTTCACAAAAATGCATGGCGCGGGGAATGACTTCATTCTCATTGACGACCGCGCCCTTTCCACCCCTTGGGAGGACTACCAGCTGATGTCGGCTATTGCGGCGCGCCGCACGGGTATCGGATGCGAGGGCATCATCCTTGTCCAGCCGTCCGACAAGGCCGATTTCAGGATGCGCTTCCTCAATCCTGACGGCACCGAGGTCGAACTTTGCGGAAACGGCGCCCGCTGCGTCGCTGAATTCGCCCGGTCGCTCGGCATAGTCCGCAAGTCTATGACCATGGAGACCATGGCCGGACTGGTCGATGCCGAAATTGGCGACAACGGCGTAAGGATTTGGATGCCGGACCCATCCGCGAAGCGATACGGCCTGGAGCTCACAATTCCACAGGGGGTGTTCAAGGGCCACGCCGTGTCGATTGGGTGCCCGCATTTCGTCGTCCCCATGCCGCTTGACGAACTGGAATCCCTTGATGTCGCGACCATTGGCGCCGCGCTGCGGATGCACGATGCCTTCAGCCCTGAGGGGACAAATGTCGATTTCGTCTCATACATCAAGCCCAACCGCATAAGAATCAGGACATTTGAGCGTGGCGTAGAGGCCGAGAGTGGCGCCTGCGGGACTGGTGCCGTGGCCGCGGCTGTTGTAGGTGTCGAGGTCGAAGGCTTCACCCTGCCGGTGAAACTTTCAACCACATCCGGCTTCACGCTATCCGTCGATGGGGACTGGCGGAGTGGCAAGTGTACCGGCCTGACGCTTTTGGGGCCTGCGCGCAAGGTGTTCGAGGGCGACATCGACCTCGATTCCGTTGACGGCGCGCAGGATTTCTAGATTTTTTGCCGTGCGTCTTTTCGATTCACATTGCCATTTCACCAGCTGCAGGCGCGAGGAAATCGCGCCGTTGCTGGAGCGCGCCCGCGAGGCCGGGGTCGCCAAAATCCTGGCCGTGGGCGGATCTGCTGAACTTGACGCTGCGGCATTGGCCGCCGCCGGCGTGGCGGAAGGTGACCCGGCGTTGCCGGAAGTCGTAGTGGCGTGCGGCCGAGACCGGGACCAGATAGGGGCGGCGCCATGTGCGGTGGAAACCAGGCGGCTATCCGCGTGGGGTGAAATAGGGCTGGATTATTTTTATTCGCCGGGGACGCGCCGTGCGCAGTTGGGGCATTTCCTGGCGCAGCTGGAACATGCCTCTGAAGCGGGGCTGCCGGTAATAATACACACGCGTGAGGCGGACGATGACACCCTTGGGGCTCTACGGGAAGTCCCGTCGCGCGGCATTATACACTGTTTCACGGGCTCGCCGGCTTACTGCCGAAAGCTTTTAGACCTGGGATTTTTCGTATCGATATCGGGCATAGTGACATTCCGCAATGCCGACAACGTGCGTGAGAGCGCGCTGGTAATACCGGATGACAGGCTCCTGATTGAGACGGACAGCCCATTTTTGGCCCCGGTGCCGATGCGTGGACGGGCAAATGAGCCGGCATTTGTGGCGCATACGCTGCGGTTCCTCGCGAACATCCGCGGCACGGCCGAGGACCGCCTTGCCGAAATGACCTTTTCCAATGCCGACTCCGCCCTCCGCTAAATGGAACAAAGGGACAGGCACCTAAATGTGTCAACAAAGGGACAGGGACAGACAATATATTGCATGTCAATGGACAATAAAGGGACAGGCACTATATTGACAACAAAGGCGGTTTTTGCTAATATTGTTGCAAAGGAATGGAAAATGAGAACGGCACGCATAAAGGAAGAAGGGGAAGGGTGGTATCATGTCGTCAGCAGGACGGCATTCCAACTCTTTAAGTTTGACAATGGGGACAAGGAGATGTTTGTCAGGATGATGAGGAGGGTCGCCAGCTTCTGCGGGGTCGAGATTCTGAACCATTGCGTCATGTCAAACCATTTCCATATCCTTTTGCATGTCCCCGAGCCTATTGAAATAACCGAGGATGTCCTGCTTGAGAGGATTGGCGCCCTCTACGGGGAAGACAATGCGAAGGCCCTTAGGGAACACTGGGGCAATTTGCGGAAAATGAGGGATTTCGCAACGCTGGAAAAGGAGCAGGGCCAGTTCCGCAGGCGCATGGGGGACATGTCGGAATTCATGAAGACCTTGAAGCAGCGCTTCTCAATTTGGTACCGGCATCAGCACGAAAGCTTCTCCGGCACACTCTGGGAAGGCCGCTTCAAGAGCGTGATTTTGCAGGGGAGCCAGGCAATTCTCTCCGCCGTTTCCGCGTATATCGACCTCAACCCCGTGCGCGCGCGCATGGTCGATGACCCTCGCAAATACAAGTGGAGCGGCTATGGTTCAGCCATGGCCGGGGATGCGGATTCAATGCGCGGCATCGCAAGAGTGTTCAAGCCGGATGCAACGGACGCCGACTTTATCGCAATGGCTGAGAATGCATACTGTGAGATATTGTATGTGAAAGGCTGCGATGCAATGGGCGATGATGTCGTCAGGGATGTCGTTGCCCGGAAGGGGAAGCTGCCTATGAACCAGCTGCTGCGATGCAGGGTTCGTCATTTCCTATCCGGCGTGTGCGTCGGGGAGGAAAGCTTTGTCGAGTCGTTTTTCCGAAGCCATAGGGGCATATTCGGTCCGGCCAGGAAACGGGGCGCGAGGAGCATTGGAATTTGCGGGGATTGGTGCGGGATACGCCTTTGCACTGCGCGGAACTTGAAAAAGGACGCGATTGTGGCAAGGGCGTAAATGCGTGGCGGAACACGCCTTTAGCGTGAAGGGCGGATTTGCCGCCTAAGGATCCCGCCGCCAGGCGGCAATGAGTGACGCGACCGCGCTGCGGCGCTTCTGGCTGCCGGAAGTTGGCTTCCCGATGGCCTTCATCGCCATATCCTCCCCGAGCCTGTAGAGGCGCCACATGGCCATGCCGGAGTCTGGCCCGTCCAGGGCTGCCACCCACTTTTTGACATTGGCCGCCGATTCGGGGCCGCAGAATACGGGGTCGCCATCGTAGCGTTCGGGGGCCAGTTCCCCGAAGGGGCTGGGGCGGCGGCGCCATGGCGCGAGGGCGCCGGAGAGGACGAGTGAAGCCTTGAGCTTCCGCATTGGGGCGTCGCAGGCGTCCTTGCCGTCGATTGAGGCCAGCGCGGCCGCGGTCCCCGCGGCTTCGCCTTTGCGCTGGAGGTCGCGCATCATCCGGACCGCGTATGACGCTTCGGGTGCGGTCCCGCCGGCCATGCCGGCGATTAGTAGATTGGAGACGCCTTCCGCGACAAGGGCAGAGAAAGGTATTGTGCAGGCCAGCGGCATGTGGCGAAGGCCGCATGGGCCGAGGTAGAAATCAAGATCGCGGCCAAAATTCTGGCCATCGCCAGATATGACGGCCATGTCGCCGGCGGAGAAACCGATTGCGTCGTCGAAGGCGCGGCGTTCGACGAGGTCGTCGAGCGTGATGCGGGTGCGAGTTGCGAAAAGCCGCCCCTGGCGGATGCCAGTGGCATGGGCGATTCCGGTTATGCGGTTGAAGGAGTTGCTGGTCCTAATAGATGTCGATTCAACCATCTTGTGTATGCCCGCTATCCGAGCGGCCGTCATGGCGGCCGCATCGTCGGCCGGGACAGGCACGAGGGCCGTGCCCCGCGTGAGCAGGACCAGCTCGTCGTCCTTGCCGAAGGCGAAAGTCGTCCAGAGCAGGGAAGGCGGGTTTGCCGGAGCTGGCGCGGGAATCTCCGGGACTCCTGCGGCGGCGGCAATTACGCCGGTGGGGGTGCAGTCCACGAAGTTCCTTGCTGAAATGCGGGCTATCCCGCGTCCGCTTGCGACGAGGATGGAGATGATTCTCCCGTCCTTCACAGTGGCCGAACCGGGAATCACGCGGGTATCGAGGAGGCGGCCCACCTTTGCCTTGGACAGGAGCGCGTTCGTAGCCCATAGACGGGCAAGCCCGTGAAAGGCCCCTGGGGTCTGGCCGGGCCCGCAGAGGAGGGGCATTAGGCGTTTGACTTCGGCGTCGAGCTCGTCCTGAAGCCCTCCGGAGCATCCGAGATGGTAAGTGCCGATGGCGCCGAGCGTGGACATCCCGCCGGCGGCCGGGCGCGCTTCGACGGCCACGACCTTGGCTCCTGCGCGGCCGGCGGCGATGGCGGCCATTGCGCCGGAGGTCCCGAGCCCGGCCACGCAGACATCCGCGGTGACGGACAGCGTCGGCTTGGGCAGGACAGGTTCATTTCTGGATGGAGGCGCGGCGAGACTGCGCATGCCGCGCAGTCGCTCGAATGCGGAAACGCCTACGCCGCAGCGGTCACCAAGCGTGTCAACGGAAACGGATGACAGCGACGGCACGGCTATCGAAAGGTTGTGGCATTCGCCTGTCACCGGTGTCGCCTGCTTGGCGTATGCGGGGAATGGCGAGATGCTCCAATGCGAGACGACAGCGCCATGACATTTTGCGTCTATGCGTTTGCGGGCCGCCTTGAAGAGCGGCTCAATGATTGCCGTGACGGAACCCTTGAAGGCGTTTCCAACCTCCAGCCGCAGGATTTTTTCATTCGACCAGGCGGAGTCGCCCATCTCGGCATGGACGCCGAATATCCCCGTAAACACCTCGACAGGGAAGCGGATTGGCCAACGTTCTCGCTGGAAGCAGAAGTGGTAGATGCGCTTGATAGGCGGCTGCGGGGCGAACTTGACGCCGCAGACGCGGGAGAGGAGCCCGTTTTCGGTGGCGTCAATCCATTGCGCGGCCGAAATTGCCGCTAGGGAGCCGGGCAGTGCGAATGTGACAGACTGGACCAACCCGTTGGATGAGATGCGGGCTGAAACGGGGGTGGCGAAATACAGGCGCTCGATGCCCCGTGCGAGAAGGAGCTCGTTGGCGACCCATTCGGCGGAACCGGGGTCGATCCAGTCTCGTGCGATGCCCGTTGCGCATTCCAGGTCGTGCATGAAGGGCCGCATTTCGGGCGGGAGCTTGCCGGCTTCGGGGTTGCGCGCATGGGAGCTTTCCCACAGCAGGTCGCATTCCGGGTCGAGAAGCAGGACGCTTTTCCCTGATGCGTTGGCGGCAAGGGCGGCGGCGAAGCCGGCGTATCCCGCGCCAACCACCGCGATGTCCCAGAACTTACCTGTAAAACCATCGATAGATGCGCCGCAGGGTTCGCCCGATGACTTCATTTCACTAATCACCAATTCCTCTCTGCAATAATTATACCAAAAAATCAAACAAAACGCCGCGCGGCCCGGCTTGGATTTGCTATAATCTTAGGTAGGAATTTCAAACCAAAAAGGGGCGGAAATGGCATTTTCTGGAACTATCACGGCGCTTGTGACGCCGTTTGACGCAAATGGCAATGTAGATTGGCCGCGGCTCGCCAGCCTGGTAGAGGAGCAGGTTGCCGCAGGGGTGGACGGCGTGGTGCCGGTTGGGACGAGCGGGGAATCCCCAACCCTTTCCATGCAGGAGCACGGCAAGGTCATAGAGTTTGTGGCCGGGAAGGTTGCCGGGCGCATGAAGGTCATTGCCGGAACCGGGGCCAATTCAACGTCCGAGGCCATGCACCTCACGCGCGAGGCCAAGTCCATGGGCGTAGATGGGACGCTTCAGGTCACGCCCTACTACAACAAGCCGAACCAGGAGGGTCTCTACCGCCACTTCATGGAAGTCGCGGGAATAGGGCTTCCCGTGGTCCTGTACAACGTGCCGGGCCGCACCGGGAGGGAGATATCGGTTGAGACAATCGCGCGGCTGGCGAAGTGCGGCGGCATAGTCGCCGTGAAGGAGGCAAGCGGGTCGGTGGCCCGCGTGAGCGCCATTGCCGACGCATGCGGGCTTGACGTCCTCTGCGGCGACGACATGCTGACCGTCCCGATGATGTCCATAGGCGCCAGGGGGGTGATCAGCGTCGCGTCGAACGTCGTTCCGCGCGAGATGGCGGAACTGACCCATTCCGCGCTGGCGGGCGACTTTGCGAAGGCGCGCGCCATCCACGACCGCCTGTACCGCCTGTTCCGGGACCTTTTCATCGACACGAACCCGATACCTGTCAAGGCGGCCCTGGCGATGATGGGCAAGATAGAGGAGACATACCGCCTTCCCCTCTGCCCCCTTTCCGAAGGGGACCGGGCGAAATTGCTTGAGACAATGCGCGGGCTGGGGCTTGCCCAGTAGCATTGCGGCCGCGGGGGACGACATGGAAACTGCCAGGGTAGCGATACTTGGGGCCGCCGGCCGGATGGGCAGGATGCTCATCGCGGAGGCGGCCGGGACGGATGGCGTTGTGCTTGCCGCCGCCATTGAGCGCGAAGGCCACCCAGCCATAGGCCAGGACGCCGGCATTGTCGCAGGGCTTGGCCGGGAACTCGGGGTCGAAGTCTTGGCGCCGGAGCCTGCCGAGGCGGACGTATTCGTCGATTTCACATTCCACTCGGCCGTTCCGGGCAACCTCGCGCTCGCGCTGAGGTCCGGGGCGCGTGGCTACATACTCGCCACCACGGGCCTTGACGACGCGGAGAACGGCGCGGTCGCGGAAGCGGCCAAGGCGCTGGCCATCGTCAGGGCCGCGAACATGAGCCTTGGCGTAAACCTGCTGGAGGAGCTTGTCCGCCGCGCCGCGGCCAAGCTTGACGACAGCTACGACATTGAAATAGTCGAGATGCACCACCGCCACAAGAAGGATGCGCCAAGCGGGACGGCGCTGGCGCTTGCCAGGGAGGCCGCCGCCGGGCGCGGCATTTCCCTTGACGCCGCCGCCATATACGGGCGGAGCGGGCTTTCATCCGGCGAGCGGCCCCGCGGCGAGATTGCGATCCACGCCCTTCGCGGCGGCGAGGTCGTGGGGGATCACATGGTGGTGTTCGCCGGCGAACACGAGCGGATTGAGCTGGCGCACAAGGCCCAGAGCCGCGCGGCGTTCGCAAAGGGCGCAATGACCGCGGCAAGGTGGCTGCCGGGCGTGAAGCCCGGCGTCTACTCCATGCGGGACGTCCTATTTGGGGAAGGCTGAACGTCTGTCGGGCGGGGCGGCGCCGTGGTCGCGGTACTTTCATTCGGTTCGTGCATGGGCGACAGCGCGGCGCTGGTGCGCCGCGCGGAGGATGCCGTGGCGGCGATCCCCGGCATCCGCGAACTGGCGCGGTCGTCCCTTTATGAAACGGAGGCCGTGGACGTCCCCGAGCAGTTCGCGGACGTAAAATTCGTAAATGCCGTGGCCGCCTATGAAACGTCGCTGGCCCCCGAGGGCCTGTCGCTGGCAGTCCACGGCGTCGAGGATTCCCTTGGCCGGAAAAGAAGCGGCCTCCGCCATGAACCGCGGACGATGGACATCGACATAGTCGTCTGCGGCGATGAACTTCGCGACAGCCCGGAACTCCGGCTGCCGCACCCGGAGGCGGCGCGGCGCCGCTTTGTCATGGAGCCACTTGCCGAGATAATGCCGGGCTTCATCCTGCCCGGGCAGTCCCGGACGGCATTGGAAATCGCATCGTCGCTCCCGCCGCGGCCGGCCGCAAGGCGGCTCCCCTGAGCGCGGCGCCCGCGAATTCGCGATTAGTGGGCGCGCAGTTCCAGGCCTGTCACGCTAGGCCTGCCCGATTACGTATTCGTAGCACTGCCGGAGAGAGTCCTTGAAAAATGCGAAATTGTGGCAGTCGTCGAGAATCGCCCTGCCGCCTGCCGTCAGTTCGATGCGGTGTCGCGGATCCGCGCAGAGCCGCAGTATCCCGGCGGCGAATGCCGCGGGGTTGAGCTTTGTCAGCTCCGCGGACTTGTGGTCGAGGATGAGCCTGTTGGCCTCGCAGTCGGTAGCTACGATGGCAACGCCGGCCTTGAGGTAGTCGAGAAGCTTGAGGGGCGTGTTCATGCCGGAGATCCGTGGCGAAAGCAGGATGTCGAACGACGCGAGGTGGGCCGGGAGCTCGTCGGGGTCGATGAAGCCGGCGAAGTCGACGGCGTCAAGGCAGCCCGCGGCCGCGAGCTGGGCGCGCCGGTCCGCGATTTCGCGGTCGCTTCCGCCGATAATGACGAAGCGCGCGCGCGGTTCCTTGCGGGCCACGATCGGGATGGATTCGAAGAGAAGGTCGATTCCCTGGTAGGCGGCGAACGATCCGACATAGCCAATCAGGATGTCGGATGGCGAGGACAGGTGGCGTGCGCGTGCGGCCGAGACGGCCTCGGGGGACGCCTCGGCGAGGGATGAGGGGATGTCGGGGATCAGGCATGCGCGCGAGGCGCGCCCGCGGCGCATGGCGTCCTCCACCAGGCCTGGGCCCGTGCCGATGACGGCGTCGGCATGGCGCATCGTGAAGCGCTCGACCTTTGCGTAGACGCGGGCCATGGCGCGCTTGACGGGGTTTGACCCGCAGTAGCTGGCGGGGTCGGAATGGCGTTCGAACACTACCCGGGCGCGGCCGATGCGCCCGCAGACGAGGGCGATGGCGCCGCAGTCCTCGACGCCGTGCACTACGGCGTAGCGGCGGAACACCACGCGCCACAGCGCCATCCAAAACAGGATGAAGTCGAACGCAAGCTTCAGCGGCGATGGCCCGATGGAGATTTTCCGGGCGAAGAAAGGGTTCGGGGCGCGGACGATTTTAACCCCCTGGACCTGGCGGCGCTCGCCGATCGGCAGCGTCAGGAACTCGACATTGTACCCGAGCTGTGAGAGCGAGAGGAGGTCGAAGCCGAGGCGGATGGGCGACCCGCGCTTTTCGAAGAAGGGCTGCGAGGCTATGAACAGGACTTTTTTAGATTTCATGGCTTTGGGGAGGGGGCGTGTCGGTGTGGCCGGCTATTCAAAAGTCTCGGAGATCGCGTCCAACCCGTAGATAATGGCGTGGCGCGGGGAACCTGTGCCGGGATGCTGCCCGTCCGGCTCAAGGAGGACCGGGCCGCGCTGAGTGGATTCGGAGACGGCTATTTCGAGGTTCCACGGCGAATTGCCGACTTCCGGCGGGATGGGGCGGTCAATTGTGAAGTCCACCGAGTCGCGCGAAGTCGAATACGACGAGGCCGAAATGGAGTCGGGGTCAGGGTGGAAGATGTCCGTCGCCAGGGTTTTGCCGTCGAGGGAGACGAATGCGAACTCCATGGAGCAGTCGCGGAAGAAGGGCGTGGCGCCGGAGGGGATGGACATCCAGTGGCGCAGGAACTTGGCGTCGCCCGCGCCGGAGATGCGGGCGCCGCGCCAGACGATGCGCCCGCCGAAATCCACAGGCCGGCGCGGGAAGGAGGGCGAGAGGTCGCGTATTCTGGCGGCGACGGCGGCGGATGCGGGGCCGTCGGCTATCGATGCCAGATACTTGAGGAATGTCGTCGAAGCTCGGGCGCGTTCGGAAAGCCAGGCGATGCGCGGGACAGTCGGGCGCTCCATTATCGACGTCTGCGCCTCGATCCATTCGTCCGTCGGAAAGAAGCGCGCGAAGGGGCCGGTCCGGTGGTTCCAGTCGAGGAACACGCCCGAGGGCGGCGGTGTCCGGTTGTCGGCGATGATCACGGCGGGCAGGATTACCGTTCCTGCCGAAGCGGCGTCGGCGGTGGTGAATGGGACGCCGGCGAAAAGGAGCGTGGCGATGGCGTTGGTCGAGTCCGCCTCGGGGACGAGCCAGCCAGTGCGTGGCAGAAGCGAGAACTCCGTCCCGAAGATGGATGCCGGCGGATTGCGGGCGGCGATGGTTCCGCCGGAGGCGTCGGCCACGGCGGATGCCGCGGCCATGTCGCCGACGATGAATGCGGCGCCGCGCGAGTTTAGGATGTCGGCGACGCGCTCGGCATCGGCGCGCGAGAGGAGTTGCGACGATGCCGGGGCCCCTGGCTCGGCCGCGCCGCCGTGCCTGTGGCGGGCGCAGATTGCCGCGCACAGCGCCAGCAGCGGCAGCGCGAGGAGGATGGCCCGCGGGCGGCGCCGCGCCTTGGGCCGGTTTTCCTCGAATTCGAGCATGCTACTTCACCAGGCCGTTCTTGCGGGCCACGATGTAGGTGCAGACGTTGTCGCCGGCGACGTTGCAGCAGGTCTCGAACATGTCGAGCACGGGGTTGATGCCGAGCGCGAGCGCGACGACGGTCGCGACCTG
>JAFWPM010000203.1 GCA_017509565.1 Kiritimatiellia bacterium | reverse complement strand
CGGGATAGACGACGGCATCCATTCCGAGAAGGAGCGTCTTGTTCTGGTCTGAGTCGGGCGACCCCGTGACGCGCTCCAGAGTCCCGCCGTTGAAGGAGATTGTGGCGCGCGAGGCGGCGACGCTGTTGGTGTCATAAAGCCGAAGGTCGTGGGAGAGCGACAGGATCCCGTTGCCGTTCAGGTTGAGCATCGCGCGCGATTGGCCGGCGTAGACATTCAGGCCGTAGGGGTAGAGTTTGAAGCCGTGGACGTTCGCGTCGCCGGCGATTGTGAGGACGGAGGGGTAGTCCGCGCTGTCGCTCGCGCGGCTCACGAGGCGCAGAATCTGCGAGTCGAACGAGACCTCGCCGCCGTCGATGAAAACCTCGCTTCGGCCCGATGAGTTGTATCCGAGGTGAATATTGTCGGCGAATGTGAACTTGCCGCCATGGATGTAGAGGCCGGCCTTGCTCCCAGTCCCGGATGCGAGGGTCATCGCTGCGGAAGCCGTGTTCGTTCCGGAAAACATCTCCCATGTGCCGAAGGAATTGTCGTTGTTGCCGAATGTGACCACGCCGCCGCAGGTCACGGCACCTCCGCGTTGTTCGACGCCGCCCCAGGTGTTCTGGCCACGTCCTGGCTGGAACTGGGACGACGTGCCGGACATCACGAGCGACGCAGCGTCGTTGATCTCCAGGCGCGACCCCTGCGTGTTGTTGTCGCCTGAAAGGAACATCTTCGTGTCGGTGAGCGTCAGCGAGCTGTCTCCTTCCAGCACGAGCAGGGTATTCGTGGCGCTGCCGCCGCCCGTGAGAAAGAACCTGTTGTTGCTACCGTTGTTTACGACCTTGGCCGACACGTCGAGGTCGCTGAAAACGAGCGGGCCGCCTTGGAGCTGGATGTCCTTGGCGCTGTTTTCAATCGTCAGCGCCCGCGCGGCGGACGATGCGCCTTTGAGGACAAGCGCACCGTCGCCGGAAATCGCGGTGCTCTGCGGGAACGATACGGTCGCCGCATTGCCGACCGTGACGACCGTGTCGGCTGGGTAGGTTCCGTTGAACGAAACGGTGTCGCCGGCGGTCGGCGTCCCGTTTGGCGCCCACTTCGTGGTGTCGTCCCACGACCCGGAAACGCCGGGAGTCCATGTGTATGTCGCCGCGTGCAGGCATGACGAGGCTCCCGCGAGAAGCGCGAACGCAGCGCGAATCGTTTTATCCATGTTCATGTTGACCTCCGTTGTTTGTTTGCGGTTGTTTGTTCTATGGCAAAAGTGCGGCGCGGACGGATTCCATGGTGGCGTCGGAAACGCCACATGAGCGCAGGAGCGCTTCAATCCTTTCCCGCACCGAAACGCCCGGGTATCGCGACAATGCGGCGAGCAGCCTGTCGATGCAGTCGGCATGGACGAAATCGAGTCGCGCGGTGTAGTGTCCCGTGAGTTCCCAGTCCTTGACGAGAGTTTCCTCGTCCACGCCGCACAGGCCCTGGACCAGAAACGCGAGCGTTCCAGTGCGGTCCGCCCCTCCGATGCAGTGGAACACGAGCGGCCTCGCGTCCCGATCGGCCAGAACGTCAAAGGCGGCTTTGACGGCTGCGCGGAATTCCGGCGTCTTGTCAATGTCTCCGTAGTGTCCGAAACTGACATTGGTCCAAACCACGTCCGGTCCGATGGGCGAACCGGCAAGTCCCCAGCATTCCCGCGCAGTCCGAAGGTCGAGATCGGTGCGGATGCCAAGCGGCGCGAGTGTCGCCCGCCCCCCGGACGTGAGGAGCGGCGATCCTTGTCGCCATTCCGATTCGGGCTTTCCGGTCGGAGTCGCCGCAGTTTCGTTCCAGCGGGCCGAACGGTAGAACACCCCGCGCTTCAATTCGACGCCATCCTCGTTCACGAGGCCGCCAACGTCGCGGAAGTTCGGTATCGCTTCGATGCGGATCCAGCGCGAAAGCAGACCTGAACCGTCCGGGTAGTTCTCGCGGAGCATGGCTTTGCGGAAACTCCTGTCCGCAAAGAGCCGGACGCGCTCCCCGCGCGGCAGAGCGAGAAACTTGGCCGAATCGGGAACCGGTTCCCGGCGGACGGATATGCCCGCAAACACGGGGCGGTGATCCGTGTCGAGAGCAAAGGCGCCGGGGGCGGAGAACCAGTCGATGTCGAGTCCTGGGGACACAACCACGCCGTCGGCCGGGATGTCGCGGAGCGTGGCATGGGTGCCGAAGCGGGTGGAGCCGTTGGAAACCGTCCAGCCGCGCTCGGAGAAAAATCCGTATTCCTCCGCCGTCTGGGCGTTGAAGTCGCCGGCAATTACGGCATAGTCGTAGCGTGTGGCATCGGCAAGAAGCGCCTGGAACTGTTTGCGGCGGAGTTTCTGAGAAGGAGTTTGCGAACCCTTTTTCGATCCTGCTTCCGGCGGGATGTGCCCTTCGGCGACCAGATGGACTCCGTAGAGCGCCAGCTCGCCGCCTTCGAAATCGACTACACAGCGGAGTGCGCGACAGCGCGCGGTGCGGTGGCTCTTTCCGCGCGATTCTCCAGAATCCGGCAGACGCACGATATCGACGGACTTCAACGGCCAATCCGTCTTGAGAGCCATGTCAAGCGGTTTCTTGCGGACGTTTGCCAGTCCGTCGGCGCGAGCGCCGGTCCCGACATCCTCGAAAAACATGAAGTCCGCGCCAGTTTCCGACAACCGCCGCCATTCGGCGGCGACGGCGTTCTCGTCGGTGCCGTCAGGCGGCGGAAACTTGAACGCGCCGCAGTTGACAGCACCAACCACGATGGAACCCCGAACGGGAGGCTTTTCAACGGCACGGGTGGCGGCGTCCGACGCATCGACGGCCGGTCCTGATGCAAGCCCCTCCAGCAGCGCGCGCTTGCGGGGATTGTCGGCGGAGGGCTTCATGTTGGCGATGTCCGGGCCTTCGTGCTCGACGCTCCAGCCGTTCCAGCCCCGGAAGGAATGGTAGGTCCAATCCCATCCGTAGTCCTCGAAGATGGAAATGCAGTCGGCGATGTAGCGGTCCGCCCCCTCGGCCCAGGCGACGGCGCTGAACTCGCCCACGTAGATGCGTGCGCCGTGGCGGAGCTGGAACGCCCGCACGTGCGCCAGCGTTTTGCGCAGCCAGTCTCGGTCGCGGCCCCGCGCCGGGTCGGGATACGGCATCGGCCCGCCGCCGAAGACCCCCTGGTGCGTGTAGTCGCTCGGGACATACATGTGGACGGAGTAGATGACGTTCGATATCGCGAGCGGGCTCAGGTAGGCGAAGGCGGACGGCGCGTCCATGCCGTTCGACTCGACGATGATCGGCGTGTCGGGGTCGATTTCGCGCACCGCATCGGCGGCGTCGCGCTGGATGCTCCAGTAGTCAAACGGGGCAGGATGCGACTGCTGCGGCTCGTTCACGAGGTCGTAGCCGTAGATGACATCCGCGTTGCCACGGAAACGAACCGCTATGCGGCGCCAGAGGCCGATGAAGTGGTCGCGGTAGCGTGCGTCGAAGAACATCTCCATCTCGGTCGCCTTGTTGCGGCCTCCGGGCGGGGAATGGACGTCCACCACGATCTTCATGCCGTATTTCCGCGCCATCGGCAGGACAACCGCTTCAAGGTGGTCGAGGCGGCCATTGATCCATTCGTCGTATTCCGCGAGGTCGGTGTCCGTCGGGCCGTTCTTCCAGGCGTTCCAGCCCCGGATCATCTGATAGCGGCCGAGCTTCACGCCCCAAGAAGCAAGGGTGCGGAAGTCGTCTTCGGTCATGTCGCGCCCGCCGGGGAGCATCACGCCGCGCAAGGCTCCCCCCTCCGCCCCCCATGTCTGGGGGGAACCCGCAACCCCGCAAGGGAGTTGCGGCAGGATGGGCCGCCATGGCGCGCCGTATTCGCACCGGTAATCCTCGTTCTCGCGCGGGAAGAAAATCCTCCCCGGCTCGATGCGGAGGGAGGAGAGGTCGAATTCCACTTCGCCCGTCGTCCCCTGGAGGCCGAGCCAGAGCGTGACGTCCTGCCCGATTTGAAGGCCGCCGAGAACCACATCCACGTCGAGCGTCGTCCAGCCGAACGAGCCGTGGCGCACCGTGTGCGTGTTCGGGTAGAGGGTCATCCCGGTCATGGCGTCGAAAATCTGGAACTGGAACTTGAGTCCGAGATAGGAGATTTTTGGCTTGGCGATGCCGGTGCCGCGGGCGCGGACCGTCGCATGCAGCGTCTGCGCCTCGCCAATCTTTTCCGCGGGAACAACGCCGGCAAGCCCGGCGAGCTCGTTGGCCCCCTCCCCTTCCGGGACATCCACGACGAGCCGGTCTCCAACGCGCGTGGCGAAGCGCGTCGGTTCGCCCCAGCGGATGTCGGACGCCGTCAGGGGGACGGCGCTCGAGGCGACGGCCGCCGAGACGGCGGCCAAAAGCGTTGCGGCAAACAGCGGGCGGTTCATGCAGTTCGATTACTCCACTCGTCATTGCGGGGCACCATGTCCCGCACATGCCAGCAATTTTAGCAAAGCGGCATCCGAAAATGTCACCCATTCGCGCACAAATTTACACCCGATTACGAATGCCCGCCAACTCATGGCAGGCGTTCTGCGCCGGAGTGCCCAAGCCGGCATCGGCGCTAAACGGATGCGCCGCCTCGCTGGATAGTGCGCGCTGGCTTTGACAGGTCAAACCCAATATCCCAGTCCTGGCTTCGGATTGGCATTCGCCGGGTTGTGGCCGAGTTCGATGGCGCGGGATTGGATTTGCGCGTGTAGCGCGGCCTGCGCCGCGAGAAGTGCCGCTGTGGTCATGGCAGTGCGGGGCTGGTGCTACGCGTCACATTGATGTCCATAGCAGCCGTATTTGATGCCGAGCAAGACAACGGCCACCGCGATAGCCATTGCGACAACAACGAGTTGGATTTTCACAACGCCTCTTCATTTACCCGAGCAGGGTCCATCTTCGGCGCGCGGGGGAAGAAAAGCGCGCCTCCGCCGCCATCCGTCTGTGGCACCGCCAAGC
Organism: Kiritimatiellia bacterium; assembly: GCA_017509565.1. Classification (GTDB taxonomy): domain Bacteria; phylum Verrucomicrobiota; class Kiritimatiellia; order RFP12; family JAAYLN01; genus RGIG5952. The sequence goes on along the minus strand of JAFWPM010000203.1, from coordinate 260 downwards.
GCCATGGGAAGAAAGCAAGCCGGAAGCGCGCAATCGCACGTGGCTTCATCACTCTCTTCCCCGTTATGAACTTGGCGGTTTCCAGACGGAAGGGAAATTGTCTGCATATTGTCCGCGCCGGACTATTCGCCCGGCGACACAACAATTCTACCAGATTCCGACGCCACGCGCAACTGCGGCTTCCGGCCCGCGAAAGCCGCGAACGGGACGCGCTCCTGAAGGCCCAGCGCCCCCTTCATCATGTATTCGCGATCCTGATG
>JAFWPM010000202.1 GCA_017509565.1 Kiritimatiellia bacterium | reverse complement strand
GACTTCAAGCCCACGCTCCTGCACTACTGGCGCTTCACCGACACGCCCGTCGCGGAGTGCGTCCGCGCCATCCGCCGCCATCTCCGCGAGCGCCAGGCCGCGCTCCCGCCCGGCGCGATCCAGATGCGCTACATGGAGAACCACGATTCGCATCCCGCGCTTCCGCTCTTCGGCCGCGCCGGGGCCACGGCCCTTTTCGCCATGACCGCCTTCTGCGACGGCTACCCGCTCATCTACCAGGAGGCCGAGGACGGCTGCTTCGAGGCCATGCGCGAAATCCTGCGCGTCCGGCGCGAAACGCCCGAACTCCTGCGCGGCGGAGCCGACTACGAATGCGTCGCGGCGCCGGACGGCGTGTTCGCTGTCTTGCGGACGTTTGGCGACGGCGCCGTGGTCGCGCTCGTGAACTTCAACGGCCGACGCGCATTCGGGCGGGTCCGCGCCGCGGACGGCCGCTTCGCCCCCTTCGACTGCGACCTGCCGCCATTCGGGTGGGAGGTGCGGAGAGTGGCGGGGGAGGGGAAGGGGGAGGAAAAATGTCCGCAATTGTTCGCAAATGGCAAGTGTGCACAAATCGCAAATGGCACAAATGACAATTGCGGACAAATCCTCACCGTCACCACAAACGCCAATGAAATCATCGTGCGGCTTCCCGGCGCGACGCGGTGGTTCGCGCGCACCGCGGAGGGCGACTTCGACGGTACTTCTTTCGTGCGCCACCCGCGGCTCGGATTCGTGAAATCCACGGTGAAGCATGGCGAACACGACACCGCGGTCCGCTGGACCTCGGCGCTGCATCCCTTCGGTTTCACCCCGGACCGCGCCTGCGTGGGCGGCGTGTTTTCGGACGGCTCCGCCGTCACGCTCTCCGGCTTCGACACGCGCCTTGCCGAAGTCGCGGTCCTCGACCGCGCCGGCGGCGAACCCGGCCTCGCCGTCTCCATTCGCTCCGCCGACCCCGCCGGGCTGCGCTACGAGGTGGACAATTGTGATTTGCCATTTGTGAACAATTGTGTGCAATTGCCAATTGTGAACAATCCCGAATCCTCCCTCACCGGCCTTCCCGAACTCACGGTCGTGATGGGAGGCTGGGAGTGGGAAAGCGGCAATCTGCGCCTTGCCATCCGGCGCAACGGGACGCTGCGCGCCGGGTGGCGCCGCGACGCCGCAACCGGCGAGTGGCGGCAGTTCGTCGGTACCGTGGACATCCGCACCGACACCGGCGTCGGGAAAATGGACCCCTTCGGCAATCCTGTGAAAAGCGTATGCAGCCAGAACGACGCCTTCGGCGATCCCATCCGCTTCTGGCGCGGGGGCGACGGCGCGGTCCACCTGGACTTCGGCCCCGGCGACCTCCGGCCATTCCACGGACGAATGGCCGTCCCGATCTGGTACCGCACCCGCTACGTCCTGCGGCCCGGCGCCGATTCCTTCGACCTCGAAGCCGCGATCTCCATCGAGCGCGACTACGCGAAGGGCGAGGGCGAAATCGCGCTCCGCGTCGTCGGCGACGAAAGGCGCACCCACCGCTGGCTCGCGCCCGAAACCTCCCTTTCCGCCCCGAAGGGCGCGTGGCTCCCCGTCACGCTGCACTTCGGGAACGAAAACGACAAGCAACCACCAACAAAGGAAGAAACACCATGAAAAATGTTCCGTTCCGCGTTTCGCGCGCCGCGCGACACGCCATTCACGGCGCGGCCTTGAGCCTCGCCATGGCCGGCGTGGCGTCCGCCGCAGTCGACGCCTCCACGGTCTCCATGCGCGTCGAAAACAACCGCACCGCGGTCATCACCTACCGCCTCGCCGGACAACCCCCGCCGCCGCGCCCTGGCCGACGCCCTCGCCCGCTGATTCCGGGCGCCGCGGTCAGCGCTTTGACGGCGAGCGGCCTGTTTGACATTGGCCGCTGGCAACATTACCACGGTTCACCCGGCGTACCCCCCGCGCCGGGCCGCTCCTTTGCTTCTCACCCGCGCGGTGGGGGAGGCATGGAAAGGAATGCGCAATTTTGTATTTTTTTGCCCTGAAATTTGAAAATTTTTGAACGTGTGCAAAAATGACTTGACATCGTAGGCCAGATGGGGTAGAATTGGTGCCGGTTTTAGCATTTTTAGCAATCCTTCGAGGTAAGCCGCCCGCCAATGAAGAACAATCCATCAACAAAAAAGAGCACCCATGTCGAATCTCCGCGGGAATCGCCGCGCGTCCGGGTTCTGAACTGGCTCAAGCGCTCGCTTGCAACGGGGGAAATCCCGCGCGGGAGCGAATTGCCGTCTGCGCGCGCGATCGCCAAATTGCTCGGAATCGCGCCGAACACGGCGGTGACGGCGCTCTCCGAGGCGGAGGAGCAGGGGCTTGTCGTCTGCCGCGCCGGGACCAACCGCCGCTACGCGGGCGTCGTGCGGGATTCGTCGGCCGAGTCCTCCGCCATCGCCGTTCTGGCACGGCTCGAACGATTCACCGACCTCGCCACGGCGCCGACATGGACCGATTCGTTCCTTTCGCTCGACATCGTTCGCCGTCTTTCGCTGGCGGGCCGCCCCGTCCTGTTTTTCGATTCCGAATCCCTGCAGGGCGGCGATCCTTCCGCTGTGTTCGGGACCCGCCCCTCGGCGCTTGTCGTGACGAGCGCCCTGAACGGCGACCCCGCCGCCCTCCGCGCGCTGGAACGCTGCCGAAAGGAGGGCATCCCGGCCGTGGTCTACGGCAACGCGCCGGAACTGCGGAGCTACGACCGCGCCTACTCCGACCACCGGGCCGGTTCGCGCGACCTCACGCGCTGGCTTCTCGCCCGCGGTCGGCGCCGCATCGTCCCGTTCTTCCCGTATCCGTTCGACCCGCCGCGTTTCTGGGCGCAGGAACGGCTGGCCGGATATGCCGAGGCGATGCGGGAGGCCGGGTTCGCCCCGCACAAGGAGGTTTTCTTCGGTTCGGCGCTTCTTTCCGACAGGGGCTGGGCGGGGGAAAAGCTCCGCATCAACGCCGCGATGGCCGTCGCGGCGCTCTCCGCCCTTCGCGGCGCGGACGGAGCGCTGCCCGACGCCCTTCTCTGCCTCAACGACGACTGGGCCAAGCCCGCGCTCCTGGCGATCCGGGACATGGGGCTCGCGCCGAACCGCGACATCCTCGTCGCGGGCTACGACAACGTCCGCCGAGACTTCACCCCCGAGGCGGGCATCCCCTTCCGTCCCGCCGTCACGGTGAACAAGCATAACGAGCGGTCGGCGGAGGACCTCGCCACCCTCGTCCTCGCCCGCCTCGACGGAACGCTCCCGCCCGAGCCGCAGGCCCGCATCCACGAACACGAAATCGTGGAAATCTGACTTTTTCCCCCACATCAACCATAAACAAAACATCAACGGGAGAAACAACATGAAGAGAACCACGCTCGCCGTTCTGGCGGCAACCACAATCACGAGTCTGACTCTCCGCGCAGGAAGCGCGGACGAGGTTTTCACTTCTGGCGAACACGGGCTTTGGCGATTGCGCTTCGATGACGAGTCGACTCTTTCGGCCAGCGACGTCTCCACAAATGGCGTGGCGGGCGCATCGTGTTCCGAGGAGCCTATTGAAGGCGGTGGCGTCCGGCAGACCTACACCTCGGACGATGCCGTCGTGACCGTCGAACGCTCTCCTCATCCCGGATTCACCGACTACCGTGCAACGGTTCGCATCCTCGCAAACAAAACCGCAAAATACTTCGACTTCCCCGCGCGACTGCGCTTCGACCGCAACACGGTCGCGCGCTTTTCCTATCCGGGACAAAGCAACTGGGGGCTGGGCATGGCCTTCAACTCGAAGTTCTTTACGACGAGAGAACCCAAAAACGGGAAATGGTGGATGTCTTATGGCAAGGTCAGGTATCCAAACCAGTTCGCCGACTTCGCCCGTCTGGAAAACAAAGACGGCTCCTCTGCCGCCGTGTTCGGAGTTCAGCCGCGAACGGAGCGAGCCGGATGGGACAATCCGGTGCCGTTCGTTCCTGCGGAGACGGGTGTTGGCGCCGATTCCACCGGAGGCTGGTACGACCACGCTTTTGGCATCTATCTGAAGCAAGGCGATGTCTGGGCATCCCCGGTTGTGCGGATTGTCGAAGGCGGCACTCTGCGCGACAACCTCGCCGCATACGCCGAAGCGAACAGCATCCGCAAGCATCTTGACGAAAAGGTGGGCGATCCGGCGCTTCTGGAACGACTGAAATGCGCACCGCTCTATTTGTTCGGCACCAATGCCGCCCTAACGAAGACAATCCTTGACCGTTTGCCGGTGCCAACTCTCTACCATACGCCGATCTATCTCAAGGGTGGCTTCGACAAGGAGTATCCCGACCATTTCCCCGTTAGCCGTGAAAACTTCGGAACCGACGAGGACTTCCGCGACATCATCGACTTCGCCCATGCCAAAGGCCATCTTGTCTGCCCCTACTCCAATCCGACGTGGTGGGGCGACAATCCCAAGGGGCCGACGTTCGCCGAAAAAGGCGAAGCCGCGCTGCTGGTCAATCTCGACGGTACTCATCGCCACGAGTCCTACAACAAGGGAAAGACGGAAGGCTGGCAGGTCACCGTCCGACATCCGGACGCGATGGAGGCAAACCGCAAGACCATTGCGCGTTTCGCCGGTGATTTCCCCGTGGATTTCCTTTTCCAGGATCAAGTTGGTGCGCGCGGCTGGATTTACGATCTCAACCCGGCTGCGCGCGGCGCGACGGACATGCCGGAGTCCTACATCGCCATGAACGAGGAGGACTCCCAATCCGTCCGCCTCTTCACCGAAGACGGCTGGGACAAAATCGCGGAGAACAACATTGGCCTGTGCGGCTGCAACTGGTGGATCTTTCCGTTCAAGCGCGGCGGCAAGCCCGAACGCATGATTTTCAAGGAGAAGTTCCCGGCAGACTGCTGGGAGATCGAACCCATCACGCTTTACCTTGCCCATGACAAGTGCCTGTTCTATTCGCACAACCTTGGCGCACACGTCCACCGACCTTCGCTTCTTGCGTGGACCCTGGCATGCGGGTACCAGATGTCATACGTTTTTCGAAACTACGAAAACGACGAAGCCGAACGCGACTGGTATGCCTGGCTACACCTCTTGCAGAGGCTCGTTGTCTCGCGCATCGCCGGACAGCCGCTCCTCGCGTTCAAGCACGACCGAGAACCGATGATCGCGCTTGGAGGCGACATTTCCCGCGCGTCGGACGATGGAACCATCACAGCCCGTTACGGTGATGTTGATGTCGTCGTCAATCTCGGGGACGTGGAGCGCACAGTCGCCGGTCATTCGCTCGCCCCCTACGGCTGGTGGATAGAGGCTCCCGGCCTCGTCGCAGGCTGGCCCGCCGGACAAGACCCATTTGTCGAAGCCGACAGTTCGCGTTTCGAATTTACCAATGGAACGGTTTCCCAAGTCAGGTAACCCGCCCGACCAACTCACAAACACAAGCAGGAGAACAACCATGAACGCAACAATGCACATCGCCGCCGCCGTCATGGCGGCCGTGTTCGCAACACTGCCGTCCTTCGCCGCAGTTGACGCCCTGCCGGAAGGATACACCCGCCTCGAATGGATCGCCTCAACGAGCGACGCCCCCTATATCGACACGGACTACACACCCGACCAATCCGACAAAATCTCGGTTCGTTTCCAACAATCCAACGACACGTCATCTGATTATCAGGTGCTTTTCTGCGCCCGCGACACCAGCAACAAGAACACATTCTCGTGCATCCTACTCAAAAATGGAACGCTTCGTTTTGATTACAATGATACGACGCACGGATGGTCATCAGCCCTTTCCCGACTTGCCGAATACGTTCTTGACGTGGAGGGTGGAACGCAAACGCAGTCATATGCCGTAAACGGCAACGCCCTTTCGAATGTCAATTCAAAGGAAGGTGAATTCTCGGTTGGTAGCACATTGAGGCTCTTCGCCACGCCGACCGGCACATTGCCTGGCCGCTTCCGCATCTACTGGTTCAAAGTCGCGGACAGCGCCGGAACCCCAAAGGTCGATATGAGGCCATGTCGTCGCGATTCGGATGGCGTAATCGGCATGTACGATCTTGTCCGCAATTGCTTCTGCTCTACTGGCGGCACGGGCGTGTTCGACACGAACGACATCGGACTGCCGGCCGACTATTTCGCTCGCGAATGGATCGAATCATCGGGGACGCAGTGGATCAATACGCAGTTCACCCCCCTCTGCTTCGACACCGTTTCGATGTCGTTCCGTTTTCGGGCCTTGTCCGACGACAATCTAGGTCTCTTTTGCGCCCGCAACAACGGGAACACGTTCACTTGCATCAAGAGCAACAGCGCGAATGGAAATCGGATCAGGTTTGACCGCAAAGCCGGAACAATCGGTTACTATGGCACTTCGCCTGTCGTCAACACCGATTACACCATTACCATGAATGGATCGACCAGCCAATGCTCGGTAAATGGCTCATCTGTTTCGACCAGCGGCAACGAAGGATATTTCGCCGTTGGCAGCCCGCTTGTCCTGTTTGCCATGCATCAGGGAGCTGCAAACATGAACAATATGTCATCGATTCGCCTCTACGGCTTCTCCGTGACCGATAGCATGACCGGAGCAGTTCTCTGCGACCTACTGCCGTGTTGCAGGAAGTCGGATGGCACTCTTGGCCTCTACGACCGCATTAACAAGCGCTTCCTCGCCAACGGCGGAACGGGCACCTTCACAACACGCGAACATGCCACGGTCCTCAGCCTCAGATAATGTTCCGCTCAATCATTACATCCGCAAGGCCGTCTTCGTCGTGAGTTAGGGTCGTTGGAACCGTAATTCTGGGAGAATGTCGATTTGCCAATATGCGCTACAGACAAGATCAAGCCATGTCGCCCATCCCGCGACTCCACCTTCTCGCCTCGCGGCGGTTCATGCTCGACAACGAAGTTGTCCTGTCCGAATTCGTGCCGGGAACGGTGGTGTGCCCGAGTCTCCAGAACCCCGCGATGCCGTATTGCCCCGCGCCGCCGCGCGCGGAGTTCGGCGGCGGCGCGATGACGCTGTCCGCGCCGCCGGACGCATCGGTGGAAGGGGCGTTCTTCGTCGGAGGGTTCTTCCCCGGCGTCCACTTCTCGGCCGATGTCCGCGACCTGTCGCCTGGCTCCGCGGCGCTGCTCGACATCGCGCCGCCCGACGGCTCGATCCTCTTCCGCCTCCGCGCGGAACCTGGAAGGCCGGTAGGATTTGAGGAGACTCGCGACAAGCGTCCGCTTGCATTCGCGCTCGCCAACCCGCAGGTTGTCCCGCCGCCGCCTTTCCGCCTCTCCGCCGTCGTCGCCGGCCCGACGATTCTCCTCGCCGTTCGCAAAGACGGCAACGTGCGCTTCCTCGGCTCCGTCACGCTCGACGAATCTCCGGAAAACGACATCCGCCGACGTGATTTCGCGGGCGTCCTCAAGTGCGCCGCAGGCGCGTCGCTTCCGCCCGGCGGCTCCGCCGCCATCGAACGCGCCGCCGTTTCGCTCACGGCCGGCGTCGGGCAGGCCGACTTCTGCATCGTCACCGACGGCCCCGGTTGCAAACCCTACACGGAGAACGGCCGGATGTTCTGCACCTTCTCCGCCCGCGCCGGGATGAAGTACACCAAGTCCGTCGCGAGCTTCGATCCGACCGTCTTCGACTTCCGCATGGAGGGAATCCTCCTCACGACCTATGGCGAAGACGACCCGCTCCTCCGCAACGACGCCATCGACCACCTCTTCCGCGACGCCGACGGCACATGGAAGGGCGTGGCCATCGGCTGGTCCACAACGGCGCATGACCTCGATCCCGCGACACGCAAAGGCAGCGGACTCGTAGTCGTGGAGACGAACGAGTGTCCGCTCCACGGCATCCACGTCCTTCCCGCGCGGCCGCTGGTGGTAGGCGACGGCGTGAAGAGCGAAGACCCGCACCTTCACTACGACGCCGAGGCCGGCAAGTGGCGCCTCTCCACGTCGTCCTTCACCCCACAGGGGCTCCGGGCACACCTCTGGGAGTCCGACCGCTGGGACGGGCCTTACTCTCTCCTCGCCGGTCCTGGCCGCTTCGACTCCACCGGTTGCCAGATCATGGAGTTCGGCGGGCACAAATACGTGATGACCGCCAACATGGAACGGAAGCGCTCCGTTTACGCTTATCCGACGCTCGAATACGTGGGTGAGTGGCAATGCGACATGGAACCCAGTAGTGACGACTGCCACAACGGGCGCGTCTTCACGGCCTGGACCAAGGCCCCGGAAGGCTGCCCGTGGCGCTACGTCATGCTGACGATGGACCGCCAGAACTTTCCCGGCATGCCCGACCCGAACTGGACCTACGGCGGCATCCGCTTTTATGTTGCGGATGACATTCCGAAAAGTAACAAGCCATGAAACGATCCGAAATCAATGCGTCCATCGCTTGGGCGAAGGACGTTCTCGACCGGAACAACATCCGCCTCCCGGAGACGGCCTACTGGCCGCCGGAGAAGTGGCGCGCCCATGCCGACGCCATCGGCACGATCCGTCGCGCGATGCTGGGCTGGGACATCACGGACTTCGGCACGGGCGACTTCGCCCGTGTCGGCGCGGTCCTCTACACGGTCCGTAACGGCCTCCTCGCCGACCCGTCCGTCGGCGTCCCCTACTGCGAGAAGTTCATCGTGATGAAGGAGGGGCAGCGTCTGCCGTGCCACTACCACGTCTCCAAGACCGAGGACATCATCAACCGCGCCGGCGGCGACCTCCAGGTCTTCCTGTGGAACGCCGACCCGGCGACCGGAAAGCGCTTCGACACCGACGTGCGCGTGTTCATGGACGGCATCGGGCGCACTTTCAAGGCGGGCGGGGAAATCGTCGTCCGCAAGGGCTGCTCGATCAGCCTGACGCCCTATCTGGCGCACGTCTTCGGGCCGAAGCCCGGAACGGGCGACCTCGTCGCGGGCGAAGTCTCGAAGGTCAACGACGACAACACCGACAACTACTTTCTGGAGCCCGTCGCGCGTTTTGCCGACATCGAGGAGGACGAACCGCCGCTCCATCCGCTGTGCAACGAATATCCCTCCATTGGCTGACCGATTACGGCTGACCTACCTTTCAACCTTTCACCTTTTCAACCGTTCAACTGTTCATGCTCACTTTCCACGTCATCCCCAACGCCCACATCGATCCGGTCTGGCTGTGGGACAAGGCCGAGGGCCTGAACCAGGCCATCCGCACGTTCCGCTCCGTCCTGGACCTGATGGACGAATTCCCGTTCCTGACCTTCATGCGCGGCGAGACGGTGCTCTACCGCCACCTTGAGGAGAACGACCCCGCCACCTTCAAGCGCGTCCTGGAGCGCATCCGGGAGGGACGCTGGGAGGTCGTGGGCGGCACGTTTCTGCAGTCGGACACCAACCTGCCGCGCTTCGAGACGCTCGCGAAGAACTTCGAAATCGGACTCGCGTATTGCGAGGCGCACTTGAGCGTCCGGCCGCGCACGGCCTGGGCGGCGGACTCCTTCGGCCACTGCGCGGGGCTTCCGGACATCATGGCCGCGGCCGGCATGGAGAACTTCGCCTTCACGCGGCCTTTCCCGGCGACGCTCCCCACGGCCAAGCCCGCGTTCTGGTGGCGCGGCCCTTCCGGCGCGCGCGTCCTCTGCTACCGCCCCGAAGTCGGCTGGTATGGGACGCGCCGCCCCGAAATGCCGCGGCGGCTGGACGACACCCTCGCCGACGCCGCGAAGCGCGACCTCGACAACGTGCCGGTCTTCATCGGCGTGGGCGACCATGGCGGCGGCCCTTCGCGCCAGATGGTCCGCCAGGTCGTCGCGTGGGCGAAGGCGCATCCCGGCGTGCGCGTCGAGTGGAGCGGGCTCCACCGCTTCTTCGACGCCCTGCGCGCCGAAGCCGCAGCCAAGGGCGGCGATGATTTCTTCCCCGAAATCACCGGCGAACTCGGCTACACGCTGCGCGGCTGCTACACCACCGGCGCCCGCCACAAGTTCGCCTTCCGCCACGCCGAGACCGAACTCCTCGCGGCGGAGAGGATCGCGGGCCTTGTCGCGCAGGCGCCGGGCGGCGGGGCCGCCCGGCTCGATGCGGCCTGGCGCACGCTTCTTTTCAACACCTTCCACGACATTCTTCCCGGAACGTGCATCGAGCGTGCCGCCGAAGAGCAGCTGCGCGAGCTTGGCGCGGTCAGGGCCGCCGCGAAGGATGCGACGCTTGCGGCGCTGAATGCGCTCGCCCTCAAGGCCGACACCTCCGTGACACCCCCGAAAGGAGACTACCCAGCCCCTCTTCCCTTCCTCCTTTTCAACCCGCACCCGTGGGAATTCCGCGGCCCGGTCGAACTGGAAGGCTGCATCGACGACAACGCCTTCTACTTCGACCCCGACGGCAAACGCCAGGCGCCGCTCGTCGTCCGCGATCCCGCAAAGCGCCGCGTCCCGTTCCAGATCGTCCGCGCGGAGGCCGAATTCGGCGACGTCGCATGGCGAAGCCGGGTCGTCGTGAACGCCCGCATCCCCGCGCAAGGCTTCGCCGTGTACACGCTGGGCTGGGACGTGGGAAAATGTTCACAAATTCCAAATGTCCACAAATCTTCATTGAGCATCAATGACACAAATATCAATGCGAATGTTGCCAATGTGCAAGTGTTGCCAATTCCAGTTTCCAATGTTGCCAATGCGGGGCAGGATTTGAAATTGAATTTGGATACTGGCAACATTCCCACAATGGCAACACTACCGAACGCCTCGGCGGCTCTGCGGGAAATATGCAACGGCTTCTTCTCCGTCTCGGCCCGCCCCGGCGCGGACGGCATACGCATCCTGCGCGACGGTCGGCCGTGGCTGAATGGGCGCGGACTCCAGGCGCTGCTCTTCCGCGACCCGAAGGGTTCCTGGGGAGACGACGACGCGCGCCAATACGACGAATCGACGCCTCCGGTCACATGGAAGGTCGAGCACGCCGAAGTCACCGAAAGCGGCCCGCTCCGCAGCGCGCTTTTCGTGCGTCTCGTCGGCGAACGCTCGTGGCTCGAACTCACGCTCCGCCTGGCGGCCGGACGCGACGCCATCGACTGCGAGGCCCGTCTCCTCTGGAACGAGCGCGGCGCCCGCCTCAAACTCTCCGTTCCCTGCGGTGCCGCCGCAGGCGACTACGCCGTCCCCGGCGCCGTCGTGCGGCGCATGGCCGACGTCGGGGAAGTCCCGGGAGGAGCATGGGTGCGGGCGATCGATCGCAGGGGCGTTCCCTCGCCCGGCTTCGCCAGCGACGCCCTCTACGGCTTCGACATCGCCGGAGGCGCCCTGCGGCCAAGCGTCGTCCGCGCCACCGGCTTTTCCTGCGGACTCAGCACGGAAGCCCACACCGAGCCGTGGCGCCACCAGAGCGACACGGGACTCCTTTCGTTCCGCTTCCTGCTCGCGCCTGGCGACGCCGACATGCCGCGCCTTGCCACCGAACTTGAACAGCCACCGGCCGTCGTCCTCGCGCCCAATTCCGAACCCGGACCGCTTGGAAGGATTGCGTCGCTCGCTATTGGCGCGTCTTCACGGCCTGGGCCAAGGCCCCGGAAGGGTGCCCGTGGCGCTACGTCATGCTGACGATGGACCGCCGCAACTTCCCCGGCATGCCCGACCCGAACTGGACCTACGGCGGCATCCGTTTCTACGTGGCGTAGAACGGCGGGAGGGTGGGGCGATCGGCTCTCCTGACCCCGCCGTCCTCGACCGGCTGGCCCTCCAGATCCTGGATTTGCGTTCGTGTATAATATGTCTGTCCCTTTATGTACTCATTGTCCCATTTTGTCATTTTGTCATTTATGTCATTTCACTAGCGATTCACAAGTATTTTAACGCAAAGTCGCGGAGAATAAGATTGCTGACGCCACTTGCCCATATCCTGGATGGGATGATTGCCCATGGCTTTTTGCAAACAATGCCAGAAACCTCATCGTCTCTGCGTTGATCATTACATGGGATGACAATGGTTTGTGAACAATTGCCAATTGTGAACAATCTTTCAATTGCGCTTCGCGCTTGGCGTTGTCGCCGCATTTTGCTAAAATGGAAGCCGCAAATGACAAGGGGCGGCCATGATCGAAAAAGCGGCGACCGACATCTACACATTCGAAAATCTGCGTAAGAATCAATACACCTACGTGGACAAGACGGCGATTTTGAAGGAACTCGCCGACATGTCGCTCGGCGGCGAGGTGCGCACGGCCAAGGGCCGCGTCGACATGGCCATCGAGACGGCGACGGACGCCTACGTCGCCGAGGTGAAGCGCGCCGCGGCGCCACTAAGATCGTAAGGAAGACCAACTGAATGGCGCGCCGCGCCCTTTTTGAAAATCATGAAAACGGATTCTCTTTCCACAATCGGCGACGTCCTTCTGGACGGGCCTCTTGGAGCCAGGCTTGACGCCATGCTCCGCAAACATGTCGCGGCGACAGACGTCGACTACATCACCGCGCCATTTCTCGCCAAGACCGAAACGAACGGCTGGTGGCAGACGGAATTCTGGGGCAAGTGGATGCATTCCGCTGTGCCGTTTCTGGCATACCGGGACGATCCGGCGCTGCTCGCGAAGGTTCGCCGCGGCGTTTCGCGCATGATTTCTTCGCAGGAGCCGGACGGCTACATCGGCAACTATCCGGACGACCTGCGCTGCGGGGAGGGCTGGGACGTGTGGGGCGTCAAATACACCCTCATGGGCCTCCTGCACTACCACGACCTCGCGAAGCGGCTTGAAGAAGCCGCGCCCGCCGTCGCGCCGACCGCAGCCGACGCGCTTGGCGCCGCCGTTCGCCTCTGCGACTGGCTCGCCGCCGAACTCGGCCCCGGCGGCCGCCG
>JAFWPM010000201.1 GCA_017509565.1 Kiritimatiellia bacterium | reverse complement strand
GCCCCTCCGGCGCGCCCAGCGGCATTGTCCGCTCGCTCTCCGTCGCAGGCAATCCCCTGCTCCACATCGTTTCGCTGTCCAACGGCGGGTTCATCGCCGTTTCGGCAGACTCCCCCCCCGGCACGGTTGTCGGGTTCTCCGCCTCCGGAGACCTCCCAGGCATTTCCCCGAACAACCCCTTCTGGGCGCTCGTCGGAGGGGAGGCGGCGAGCTCCGCAATGCACATGTCCGTTCCGTTCTCGTCAATGGACATCTCGGACTCCAAGGTCGCCGCCACGGCGCGCGCCGCAGCCCGCAGCGCATCTTCAGGGGTCGCGGCCAGCCCTGACGATCTCAGGATCCCCCCCCTTGTCGAATCGGAATGGGGGCAAACCGAGGTCAACGGCCAGCAGGTATTCAACCTACTCACCCCGGACAACGTTCCTTGCGGGTGCGTCGCAACGGCCCTCGCCCAGCTGATGCGCTTCCACAGCTTCCCGACTTACAGCGTGCAACCCCGCCAGATAGACTGCTACAAGGGCGCGTCGCTGGATGACGGGAATCCAGCCACCCTGACCACCACGGCGGTCCTGGGCGGCAAATACGATTGGGACGCCATGCCCCTGAAGCCGGCCTCGGCTAGCCTTTCCCAGGAGCAAACCGGAATGCTGGCGCGCATCGCCGCCGACGCCGCCGTCGCAATGCGCTCCCTCTTCACCCCTAGCGGCTCCGCCGCCTTCACGGCTTTCGCTCACGACCCGCTTATTGACATCTTCTGCTTCGCGTGCGCCAGAAGCTTCACGGTCAACAGGGCGTGGCAGACTCTGGACAGTGGGGCAATTCAAAACGGCATCCTTGCCAACCTCGACGCCGGCTACCCCGTCCTTCTTGGACTCATGGGGCCATCCGCCGGCGGGCACGCCGTCCTTGCCGACGGCTACGGCTACTCGGGCGGCACGCTCTTCTGCCACCTTAACATGGGCTGGGACGGGTCATGCGACCTCTGGTACGCGATTCCTGAAATCAGCGCCGGCGGCTACGAGTTCACGGTCGTCGATTCCATTGTCTACAACATATTCCCCGAAATCGCCGGCGAACTTGCAACTGGCCGCGTCCTGGACGAGGACGGGGAGCCCGTCGCCGGCGCTTCGGTCACGGCCGTCATCGACTACGAATACAAGGGCAGGACGGAGACCGTAGTCACAAATGTCGCGACCTCCGCGACCGGCCACTACGCAGTTTTCGCGCCAGCCGGGAAGGCCAGCGTCGTCTCCCTTGAGGCGGCCGGCCCCGACGGCTCGGCTTCCGGGCAAATAGTCGCCGCGACCTCGCCCAGCACCTCCCCCGTCTCGTTGAACTGGGGCACGGGGGAATTCTATACTCCTGGCGAGACCTGGCTGACCGTCGGCAACAGCTGGGGTAACGACCTGAGGCTTACCGCGCGGCAGGGCGGCGATGATGCGCGGCCCCGCTTCACGCGCTTCTCACCGTCCGCCTCCGGCGGCTGGGATGCCTCCATTTCCGGGACGCCGGGGGCCGAATACTCCATAGAACGTTCACCAAGCCTCGCCACGCCGACTTGGACCCCATGCGGAGGCGTGACGATTCCCGATTCAGGCTCCATCGAAATCGAATTGCCGGCTTTCGATGGCGGCAGCATGTTCTTCCGCCTCGCAAAGCCTTGAAAGGCGCGGATGATGTCGCGCGCAGGGTTCGGGACGGCCGGTGGCGTTTTCCAGGGCGCTCGCCGACAAGATGCTGAAGCCAGACGGCGGATGCGGCAGCCCCGGCTGCATGGGGCAGCCTAGTAGGCTTATTGGGGATCGGCACGCTGGACATCGAAAAAAGAAGCGGCGGTTGCCCGCCGCTTCGTAGGGCGTCCCTACGCCCTGATGGTTTCGATCCAGGCTGCGACCTTGCCGTCCGTCTGGTCGGCCTCGTTGGTGTCGTCGATCTTGAGGACCTCGCCCACGAGCGTGGCGCCGGCGTCCCTGGCTGCGGCGGCAATCGTCTCCGCCGCGACGCAGAAGGTGTCCGCAAAGCCCAGCGAGTCGCCAAGCCCGAATACCGCGACCTTCTTGCCGGCGAAGTTGGCCTTCACCGAGTCGAGCTGTGCCGCCCAGTCGTCCTGCAGGTCGCCGACGCCCCAGGTCGAGGTGCCGAGAACGAGCAGTTCGGCGTCAAACGCCTGCGCATCCGCGGCGTTTACGTTGACGGCCGTCGCGCCAAGCGCCTCGGCGATCTTGTTTGCGACAGCCTCCGTCATGCCGGTCGTGCTGCCGAATATTACGTGTGCCTTGTCCATTTTTGTGGTTCCTTTCAGGTTGTCTGGTGTGCCCCGTTGGGGGAAATCATTGCGAAGAAGTCCGCGATGCCGCGGGCGCTCTCCAGCGCCGCCGAGGCGAACGCCTCGGCATCCCGGTATATTTTCATCCTGGCCAGCGATTCGCCGACATCGCCGTAAATCCGCCAGGCGCCGCCGTGCAGTGGTGTGGATGGCAGACGGCGCATGAAGCCGGCGACATCCTTAAGCGGGTAGCCTATGAATATCCCGACCTCATGTGGGACGGGTGTCTCCTGCGCACGGCGGCAAAGTTCGTCCAGCATTTGGCCTGTCGTTCCGTTCTCCGGATAGCCAAGACGCTCCAGCCAGCGGCGGTTGCGTGGCTCTGCGAGCGTCGCGGCGAGAACGGGGGGATTGTAGAAAAGGACAAGCGAGCCCCCTGCCTCGACCTTGAGCTCAACATAGTCCAGGCCAAGCGTC
>JAFWPM010000200.1 GCA_017509565.1 Kiritimatiellia bacterium | reverse complement strand
TCCGCAAATCAATCATCAGGGAGCAATCGATGCCGTCGGAATAATCCTGGCCGTTGGTGCTGTCCGTGAAATACGTCTCCTTCAGTTTCTTTACCTGAAGAAGCATGAGTGTCCTGAATTTCGCGTCTTTATCGCAAAGTTCCCCGAACGCCTGGCGCAATTCAGGTTTGTTCCTGGCGTTTTCGCAGAACTCGCCTTCGAGATTCATTCTCAAAATCATGCGCTCAATTAGCGATGCCCCGACATATCCGCCATACGATTCGACCTTGCCGGGACGGACATACGTCGAGTCTGCGGAATATGCACCGAGATCCATGCATAGGACTCCGACATTCTTGTCCATCTTTTCGACAAATTCGAACCTCCTCTGAGCGAACATCATGGCGGCGTTCGATTCGGGGACGATGATGACGTTCTTGAACCCCGCCTTCTCGAAAATCCGACGATATTTGTCAATAATGGACTTCTTTCGCCAGCCTGTGGGGCAGCCGATAATCCACGTCTCTTCCGTGTCATTTGAGAACAGCGCCTTGTTGTCCTCGACAAGCCAATCGCGCCATGCTTTCGCATACTCGACTTGAAGATCATCGTTTCCAGTTGGCAATTCCTTCACGTTGACGTGGAATTCCGCCACGTTTTTCAGGTCTCTTGTTCCAAGGGAATACATCCTGTTCCCGACGCGGCATGGGTCGTCGGTCATCCTCGCGAATCCAGAAGGTTCGCCGTCCTTGTCCATGATTGGCCTTGCCGTAGGATCCTTTGCGCCGTAATCGACGTAGAATCCGGCCATCGTGCCGCGCCCATAGTCCAGCGCGAATATTCTCTTGAGTTTCTCTGGCATGTTGATGTTCCTTTCTTGATTTTAGGTTATTGCGAAGTGGTTGAAAAATCATGCTAGTTCGCCGACTGCAAGTATGCCCCTGCGTGAATAGACCGATGCATGGATCACCCGCGTGAACTCGTCGTGCCCCTCAGGACGCGAATCGCGGAAGGCGTCGCGTGGCGGCAATGCCGACTTGCCGTCCTTGCCGCGCCGTATGCGGTCGAAGACGGATATCCCCATCGTGCGAAGTTTTGAAACGAGTTCGTCCTTCAACATGGCGAAGCCATCGTCGGCGCCATCGCGGTTGGCTTCGTCAACGAACTTCTGCACCCAGTCGCCAAACGCTTTCGATGCGGTGATGTCGAAGCCAAGAGCCAAATCCACCTCTTTTTCCTTCGCGCTGTCAATGACATTGCCCAGCGCTGCGGAGAATACGGCAACAGCCTTGTCAAGCGCCGATGTCGCGACAGATATTTCCGGGCGAGACTTCGAACGGGTTTCCGCAGAGGGGCGAGCTTGGCCTTTTCTGCAACCATGTTTCGCCATTGCCACAGTTACAGCCGCGCCAGCTAGGGCTGCACAAACGAAACAGGTAACGCCCGTCCCGATCCTCGGGGCAATCCACGCGGATACGCAGCACAACGCCAACGAAGTTGTCGCAAGAATGACTGCCGCGCGCCTGTGGCATGATGGTGCATTGCCGCCGAGCCCCTGGCCGAATTCCGTATCGTGGCGAGAGTCGAGAACGGCATTGCCGGTTTCAACTGAAACTCCGCCGAACAGCGCCCTCACCGCCTCCGGCGGGGCATCTTCGAGCAGCCGCCGGATATGGCGCCCCTCCGGCGTCAGGCTTTCGCTGAACTTGCTCCCGGGACCGGTCGCCCGGTCCCAGGAGTCCTTGAATTTCGCTATTGCTTCGGCGATATTCATCATTGCGCCCTCTCGGTGGATTAATTCGCGGGGGCGAGGGCCGGCGCGGCATTCCTCTCGGAGGATCGCTCCTCTGACGGGCGATTCTCCGCAACGGAGGACAAGGCGTTTCCGGCAGCGTTCCAAGCCCATTTCAGCGCACTCCAGACAGTTTTTACTGCAACGGCTGTAAGGGCGCCAAGGAAATCGACGATTCCCTCGCAGTCTTCCTCTACTGCGCACATCATCACGAAACCAGCCGTCACACCGGCCACGAGAAGGAACAACGAGGATGATGCAATCCACGTTATGCCCGTTAGGGCAAGAATGACACCTTCCATTGCAAGCACTCCAACGCAGAACTGAAGGGCCTTGACGAGTATCCACTTGAGCGTCCGGGAGAGTGTTTCAAGGAGCGACCGCGCCATTTCCTCGTCAATTTCGCCGCGCAGCAGGCGGCGGAGAATCGACGCCTTCTCGAGTCCGGCCACGACGAGCGCGGTCATGACGCCGGCATCAACGGTTTGGGGATCTACGCCCTCGACCTTGCCGTCAAGGATGGAGCCGTAGCAGGCGCATGCCGTGGCCGCATAGAGTTCGGCCTTGGCGACGCGCCCCTCGACAACCTCGCGGAGCGCCTCGGCGTCTTCCTCGGAGACACCATCCGCGAAACCGGACTTGGCGATGGCCGCCAGATCCTCGTTGCCGCCGGCGAAGGTGTAGGCGAGAAGGGAGTCGCCCTCTATCTCCGCCGCGAGCGTGTCGATGCGCGCCTGGACTTCGCTTTCGGAGGCGTTGTCCACGATTTCCTTGACACTGCGGCCGAACGCCTCGGCGTCGAATGCGTTGCCGTCGTTTGCCGCCTTGATGTCGCATACGCGGAAAGTCTCTTCGAGAACCGCCAGATAGGCGAGCGCCTGGCGCCCGTCCATCTCAGCGATTGCCTCGCGGATGGCCTCGGCGATGTCCTTGCGGGTCTTGCCGTCCTCGTGGGCGGCGGCGAAGCCATCGACGGATTCCAGTATCTTCCCTACGGCGGCCTCGGCGGTCAGCCCTTCTGGAAGAGAGTCCTTGCGCTTAAGCAGGTAGTCAACCATCGCGGCTTTGACGCTCCCGGCGGTCCTTGCCGTTTCGAGAATGGCGACAGCCTCGTTGTGGACGTCGCGGTAGTGGAAACGCGGGATTGTGATGTCTTTGTTGTTCATTGAGTTTTCCTCATTGGGCTTCCGGCCGCTGTCGCGGAGTCAGTTCCGCATTTGCCTTCAGTTCCGGTTTTGCCCTTCGCAACGATAGAAGACAAAACACCCTGGAATCTTACGGGCCGCCGGGAATTATTATCGAAGCACCAGCTTCCCCTCCACCAAATCTGAGAGAGCTGATCGAAACGCAATGGGCTTGATCGCAAGCGATGCCAGGCGCAGCAACCTGAAAGAGCATGATGCCCTCCCTCTGGCGACGGGCAGCGCAAGGCCATCTATGACCAGCTCCCCGTCAAGGGGATTCCTTTCGCCGTCGCTGACAAAGACCTGGATTTCACGGTCGTTCTCAAGCGCGACCTCGTCATTGCCGGCAAAATCGTCAACCTGGGCGCTGGCGCACCACCAGTCCCTGTGGCCTTTCGGCAGACAGGCAACGAAGTCAAGCAGGAACGCGGGGCCACTGTAGCCGGCTTCCGGCGCGGACGCATCCGGCTTCCTCGACGCCGCCCCCTTCCCAGTAGCGCGACCAAGCGTCTCCTCTACGGAGATGACGGATTTGCGAAGATCGCCCTTGGCGATGTTCACGACCTGATTCACATAGTTCTCGGAAACCAGGTCCATGAAAGTTTTCACCTCATGCGCGCTCAATCCCTTCACGTAGCGGAGCAGCACGGCGACGGCGCGGCGCGGGTTCCTTGACCAGAGGGTGTCGAATCCGTCGCGCAACGCCTCGTATGTGGACAAGGTCTTTTCGTCAAGATCGCCATCGTCCGTTTCGGCTGTCGGCTCCTCCGGGATGTTCTCCAGGCCAGGACTGCCATCCGCAGGGCGCGGGTCCCTGTACTGTATCTGGGGCTTGCGCGGCCGCCCCGTGCGAGAGGCTGGCCTTGAGTAGTCGGGATGATCGAAGAAAGCCCTGACGTAGGCTTTCGCGTATTCAAGGATGTTTTCGCAGACGAACTCCCGTTTGCGAAGAGCGGCGAGCTTCCCCTCCGGCACCATCCGCATATAGACTTCGCGATAGATGTCGTCCAGCTCTACGTTCGCGTCCGCCATGCGCCGCCTGTAAACGGCGTTGCCCTCAAAGAATGGCCGCAGAACCTGCGCCTTCACGGCCTCCCAGAAAGCCATGTCGGAGGCGGCGAGTTTAGATACCAGCTCGTCGGGGGCGTTTTTCGCCAGCGCCCGTATGTCTGGCATACTGGAATTTGATGGTTCCCTTGCGGAATCGCCCATGACTCGCTCCTTTCCTGTACCGTACTATTCCTATTCATCCCCCTCGCACATCTTGATGGCCTGTTCGGGTGTTGCGAGGCCGAGGAGGATCGCCGCGATGCCCTTCGAGTAGCGGCCAAGGAGGTGCGGCGGGATGATGAACAGGCTGGCTATCCACTCGCGGGCCTCGCCAGTCGATAGGACGCAGTCGGGAAAGCTGATGTGCGTGCGGATCTCCCCGTCGCTCCAGTCCAGCTCGAACGACCCGTAGCGCAGGTTGTAGTTCGCCCTGTGCAGGAACTCCGCCATCTCCGGAAGCTTTTCCTTGGCGTTCGCCGGCAGCATCGCGTATGCCTGGATGTTGCCCTCCGCCGCTATTGCGGTGTAGCGCACGGAATCATATGCGCCGCCTAGCCCGCCAACCCCCCCGGTGAAGAGGACGTCGCCATCGTCTTGCTCCACGCGCGTGTAATGCCAGTCGTCATCCTTAAGGAATTCCTCGATTGCCTTGGCGTTCTCCTGTGCGGTCATGGTTTTCCGTTTCCTTCCTTGTTGTCCCTTGCGTCACGTGCAGGTGGCGCGAAGCCTATGCGGTGCTCCCTGCTCGCCGTCCAGGCCTTGCGGTTTCGGTTCTTGAAGTCGGCCTCACGCGCCAGAGCGTCAAGCCTAAGTTCATTTGTGACCTCTTCGCCGAGGTAATAAAGACCCTGGCTGGCGGTCTTGAAATCTCCGGGGGCGAGGTCGGGGATGGCGTTTAGCCTGGTCTTTTCCTCTTCCGTCAATTCCGAGGAAAACGCCCGCTTGAAGAACATCTCCTTGCCTTCGGATGTGAGGTAGCCGAATTCAAGCTTGTATGTGAACCGCCGTATCACGGCCGGATCAAGCCGTTCGGCGAGGTTTGTTGCCGCGATGACGATTCCGTCGAAATCCTCCATACATCTGAGTATCTCGTTTGTGTGCGATGTCTGCCAGGATTCCCTTGCCTCGGAGCGGTCATTCAAGATTCCGTCGAACTCATCGAGAAAAAGAATCGCATGAGCTTCGGCTGCGTATTCAAAGGCCGCGCGGATGGCTTTCTCGGTGCTTCCCACGTATTTGTCGAGCAAGTCGCCCGCCGTGCGAATTACGACTTGAAGCCCGAACTTCTGCCCAAGGTATCGGACAAACTCGGTTTTCCCTGTTCCAGGCGGCCCGGAAAGAAGGATGTCCATGCGGAGCCTGTCTGGTGTTGCCTCATCACCTCTGTCCCGCATGTCTAAGTAGTTCCTTATTGCCGTCTCAACCTTTGCCAGCGGTATGATACTACGAACATTGAGGCCGGCGAGAAGATAGTCGCGGACAGGGGCGAAGCCATGCGCCTCACTTCCGGCGGATTTGGCAGGATTGCGCTCGACTTCGATCTTGCCAGTATCCAAAGACCTTATGGCATTGCCTGTATTTGCCCCAACGGCACCTTCCGCATTTTGCTTTGGGATGTTGCCCGATGCGATGTCTTCAGCTTCGGCTTTAGCCATTTCATCGCCCCTGCCATTGGGAGTTGAAAGATATGCCTCAAGAGGTGTCATGAGCCCGGCAAGCAATCCCACGAATGCGGGGGCGACGTCGCGCACCGTAGTGCAGACTAGGGCAAGTTCTTCGGTGGTGCGTCGCCAAGCATTCCATCGGAAAAATGATGCTGACAGGCAATGGTAGAACCTGATTTCACCCGTTTTAAAGTCGAGGTCAAAGCGTCCGAGCCGAATTGTGCGGTTTACGCGGCAAACAAGTTCGGCAACCTCGCGCTTATGCTCTGCGGCGCGCTGGGAAAGCATTGCAATGAAAACTATGCCATCCTCGCTCGTGGTAATGAAGATTTCAGCCTGTCCTCCTGGTCCAGGAATCGGCACGTCAAACCTTACAATCTGGCCATCGCCGACCTGAATGTCAAGGTCAAGGCCCTCCTTTCGGAGGCAGCGGACTATTTTCTGGAAGGCCGAGGAAGATTTCACGACTCGTCCCCCTCAATGCAAGACATGCCGGGCAAATGAATCCATAGTAATTCAAGACTGGAGTCTTGAATTACAGCACCGCACCATCTTGCGGCTTCACGGCCACCAATGGAGACATCTATCTTTTCACGTGAGTCTGACATGCCCTTTCATCTGATTTGAGCATCTTCTTTCGGCAAACTGACAACTTTTCAATTTTTTTTGAAACCACCGGGTGCGGATTCGGGGGGCAAACGGGAATTTGGCAGGCGCTCCGCACCGGAACATTTTTATCGTGCTTTCGTTGGGCCGTGTGGTTATTCGACAGCCGACAACGCAATTGGCATTGGCAACCGGCAACACTTCCACATTGGCGACATTCCAACTGTTCATCCCGTTGATCCTGTCTAGGCGACCTCTGCGTCTCCGCGCCTCCGCGTGAGAATAACTGCCGAGTCTTCTCCTCATTGTGAGGATGGCACACTGCTGAAGTTTTTCCTTCACAAGGCTCTGGACCTGCCAATCTGACGAGGGGGGTGATGCGAAGGGACTCAAACTCGGCGATATGTCCAAACCGGAGAATAAGAGGACTGCGGCCGACACAGAGGTCGGCCCTCCCGGCGGGACGACGAGAACCGTTCATATGAAATGTTTGCGCCTTGCCGATGTCGCTTCGCTTAGGAATACGGGGAAATGGATTTCGCCCGCAAAGCGAAAATGGCTGTCCCCCCATCACCGGAACGGAGTGCCAGTCCTGTTGGGAGCCTCAACTGCGATGTTTAGCCTCAAATTTCATCCACTTTCCAGAAAGGCGCGCCGGGGACGGGGGCGGCGCCGGCGCGGGCGAACGAGACGCCGCCCCGGGAGAGTCCGGCGCGGAAGTCGGCAACCGGGAAGGCGCCGCACCCGCCCGCGATTGCGACCACACTGCCGCAGAACTTGAATGTCCCGGAGGCGCGGCGGGGGACGATGACATGCACCGTTATCGCGCCGTCATCTTCTGCGGTTGGGATGCGGAGCTCCGCCTCCCACCGCTCGCCGGCGGCATCTGACGCCGAGCGGAAGCGCAGGAGCGCGTATTCGTCCGGATTTTCGGATACCGCAAGGTCCTTGCACAGCTCGGCGCCGACAGCGGCCGCAAGCGCGCCAAGCGGCGAAAGCGAGATGCCACCCTTTGTGGCCCCACAGGACATCGCGGCCACCACGCCATGGGGGCCAAGTATGCCGGCGGCGACACTGCCGAGCCACTGAAGGAGCGCGCTGTCGCAACTGCTTTCAGCTGCGGCTTCGGCATGCTTGTTTGATCGCTCGCCCCTTCCGTTTCCGCTGGCGAGACGCTTTCGCCCCGGCGCAGTGCGCCCCGAGGCAAGCAGCGAATGGACGAGACGGCGCGCCACCGGGCGCGTGTGCGCCAACTCTGGCGCAAATCCTCCGGCATTTTCCGCCGTCGCCGCCGTCATGGCAAAGTCTTCATTGTCAAATTTCCGCATTCCGCCTTCTTCAACTTTCCGCAACATGGAATCGCTTCCATTTCTTTTTTGAGCGCTTGCGGCGGCATATCTGACAAGCGCCTCCAACGCGGAATACGAAAGTTCTGCGGAATGCCTCAAATAAATGGGGGTCTTCTCCAAATCGTATGGGGGGCTCAATACAGCATTGGCATGTGCGAATGTTCACAAGCCATCACTGTTCACAAATATTCATTGTGCACCAATGTCAATGATGAAAGGATGATGTTTCCGAACAACGGACAATTCAGATTGATGGCAATGAATACTGTTGGACATTGCTTCCTATAGCCGATCTCACCAACAGAAGCCGTAATTTCATCCACATTCCTGAATGGCACACATTGAGGCGACAAGGCGCCGGCGCAGGTCCAGCGGCGCGAGGCCGAGCAGCATCAGCGCGGCCGCTGTCGGCTCCGGGATGAGGCCGACGGCCATGCTCTGGCCGTCAAGGCCGATGGCGGAGTTGAGAAATGACAGGTTGCCCTGGGCGTCTATCGTGTATGACGCCCACCCGTAGTAAACGGTTGGAGTGAAGTCTGGCTGGATTCCAGATCTATGGAGGTCTATCCATTCCCAGGATTGCGCGCCATCCTGTATAGCCAGAATAAGATATGCGACTTCGCCGACGGCAGACGATGAATAACCGCGCTCAGCATATGATTTTTCGTTCTTGTAGCCAATCAATTCGTTGATGACATAATCGCCATTGGGGCGTTCAAACACGGTTGCGGCGCCTGCCACGTCTCCCGGATTCGCCGGCAGCCACGCCATGGGGTCGCTTGTCAAAAACTCACGGTCGTCCGGGGCGGCAACAAGCGTCGCGACGCCACCAGACACGCTCGTTCCCAGATAAATGTTGCCTTGATGGACTGGGTATTTCCAATTATCCGGTATTCCGGCATCGTCAAGTGTGTTCGGGACTCTAACGTAGACACCATTGACGCCTTGTTCGCCGAAAGGATTGGCCATTCGCACGGCCACGACATCACACGCCACAGCGGAAGCGGGTGCATTAGTGGCATACAGCGCAACTATTGTCAGAAAAAAGGCAGCTTTTTTTCCCATTTATTCTGTCCCCTGAATGTTTGGCAATGTGTCGAATTGCGAAAAGTCGTAAAACTGAAGCTGTCTTTCAGGGAATCCATGCGCATTGCTCAAATAGTCCATGGCATCCTGAATTTCCGCCCTGAATCTAAAAAGCGATTCCCCCGAAATGCCTTTGTAAACCTTTGAGTCCCCCGAATCGGAAACTAGGATGTAACCATCCGACGCTATGTTGAGGAGAACAGGCTTCCCGCCTATGATCAGGAAACATGGATTCCCGGAAATCCCTGTCACGATATTCGCAGAGTAAGGCGCCCTTCCCCCCGACGCGAAGCGCTCAACTATGAATGTATCGGCTTTGAGACCGCTTTTAATTTCCATTACGAGACATTCATCATTCTGGGTAAGCAGAAGGGCGGGAATCCCCTTTGCATTGCAAAGATAGCTGCCGAAGTTTGCCGGCAACAACTTGGCCACAGGCACAAGACTGGTGCTGACTGGGTGTTGCAGGATACCAATCTGAATGTCCTCATGCGCCGTTGTCGACGCGACTAGGATGTTTGTAAGTATCGTCCCATCGGACGCATGAAAATAAACAAAACTACCTGGAGTTATCTGGTAATGTCCTGCAAAGATGATGTGCCTGTCGGATACTAGAGTTTCAGATTTGTGAAGCCCGCTACTGGAGTTGTACGGGCTCTGCGAGCCTAGCGGAATGTCTGCCGCCCAGCAATTGGGATTCGCAATAATATTCGCCGGACTGACGGTTGAATAGTATCTCATCCTTCCAGCGCTGTTGGTGGCAGTTAGCCGATCGTCAATCGAATGGACTGCCGAATAAAGAGCCGTATTTGTCCCGTCGAACACAATCGGATCGCATCCCGCCCAGTATTCGTGCAAATTGAGAAGCCAGTCCCCGTCGGGGTCGAGCATTGCGTCGGCGGCGTTGGTGGGAGAGAGGCCCGCGCCGGAATGTATGCGCTCCCAGAGGTCGGGCATTCCGTCGGCGTCGGTGTCCAGGCTTGAGGTGAAGTCGAACGCCAGCGTTCTGGCCGTCACGCCTGGGGCGACCGTCCGCACTATGCAAGCGACCATTGCCGCGCGGATGGCTGGGCATTCGCGCCGGTAGGTCTCCAGAATTGCGGCCAGGCGGTTCATGCAGACAATTATACCCAATCATCAAACGAACATAAAACTGGATGCCGCAGTTTAATCCTGTCTGAAAGAAACACTCCGGCAGCCGACAACCCCTTGCCGACCTTCGACGAGCCATTGCTGTTCCGTCGTGAAGCGCCCGTCAACTTTGGGAGAAGAAACTCAACTGCGACATCCAGGTCAAATGTGGGGGCATGCGGTATTTCGCCTTGCCGCATCGGCCAGGAAATGCTAGAATTTGAACACAACATTTCGAACAACCAGACGGAATACTGACAATGATTGGAAAACTCCTTGACGAGGCGATTCCCAAATTCGGAATACCGTTCGACCCCGGATTCAGGCCGGCCGCCCTCTGGGTGCGCGCTTACTGCCAACGCCTAGGCGCCGGCAGGCGTCCCCTGCTCTTCGCGCTGCGCCGCCCCGACGGAACTGTGTTCCACCACAGCATCGAGCTGCTTCCGGACACGCCGGAAACGGCCGAGGCCAACTACCGCTATGCGGAGCGAACCCTCAAATACCTCCTCTGGCAGAAGGGCGCGAACGAAGTGCTCGCGTCTGGTTGCCCGGAAGTGGTCCCGCGGCTTGCCGCCGCCTACGCCCCAGGCGGCGAACGCAGTTTCGACGCCGACTTCATGGGCAACCTCGTATTCCTCGCCCCATTTTCAGTCAGGGCTGTGAAGGAATCGGAAATCCCGGCACCGAACGAGCCGAAATTCCGCATGGGCGGCTGCTGGAAGGGGTGCCGGATCGGCTTTGACCTCGGCGGCTCAGACCGCAAGTGCGCGGCCGTCATCGATGGCGAGGTCGTCCACACCGAGGAAGTCCCGTGGGCTCCGATTGGCGTCGCCGACTGGCGATACAGGCGCGACGGGATAATCGATTCCCTTAAGCGCGCCGCCGCCCACCTTCCGCGCGTCGACGCCATAGGCGGTAGCTCAGCCGGCGTCTACGTCAACAACGAAGTCCGTTCGGCGTCGCTCTTCCGCGGCATTCCCAAGGAGGATTTCGACGCCCACGTCAGGACGCTCTTCATCGACATCGCCAGGGAATGGGGCGTGCCGCTCTATTTGATGAACGACGGCGACGTCACCGCGCTTGCCGGCGCGATCCAGCTCAACGACCACCCGGTGCTGGGCATGGCATTCGGCACATCGCTCGCCGGCGGCTACTGCGGCCCCGACGGCGGCCTGACGCCCTGGCTCAACGAGCTTGCCTTCGTGCCGTGCGACTTCCGCGCGCAGGGGCCGGGCTGTCCGCAGGATGACTGGTCCGGCGACTACGGGTGCGGCGCGCAGTATCTTTCCCAGCAGGCGGTTGGGCGCCTGGCGCTCGCCGCTGGAGTGGAATTCGCGCCAGACTGCGACACCCTGCCGCTCCGGCTCAAGGAGATGCAGCGCCGCCTGGACAAAGAAGACGACCCTGTCGCCGCCGACATCTTCAAGGCCGTCGGGCGCTACCTTGGCTACACAGTGGCCTACGCGGCCGACTTCTACACCCTGAAGCGCTTCCTCGCCCTTGGCCGCGTGACGTCCGGCCGCGGCGGCGACATCATCATCAGCGAATCGACGGCCGTCCTCAAGGGCGAGTTCCCCGAAATCGCCGAAAAGGTCAAAATCGAGATGCCAGACGAGACATCGAAGCGCCACGGCCAGGCCGTGATAGCCGCGACCCTCCCGCCGGACGAAGTAATTTGACAACGGAGATACAATCATGTTTGACTTTTCAGGAAAGACTTCAATCGTAACCGGCGGCGGAACCGGCATAGGCCGCGCAATCGCGCTGGAGCTCGCGAAGGGCGGATGCGCGGTTGCCATCTGCGCCCGCCGCGCCGAACCGCTCGCCGAAACCGCCGCGGCGATAGAGGCGGCGGGTGGCAGGTGCCTTACGGCGTCGGTTGACGTGGCGGACTCCGCGGCGGTCGCCGCCTTCGTCGCCGACGTGACCGCCAAGTTCGGCCACCTCGACATTCTCGTGAACAACGCAGGCATCACCCGCGACAACCTGCTGATGAGGATGTCCGAGGACGAGTGGGACTCCGTCATAGCCACCAACCTCAAGGGCGCCTTCAACTTCTCCAAGGCGGCGGTCCGCCCGATGATGAAGCAGCGCTCCGGCTCAATCGTCTGCATCGCCTCGATCGTGGGCCTGATCGGGAACCCCGGCCAGTGCAACTACGCGGCGTCCAAGGCCGGCCAAATCGCATTCGTCAAGTCGCTCGCCAGGGAAGTCGCATCGCGCGGCGTCCGCGTCAACGCGGTGGCGCCCGGCTTCGTCAAGTCGGCCATGACCGACGCCCTGCCCGAGGCGCTGCGCGCGAAAATGCTCGCCGAAATACCGCTCGCCCGCCTTGGCGAGCCTGGCGACATCGCCGGCGCCGTAGCATTCCTCTGCTCCGACGCCGCCTCGTACATCACTGGCCAGGTGCTGTCCGTAAACGGCGGCATGGTCTAGGAGGGGCGAAATGGCAGAAGAACGCCCCACACCCGAATCCCTGGACAGGGCGGCGGCGGCTGTCCCGCAGTCCTGGTTTGACTTCAGGCCCGACATCGGCGTGATACTCGGTTCGGGCTGGGGCCGGACCGTCCTCCAGCGCCCATTTGTCGACCGCATCCCCTATTCGGACATTCCGGGGTTAGGGGCCAGCACCGTCCAGGGCCACGCCGGCGAAGTCCGGCTGCTGGAGTCCGGCGCGCGCCGCGCCGTCGTCTTCTGCGGGCGGCGCCATTTCTACGAAGGCGCAGGCTGGGGCCCCGTCGTCCTCCCCGTGGAAATCATGCGCCGGCTCGGAGTGCGCGACATCCTGCTTACCAACGCCGCCGGGGCCGTCAACCCCTCGCTTCGCCCCGGCGACCTGCTGCTGGTAACCGACCATGTCAACACG
Source organism: Kiritimatiellia bacterium (assembly GCA_017509565.1). Lineage (GTDB taxonomy): Bacteria > Verrucomicrobiota > Kiritimatiellia > RFP12 > JAAYLN01 > RGIG5952. The sequence continues at coordinate 1,467 of JAFWPM010000200.1, read as the reverse complement.
ACCGGGCTCAACCCGCTCCAGGGGCCAGTCCTCCCGGGATGGGGGACGCGCTTCCCCGACCAGAGCGAGGTCTACTCAAAGTCCCGCGCATTGGAGATAAAGGGGCTTGCCGCAGACCTTGGCATCACCCTCCACGAAGGCATCTACGCCTTCACCTCCGGCCCGTGCTTCGAGACTCCGGCCGAAATCCGCGCCTACCACATCTGGCAGGCCGACGCCGTTGGGATGTCAACCGTCCCCGAGGCCATCGTCGCCAACGCGATCGGGATGCATGTCGCGGCCGTCAGCTGCATAACCAACATGGCCGCCGGCATCTCCGGGCAGCGCCTCACCCACTCCGAGGTAATGGAGTCCACCGAGGCCGCGGCCGAAAAGATGGGGCGGCTCGTCGCGGCAATCATCGCCGACTCCGCCGCGGGGATATGACCAACGCCATGGCCCTGCTGATAAAAAACGCGCTTCTAGACGGCACCCTGACCGACTGCCTCATCGAAGGGGGCATTTTCACCGCCGTCTCGCCATGCGCCGACGCACCCGCAGACGCCCGCGTCCTCGACGCCGAAGGGGCGTTCATCGTCCCGCCATTCTACAACTGCCACACCCACGCGCCGATGAACCTGTTCCGCGGCATGGCGGACGACCTTGAACTTTTCGACTGGCTCCAGAACCACATCTGGCCCGCCGAGGCGGAGCTAACCCCGTCGGACATCAGGCGCGGCGCCGCCATGGCCGCCCGCGAGATGGCCCGCTCCGGAACCGTTTTCTTCAACGACATGTACTGGCACGAGGAGCAGGTTCTCGACATCGCCGTCGAATCCGGCCTCCGCGCCTGCATCGGCCCCTGCCTCATCGACGGCCCCGACGGCAAACTGCGCCGCAGCTGCCTCGCCGAACTCGCCCTCGTGAGGCGCAGGATCGCCTGCCTTCCACCCGCGGCGCGCCGGCGCATTCGCTTCGCCTACGCGCCCCACGCCATCTACACCGTCTCGGAGGACTCGCTCTGCAAAGTCGCGGAAATGGCCGCCGGCGACCAGGATTCCCTCATCCACGTCCACGCCTCCGAAACCGAGCGGGAGGTCAGGGACTGCAAGGCAAAATACGGCATTTCGCCCATCGCGCTCCTTGACCGCTGCGGTCTTCTCGGCAACCGGACAATCCTCGCCCACTGCGTCCACCTTTCGGAGGATGACATGGAGCTGATCGCCAGCCGCGGCGCGACAATCTCCCACCAGCCCTGCTCGAACTTCAAGCTATGCTCCGGCATCTTCAATTACGACGGCGCCGTAAGGCGCCACAAATGCCGCCTCGCGGTCGGGACGGACGGAAGCGCCTCCAACAACAATCTCTCAATGTTCGACGAAATGAAGCTTGCCGCCCTCTCCGCCAAAATCGGCTCCGGCGACCCGACATGCGGCAAGGCCCCCGAAATCTTCGCCGCCGCGACCGCCGCCGGGGCGCTCGCCTTCG
>JAFWPM010000199.1 GCA_017509565.1 Kiritimatiellia bacterium | reverse complement strand
TCTGCGATCTGAAATTTGAAATTTTCATTGTTTCCCCACCTCGTTTTCCTCTGTCGCCCCGGGCTCGTCGGCGCTTGGCGCGGCCGGTTCCTCCGGCGCCTCCTGAGGCTGCGCCTCCAGCGGCTTGGGCGGCGTTTTGGGCTTTTCTGGCTCCGGATCCTCCTCTGCCTTGGCCCCAAGGAGGACAATCTGCGGCGAAATGGAGTTCAAGGCCGCCTTGGGGTTCCAGGTGTCGGCGTTCCTGATGGCGGTGCGCCACTCGGTTTCGTTGGGCTGGAGGAGGACGGAGCCGCGCTGGATTTCGCGGATTGTCGCGACATTGTTTTCATGCTTCGGCGGCTTGCCAGAGAAAATCGGCGCCTCGCGCTGGATGACAATCAGGTTCGCGGAAGTTTTCTCGATGATCGACTCCATCTTTTCGAACCATTCGTCGTTGGGCATGGAGCGGACAAGCAGGACGAGGCCGGAGAGGCTGTGGTGGTCGATGATCCTGACGACGGCCTCCGGGTTGATGTCGGAGTAGTATTCAAGCGAAATGGCCGGCATGAGGCGAAGCCTGTGGTAGGACGCGAACATCTTTATGGGCATGGAGTCGGTCAGGGGCGTAAGCGGGACGGACCCGTCGGGCGTCTGCTCGAAAAGCACGGGCGCCAGCGCGGAGACGCTGTGGATGTTGTCGCGGAGGGAGTCGAGGGCGTCGGCGATCTTTTCGGCGTCGGTTTCGCGAAGGAGCACGATGCTGGGGCTGAGCGGGCCGGCCGAGATGCGGCCGATGCGCGCGCGGGCGTTGCCGAGTTCGGGCGAATATGGGGCGATGCTCCACCAGCCGTAGGCGATGTCTACCGGAATCATCAGCGGGGCGTTGAAGGCCGGGCGGCCGTCGATGTAGCCCAGCGCGCCGTCGCCGCGCACTTCGAGCCGCATGACGAAATCGTTGGCGGGACGAATCCACGAGACGCTGTCGGACGTGCGGATTTCGCCGTTCTTCCAGGACTGGATGCGGATGTAGCCGTCGTCCTCGAAGCCGAAGCGGATCATTGTCTGGGAGGAGCGGCGCGCGTAAAGCCAGAAGGCGCCGACGGATTCGCCGACATGGACCTCGATGAAGCCGTCGCGGATGAGTTCCGACTTGCGCAGACGGAGGTACGCCTCGGCCATGTCCGAGGCCGCCTGGAGGTTGTAGCTGCCGGCGATGGCCGCGAGTGTCGTGCCGCGGGCGTCCCAGTTTTCGGAAAGGCGGGTCGCGTCGAAGTCCTCGGAAACCGGGGCGGACTGCGGGAGAAAGTCCGAGTAGACTTTCCGGACGGCCTCCGTGGGGCCGCTTGCCGCAGACTCCCGGATGAAGGGGAAGAATACGCTGGACTCGGGCATCGTGAGGATTTCGGAGGCCGCGATGTCGTGGCCGAAGGCGAGCATGCGCGTCGGCCCGCCAGAGCCGAGCCGGAGCAGGGCGTGCATGTTCTGGTAGCGGTCGATGGGTGAGTCGAGGAAGTTGTGGAGCGCCAGTCGGGAGTAGATGTCGTTTGAGCGGCGGGAGATAAGCTCCGTGAGGATGGTGCGCCCCGCGAAGCGCTTCCCGTGGCGGGAGAGCCATGAGGCCTGGGCTATGGCGATCCTTGGGTCGTCAGGGAAGGCGCGGGCGTAGGTGTCGAGCATTTCCTCGGCCTTTTCGGATTTCCCGTTTGTGTCGTAGAGGCGCGCGCATTCCACCATCAGGTCGATTTGGCCCGGGTTGAGCCGGAGGGAATGCCCGTATGCCCTGACGGCCGCCTCGGGGTCGGGCAGGCGGGCGAGCGCGTGTCCGTAGAGCATCCACGCTTCGGCGTTGCCCGGTTCGCTGGAGCACCACTGGTTCCAGAAGTTCGTCGCGCTGGCGTAGTCGCCCTCTGAATATGCCTTGTAGCCCTTGCGGCGGAGCGACTCGTTCTGGGGCAGCGCGTCGGTCTCGGCCTCGTCGAAGCTGGAGATCTGGAAGGTCCGGGTGTTTTCCTCGCTTTCGGGCGGGGGAGGCAGCGACACGAAATGGAGGACGTGCTCGGGGCTGACCGAGGGCGGGTGGCCGTTGCCGTCGTCCACGAAAAGCCGGTCATTGCTTGTCGGGTAGCTTTCGGACAGCGAGTCGAGCCTGGCCTTGCTGGCGGGGAAGCGGACGGCCAGGGCGAGCTTGCGCGCGGCGAGGAGGACGTCGAGTTCGTCTATCCAGGTCTTGAGAAGGGGGAGTCGGTCGGCGGGGAAGTCGCTCGCGTCGATGAGGATGCCGTCCGCGTTGGTGTCGACGAGCTGGTTTACGATGTCGGACTTCGTGCTGTTGGGGAAGGCCGCCTCCGCGTGTAGCGTAATCGCGGGGAATATGCGCGATTTGTTGGCGTCGGCGATTACGCGCAGCGAGGCGGAGTCGATGTCCGGGTATGACAGCTGGGACGACGCGAAGACGTCGAGCCATGGCGGGGCGATGACCGAGTAGCGGAACATGGTTTCGGTGAGTTCTCGCATGACATGCGTGGCATTGCGGCTCATCGTGGCCGGCCAGGATATGACGCCGTTCAGGTTTGGGCGGATGTAGGTTTCGCGGATATGGCTCTGGGCGAGGCCCGGTTCGCTGGCCTGGATGCTGATGCCGATGAGGCCTGGTTCGACGGAGTCACCGTAGGGCGTGCGCAGGCGGACTGGGCCGCCGAAGAGCGACTTGCCGTCGAACCGGACGTAGACGGTGTCTCGGCGGATCGTCACGAAGAGGTTGTGGGAGGAGCGGAAGTCCGTTTCGGAGTTTATCGCGGCGTTGGCCAGGATTTCGGGTTCCGAGCCGGGGATGGCCTGGCCGACGGTGATGCGCCCGCTTTCGTCAAGCGCGACCTTGACCCAGGAGTCGTCGGACTGGTAGCGGAAGTAGGCGTGGAATTCTCCACGTATGAGTTCGAAGTTGCAGTCGAATGTCCCGTCCGTGAACTGGCTGCTGCCGGCGAGCCAGGCGCGCGCGCCGGTGGATGAGCCGTAGTCGGAGAGGCGCTGGTCGCTGGCGTGGCTGGCCCTGAGAGTGAACGCGTCGGTTTCCTTTTCGATCAGGCCCCAGTCGGCGTTCCAGCGCGAGATGTTGACGGGCTTTACGCCGAAGCCATCGGCGGATTCGAAAGGCCAGGCGTTGTTGAGGGTCGCGACCAGGGCCTCCGGCGTCATCGAAGGCGGTATGGACATTCGGTTCAGCCGGCGGTGGTCGGTGGTGGCTTCGTTTAGCGCCTGGTTGTTGAGGATGAAGCCGAGCTTGTAGAATTTGGAGACGGAGTCGAGGTTGGCGTCGCGGAGCGTGCGGCCGCCCTGCTCGAATTGGCCGTAGTTGCCGAGGGGAAAGAAGAATGCGATTGGCTTCTGGTGCAGTTTTGACTCGAAGTCGCGGATTGCGGCGGCGTGGTCTGCGTCGATGCGCTCCTTGAATTCATCGACGCTTTCGAAGCGGCTTTCGTTGAAGAGCCACTTGCGCGTCGCGAAGAACGGGGCGCGGAGGCCCTGGGAGTCGGCGGCGATGAAGCCGACGCCGTTGCTCGACTCGCACGCGAGGTCCCAGCGGTCGTCCATGGCCATGCTCTTGAGGTAGGGCCAGAGAATCGTGTCGCGGTCCTTGCTGTTGACGCGGCGCGTTATGACGCCCATTACCGCGCGCCAGTTGAGGTCTTCGAGGATGGCGCGGCCTTCGAAGAAGGTGTTCTTGCGGGTGTTTTCGAAGGTGAGCAGGATGGCCTTGGGCGGGAGCGGCCGGTGGTCCTCGTAGAAGGCGCGGACGTCCTCCAGGCCGATAGCGTGGTAGCCTGCGTTTTTCAGCGCGGCGATGTGGGCGCGGAAGTCCTGCGCGAAGATGAAGCGGCCCGAAGGGTCGGGGACGGGCGAGATGCCTTCGTACGATATGGCAAGGAAGCAGTTGGCGTTGCGCGGGAGCGATTCGTTGTGGTCGACGTTCCTGTTGCGGATGCCCCAGAACACATGGGCGATTGGCGTCCATAGCGCGAGGCAGAGGCAGATTATGCCGGCGAGGGCGAGCCAGGCGGACACGTTGGAGTCGCGGGCCATGGCACGTGGACGCGCCCATGCCGATGTCTTGCGGAAGGCGTCGGGCTTCTTGCCGTCGTTGTTTTTGTTGTCGGTTGTGCTCATGGATGTGGAGAATGCGAATCGTGGGTCTGTGGTGATAAATCTGGAATCTGGAATTTGAGATCTGAGATCTGAAATTTGAAATATGAAATCTGTGATAGAGATTTGAGATTTGAGATATGAAATCTGTGATAGAGATTTGAAATCTGATATCCCAGGTCTTGTACTTGCCTACCCCCTGGTTCCCCAGGCCTTTCCCCGGATGGTGTAGAGCGCCCAGTATATCTGCCAGCTGAAGAAGAGGATGTATGAAAGCGTGAATGCGAAGCCGGCCTTCCACCAGCGGCGCCCCGTCGTGGCCAGGAAATGCAGCGACCAGACGGCGGTGATCGACATTACGCCAATCATGAATGTGCGCGGTATGAGCATCGCCTCTGAAAAGGCGTAAAGCGGCATGCTGACATTGCCGGGCGCGAGATTCGGCGGCATGACTGCCGCGACCTTCCAGATGAAGAAGAGGATGTAGAGGAACGTCAGGCCCCAGCCGGTTTTCCGGCGGGTGCCGTGGAATGTCTCCACGAAGGCGGCCGCCACCCCGGCTATGGCCAGAAGGGCACCCAGGGCCGTCGAAGACATCATGATGGTGGCGATGTATTCGTAGGTGACCGTTGACATTAGCATGGGTATGTCGGAAAGGATGCCGGCGGCGCGGAAGGCGAATGCGGCGAAGCATAGCGAGGCGAGGATGGCGCCGGCAATCCGGCTGCGGGCCGGATTGCGGTTCTCCCTCCGGAACTGTATGAAGGTGGCGAGCAACAGCGCCGACGCCACGATGGTCTCCCATGAGACGGCGGCCCTTAGGATCGAATAGCCGAGCTTGTCGGCGACGCTCGACATGAAGCCGCCGCTGAAGCTGACCCCGTTCTGGATGGCCGCGGCCTTGCCTGCCGCCCACGACGCCAGGTTTGACGAGTATATCTTGGGCGCGCTCAGGTAGGCCTTCACGGGTATCACAATCAATGCCTCAAGCATGACGAAGGGTTCCACCAGCGGCATCCACATCATCGCGTACCACGACAGCGCCGGAACAGGGTGCTTGCGCCAGATGAACTTGCCGGTCTTCCAGATTTCGCGGAGGTAGGAGCGTTCCCAGCGGGCCTGCTGCCTTATGTACTGCCTCCACGTTTCAGGGCAGATTGTCGTCGCCAGGGCCTCGTCGTCATAGATTATCTTGTAATCGCGCAGAATCTGGTTCGTCAGCGAACGGTCGTCCGCGAAGTTGCCGTGCTCGCCCCAGACAGTGGCGTTGATCCACTTGTCCATCACCGCCAGGACGCATGTGCGGCGGTAGGCGGAGAAGCATCCTGGCAGGCAGCTCACGACGCCGAAGATGCTTTCGGCCGCCTTCATGATCTTGTATGAGAAGTAGTAGCGGACGTCCTGGAGCCTGGTAAGGGTGTTCACGTCGGCGTTCTCGATGTCGCAGTGGCCGGAGATCCCGCCAACGGATGGATCGACGAAGCCCTGCATCAGCTTGTGGAGGGAACCGGGGAATACGAAGGTGTCGGAGTCAACGCAGACCATGAACTCGCCTCTGGCCAGGAAGGTCCCGACGCCCCAGCCGTGGCAGAGGCCGCGGTTCTTCTCGAAGTTGACGACGACGAGGTGCGGGTGGCGCGTCTGGGCCGCGAGCATGTGGGCCAGGGAGTCGTCCTTCGAGCCGTCGTTTACGCAGACGACCTCCAGTTTTTCCTCGGGGTATCCGGAGGAGAAGATGCGCTCGATGGTTTTGCGGATGGCCTCGCCTTCGTTGAAGCAGGGGACCAGGACGGTGACGGTGGGCTCGAAGCCGACGTCGCGCGGCGCGCGGTAGAATGCCGCGAAGATGAACCGCGTAAGTACGAATAGGCCGGCGACGATCGAATAGGACGCGACAAGGAATTCCTTGTACCAGAAGCCTGAAATTGAGCGCAGCTGCTCGGTGACGGCCCATCCGAGGATGAGTGTGGCGATGGCGCCGATGATTCCCGCCACTATGAGGTGCGGGCGGTGGTAGATGTTGCCGATTCGGCGCTTAACCTCCTCTTCGGAGGGGGGCGCCACCTCCTCGGCGAGGGGGCGGGTTTCCTCGGTCTGGTCAAGCGCGCGGTTGCAGTACGGGCAGACCGACGGGGGTTCTGTGCCGACTGTGCTGATGGAGATGTAGCAGTGGGGGCAGCGGCTCCAGTGGGCGAGGACGGTTTCGGCGGGGCCGTGGGCGTGGCGCGCATGCCTGGCGGCGGGGGGCTGGGCCTGCTGCGGCGCCGCACCCTGCATCTGCTCGGTGGCCGGATTCTGGCGCTTGGCGGCCGGCGGCTTGTACGGGACGAATATCGCCATCGCTAGCGGGCCTCCAGCAGCTCGGCGAGGGAGTCGTTCAGCGTGAAGAAAACCGCCCCGCGGCACCCTGCTTCAGCCGCGATCTCGATCTCGCGCCTCGTCGTTGCGGCGTCTGTCTGGCTGTCGTTAGCCCCCGATCCGATGCCGGCCATGATCTTCGATGCCGGCACCGCCCCTGTGCATTCGGAAAGCATGTGGCGGAATTCCTCGGGGAATTCCGTGTATAGCATCGGGCAGACGTAGTCCACAAGCCCTTCGGCGACCCATGCCGGCCAGTCCTGGTTGTGGCGTGCGGCCGATTCCGGCGTGGGGTAGACCGCGGCGGAGATTTCAATGCCGGGGTCTACGGCGCGGACGGCCCTGGACGCCTCCCTTACGAAGTCCGTGATCGCCTGGGTCATCTGCGGGGAGGCTGGGGTTGGGTACTCCGTGCGGACGTAGTCGAGGTGGATGCCGGCGACTCCCGATTTCGCGGCGTCGACGAGCTGGCCTACTACGATTTCCCGGTTGTCCTTCGAAAGCGGGCTCATCCATTTCGGGTTTGTTTCGGAGAGGCGCTTTTCGCGGCGCAGGGCCTCAATGGTCTCCTTGGGGAGGCCGTCGGTCGTGAAGCAGCTGATCCAGGCGTGGGTGGCGATGCCGCCGAGTCGCGGGGCGCTGGCGGCGTCGGTCGGCAGGATGCGGACGTAAATCGCCGAAATCCCAGGCATCCTGTCGCTGAATGCTCCCGGTATGTCCATGGTGTTCGCCCAGGCCGCGAGCGGGAAGTCCCGCGCGGCGCCGAGGACGGCGGGGCGCGGCGCGGGCGCGGGGATGGTCTGTGAGAGCGAGGGCACTAGGTTCGTCGAGATCGCCGTGAACATGTCCACGGCCGCCGGGTAGGCGCGCGGCGGGACGTGCGCGAACCAGGCGCCCGTCGGGGAAAGCGTCGCCGCCGTGGAGTGCGTGGCTGTCGAGTAGCCGGAAACCCATGTGGCTATCTTCCTTGCGCCATGCCCTGGCAGCGGCAGCGGGGTGATTACCCCCTCGGTGACGTGCGGGACGCGCCGGGGCTGGCCGAGGAGCGGCGTCGCGTCAAGCGCCGTGTAGGCGCGCTTGCCGGAGGACCGCCAGGCGCCCGGGTCCACGCCGAGGGCGCGCCCGAGCGTCTTGCTGCCATTGTAGAAAACTACGAGCCT
>JAFWPM010000024.1 GCA_017509565.1 Kiritimatiellia bacterium | reverse complement strand
TAGCCGTTGTCGCGTCCCCAGATGCGGCGGTCTACGCCGTTGGCGATGTCCGATGCGTCGCCGTAGTCGGCGACAAGCGTGGCGGCCCTGGCGAGCGGGGAGAGTTCGCGCTTGAAGCCAGGGAGGAAGCAGTCGTCGTCCATCAGGCGCTTCTGGAGTTCGCGGAGAAGGGCCCTGTCCTCGTAGATGCCGCGCGGATTGACGTTCTTTTCCACGGCAAGGGCCGCCGCGGTGCCTACCGCCTGGCCCATTACGCCAATGGTGCCCATGACGCGCGCCGACGCAAATGCAATGTGGGATGCGGAGATGTTGCGCCCGGCGAACATGAGGTTCTCGACATCGGGCGAATACAGGCATCTGTAGGGAATCGCGTATGGCTCCGAAAGCCGGCGCTTCTGGAGGTGCGCGCCACCCTGTGATTTCATCCAGAAGCCGCCGGGAAGGTGGTTGTCGATCTGCCAGCCGCCGTAGGCGACAGTGTCCTCGAACCGCCTGCCGCCATTCTCGACGTCATTCTGCGTAAGCGTGTAGGCGCCGACATAGCGGCGGCTTTCGCGCTTGCCTGGCAGGAAGCCGACCCATTCCAGCTCCCAGTTTTCGGCGCCGTGGTCGCCGTGGTTCTTCATGTGGTCCCAAACGCCGAAGGCGATTTTAAGCAGTTCGTCGCGGAGTTCCTCGGCGTCTGCTATCGTGTCCGCCTCACCGCCAAGTTCAATCCAGTAGAAATTCGTGTGGGGCTTGAGGAGGCATTCGTGCGGCTTGTGGTTTAGGGAGTCGTCGTCCGGGAAGGAATATGCCCACGGCGGGGGCGTGAAGGACACGGGGTGGTCGGTTTCGCGCGCCTGGATGAGGAGCGACGAACCCATTGTGCGGCGGTCGGCCTCGGCGAGGCCGAATTCCTCGCCGAACTCGGCCTTCGCCTCGCGCCCAATCCTGAACTTGGCGCCGGTTAGCGGCGCAAGGATGGAGTCGCCGGAGCAGTCCGCGAAAATCTTGGCCTTCACCTTGTGGCGGCGCTGAGTCGTTGCCTGGAAGCCGGTTACGGAGATGATTTTGACGCCGGAGTTCCCGCCATCGCGAAGGAGGGAGGGTGAAGGCCCGGTTTCCGCCTCCGAGCAGGCGCAGTTGAGTATGAGGTCGATGTTGGGCTCGAACCGGGCCTTTTCGTAGAGAAGCGCATCCCAGAGCGACCAGTTGCGCGACGGGTTGCGCGCCATGTTGTCGAGGGCTATTTCCTCCATGATGCCCGTTTCCTGGAGGTTGCGGACGCGGGTGCCGGCACCGCAGATCCACATGCGGATTTCCGACGAGGCGTTGCCGCCGAGAACTGGGCGGTCGTGCATGAGCGCCACCTTGGCGCCGCGCCGCGCGGCGGAAATCGCGGTCAGCAGCCCGCCGATGCCGCCGCCAATGACGCAAAGGTCAACCTCGTGGAGGACTTCTTGAAGATTGTTGTGCATTTTTTGTTTGCAAGTAGGTGTTTACTGTTCATCGCCGACGCATTCGGCCAATTCCGCAAAATATTATACAGGGAACGCCATGTAAAATAAACTGCAATTCAATTTGCCAAACATGCATGATTTCATCATCAGAGGCGTAACAATGGCAGCCGCGGAAATCCTGCCAATTAAATTTCAACGCGGAGACGCAGAGGGCAACAATGTTTCTGCGACCCATTGTGTTCCTTGTGGCTATAAAAACTCCGACATTCGACAGCCGACAGCGGACAACCCCTATCATGCCCTCCACATCCCAACCCCCCAAGCATCGAAACATCCATCGTATACTATCGATATGGTAATGTATCGTGGCCTTCCTTTTCGGATACGAGTGTTGAAATGCTTCTTATTCCGCAATTGTAATATCTTGGTTATTTGTAAATCGTTAAATCACCAGTTGACATATTGCAGAATTTATTATAAAATTATTGCCATAAACTACCGAAAAGGTAGTCAATATTTCCATCAACACTACTAATCCAAACGGAGGTGTCAACATGAACAAGATCACAGCATCCATAATTGCCGCGGCAACGGTTGCCGGGGCGGTGCGTGCGGGAGTCCCGCTCAATGGCCTTCAGGGCGACGGCGGCATAGCCTTCAACCCGATTGCCTTCCCGGCAGGAACATACGGCGAGGAAAACCAGACCGTGTCAGCCCCGCAAGTCGGCACATGGTTTACGCGCCTCGACTCCGCCGACATCGACTGGGCGGCCGCATCGGCCTCCTTCTCGATTGCGAAGCGCGTCGAGCTTTCCTACGGCTACGGCTGGACGGACGCCAACAAATACGGCGATGACTCAATCTCCACCCACAACGTCGGCGCGAAGCTCGTCCTGCTGCAGGATGGCGCCTTTGATCTGAAGTGGGCGCCCGCCGTGGCTGTCGGCGCAATCTACAAGCACACCGACGCCGCCACGGCCGACGCCCTAGGCCTCGACAAGGACGGCGCCGACTTCTACGCTGTCGCGACCAAGCTCGTAGGTTCAGCGCCAGTCCCGGTTCTCCTTTCCGCCGGCGTCCTGTATTCCGACGAAGTCGTCAACGGCGTCGTCGGGCATGGCGACTACGGCTTCGGGTGGTTCGGCAACGTGAACCTGATTCCGGTGTCATGGCTGACCGTCGGCGCCGAATACAAGAGCGGGATCGATGCCGACAAGGTGGAGAACCACGACTACTACGACCTGCACGCCGCCTGGTTCGCGACGCCGAAGCTCACGCTCGTCGGCGCCTACGTGAACACCGGCAGCAAGTCCGGCTCGAAGCTCGGCGTCGGCGACGGATTCGTCCTCTCGGCGCAGTACCAGTTCTAGGCGGAATGCGGCATGGCCGGCGCAATCGCGCCTGCCATGCCGCATTCCACATCGCAATTTCAATGCCATGGGACTCTCCCTCGCAGAATCCGAGCGCCTGCTCGCGACAACGACGCGCGACCCGCATCTGCTGCTCCACGCCCGCAACGTGCGCGGCTGCATGGAGGCCTTTGCGCGTCACTTCGGCCAGCCGCCGGAGGAGGTGGAACATTGGGGCGCCGTCGGCTTCCTCCACGACTACGACTACGAACTTTTCCCCGCCGAGCATCTCAGGCACACCGAGGCCGAACTCCTCGCCGAAGGCGTCGATGCGGCGGACGTCCGCGCCATCATGAGCCACGGCTGGTCCATTTGCAACGACATCAAGCCCGAGACTGACCTCGAGAAGAGCCTCTTCACCGTCGACGACCTCTCCGGCATCGTCTGGGCCACCTCGCTCATGCGCCCGACGGGCCTTTCCGACCTCGAACCGCGTAGCGTCCTGAAGAAGTTCAAGGACAAGAAGTTCGCCGCCAAATGTTCGCGCGAAGTCATCCTCCGCGGCGTGGAACTCCTCGGCATGGACCTTGCCGATGTCGTCGCCGTCTGCATCGAGGGCATGCGCCCCCTCTCATCTGCCCAGCCGCCCACTAACCTCTAAACACTGGCCAGCTGGCCGACTAGCCACACATGAACAGCCTCCCCCGCCTTCTCACCATCCAGGATGTCTCCTGCGTCGGACAGTGCTCCGCGACGGTCGCCCTGCCGCTCATCTCGGCCTGCGGCGTCGAATGCGCCGTGCTTCCGAGCGCCGTCCTCTCCAACCACACAGCCGGCTTCACGGCGTGGACCTTCCACGACCTGACGGGCGAAATGCCGGCCATCGAAGCCGAGTGGCTGCGCCAGAAGCTCACCTTCGACGCCTTCTACACCGGCTACGTCTGCGAACCGCAGATCGCCCCGATCCTGTCGATCATGGAGCACTGCGCCGCCCCCGGCGCGGTCCGGATCGTCGATCCCGTGATGGCGGATGGCGGCAGGCTCTACCCCGGCTTTGGCGACGACTTCCCCGCGAAAATGGCGAAGCTCTGCGACGGCGCGGACTGGATTCTCCCCAATCTCACCGAGGCCGCCTTCCTCCTCGGGCGCGAACCCGTCCTGGAAGGCTACGGCGAAGCCTTCGTCAAGGATACCATCGCGGGGCTTCACGCGCTCGGCGCGAAGAACGTCGCGCTCACGGGCGTCTCGTTCGACCCCGCGCTGCTCGGCACCGCCGTCTCGGACGGCGCGTCGATCCGCTACGACTTCAACCCGCGTCTCGCGCGCTCCTCGCACGGCACGGGCGACGTCTTCGCGTCCGTCTTCGCGGGCGCCATCCTGCGCGGACTCGACGGACTTGCCGCCGCGGCGCTTGCTGCCGACATCGTCTGCGCCTCCATCGAAGCCACTGCCGACGACCACTGGTACGGCGTCGCCTTCGAGCGCACAATCCCCCTGCTCGCCTCGCGCCTCGCCCAATAGGAGTCCCTCCCCCCTCCTAGCCACTGGCCATGCTGATTTCGCCGCC
>JAFWPM010000023.1 GCA_017509565.1 Kiritimatiellia bacterium | reverse complement strand
GCCGGGCGCGCTCGTGGCGATGACCACGTTCGTGACCGGAATCGGCGCGGACTCGCCGAAGAAGCGCCATTCGTCGATCACGCGATTCCAGGCAAGATCATCCTCTGAAAGCGCCTTGGAGTAGTAGCGGATGGCGTGAAGTGTGCCGTTGAATGACTGGAGGGAGTTGCTGGCTTTTCTCGTGCGCGGCGAGTTGTCGTATTGAGAGCCGATCGAGAACCAGGTGTTGGCGTCCGCCGCCGTCCTCGAACCGGCCTTGTAGGAGTTGCCGCCGGTCGAAGCCGTCGGAATCTCCGTTCCCTCGAAGACCCGGATGGCTGCCGTATCGGAGAGGATGGTCGCATAGCGGGGATTGGCGTTCGAGAAGTTGGCGCGCGGCGTGTTGGTGCCGAAGCGGGTCCTGTCGATGGCGTAGACGGCGTTCGCGGGCGTGGTGGAGCCGTTTTCGGACTGGCGGATGGCGACGGCCCCGTATTCCCAGCCCTTCCCGGGCCGGAAGATGTAGCCCGTCGTGCCGTTCTCGTCCTTGAGGTCGGCGGTCGAAGCCGTCATCGCGAACTGGAGCGTGTAGGCGGGCCCCATGCTGAATGAGACCTCCGTCGCGGCGAAGCCCTCAAACCCGTCGAAGGCGAAGCCGTTCGCGGTCCACGCGCCGTTCGTGGTGTTCCCGTCTTCGCGGGCGTACGAGTCGGCGGTCCCCTGCTTGACCCAGCTGTACCATCCGAGCGGATACTCGCCGTCCGAGGCCAGGTTCGCCCAGGTGACGGCCGCGTCGGAGTGCGCGGCGTCCGCGCCGGCGTTGCGGATGCCGTCGTAATGGAGGACAAGTCCGTCCTGAACGTAGTCGCCGACGTCGTAGGCCTTGAAGGCGGGGTTGTCCCAGTACTTGACGCCCGCATGGCCGACGCCTGCCAGCGCGACAGTGCAAAGGATGGTGGCGGATCGTTGCAGTTGCATCATGGCGTGATTCCCGTTGGTTGGATTGATGGGGGTACCGGCGCACTGGACCGCCCAGAGTTGCCGTTCCCCCAGCTGATAGATACATCTTAGCATGGATGGGGCGAAACATTCTCAATTTTGGGCAACATTTTTTGAGTGGTGGGAGGCACACTCGGCTAGAATGCTTTTTCTGCCCCTATCTGGAATTTTGCCTACGCCAGGCGCTCATCGAGACGCCAAAGCGCTTGCGGAAGATAGCATCGAGAGTCCGGTCGCAGTTGAAACCGCACAGGCCGGGGATTGCCCCGACCGCAGTATCAGTCTGCGAAAGGAGCGTGAGGGCCTTTTCAAGCCTCACGTGGATGATTTCATCAAGGACGGAATGACCGGTTGCCTCGCGGAAGCGCAATGTGAAAAGCCGTTTCGAAACGCCGTGGCGGGCGATAAGTTCAGCCGCGGAAAGACCGTCGCACGCCTCGCGCCGAATTGTCTCGACGGCATCCAGAATCCAGGGTTCATGCCGTCCGCTTCCGCCGGTGGATTTGCGGCGGACAACCATGAGGGGCTTGATGGCCGTGAGAGGCGCCCGACCGGCGTAGACGCCCCGACCCGCGCGCCAACCTTCGGCCGCCGCCTTTGCGGCGAGGAAGCCCTGCCGTTCGAAGTCGAGCCGGATCGAGGAAATCGGCGGATCGGCCTTTTCGCATAGATTCGCGAAGTTGTCCACCGACAGAAGCGTCAGGGAACGCGGGATGCTACGCCCGGCGATCCGGGCGGCCATGGCTACAAGGACAGCAGTTTCATCGCTCACGGCGTAGACGGCGCAATGGCGCGGAAGCCGTGCGAGCCACGCCGCAAGCCGCCCGACGAACCGGTCGTTCGACTCCGGCTCGAAACGCGGCAGCGTCGGAAAGACGCGGCACTTCGCGCCGGCGTCGGCGACGGCCGCGCGGAATGCCCTGACGCGGTTGCGCGACCATTTCAGCGGAGACGGGGAGCCGACCGCCGCATAGCACGCAGGTTTCCCCGCGGACAATTCCCGGAGAGCCTCGTCCGCGATGGCGTCGTAGTCGAACATGAAGTTCGGCCTGTCCCCTGTCCTGCGATGCGGATAGCCGATGTAGGAGACTGGCACCTTTCCGAAAAGGCGCGGCGGGAATTCGGCGCAGCGCGCGATGCCGTCCACCACGCATGCGGCTGGCCTGTATTTTGCAAGAAATTCCGGGAGCGACGCCGGCGACACCTCATTCCTAAGGATCGGCACCGCCTCCCAGCCGCGCATCGAGCAATACCGGCCAATCCCGGCCAGTTTCTCGGCATGGCTTGGCGAAAACTCGATAATCGAGAGGTATAGCAACTTGGGCCGTTCCATTTCAGCACCGCGACATAGCGAAGATTATACCAAAAAACAAGCTGAGTGCGCAGCCAAAATAATCGATATTTTTTTACCGATACTTGACTATCGATTTCCGAGATGGTAGAATAAAATGCGTTCCCTTGGCAAAGGGCGAACCAACAAACTGAGAGGGCATGCTGGAATGAACGAAAACGAAAAGGATGTCGCCGCCGACGGCGGCGTAGCCGAACTAGAGGGACAGATTGCGCGCGTCCGCGCGGCGCAGGCGAAGTTCGCGACATTTGCGCAGGAAAAGGTGGACGCCATTTTCAAGGCGGCCGCCATGGCCGCCGACAAGGCGCGCATACCGCTGGCCAAGATGGCGGCCTCGGAGACGGGCATGGGCATCGTCGAGGACAAAGTCATAAAGAACCACTACGCGGCCGAATACATCTACAACACCTACAAGGACACCAAGACCTGCGGCATCGTGGAGGAGGACGAGGCGGCCGGCATCATGAAGGTCGCCGAGCCGATAGGTGTCATCGGCGCCGTGATTCCGACAACGAATCCGACATCCACGGCGATTTTCAAGACGCTGCTCGCTCTCAAGACGCGCAACGGCATCGTCATCAGCCCGCACCCGCGCGCCAAGAACTGCACTATGGCCGCGGCGAAGATTGTCCTTGACGCGGCAGTCGCGGCGGGGGCCCCGGATGGCATCATCGCCTGCATCGAGGCGCCGAGCCTGCCCAAGACGAACCTCCTGATGAAGGAGGCAGACATCATCCTTGCGACCGGCGGCCCCGGCATGGTCAAGGCGGCATACTCCTCCGGCACCCCGGCGCTTGGCGTCGGCGCGGGCAATGCCGCCGCGATCCTCGACCCAAGCTGCGACCTCATCAACGCAGTCAACTCAATCATCCACTCGAAGACCTTCGACAACGGCATGATCTGCGCGACGGAGCAGACAGTCATCGCCGACCAGCTCATCTACGACGACGTTAAGGCCGAGTTCAAGCGCCGCGGCTGCTACTTCCTGAACGAGGAAGAGGCCGACAAGCTCCGCGCGACCATGCTCATCAACGGCGCCCTAAACGCGAAGATCGTCGGGCAGCGCCCGGTTGCGATCGCAAAGATGGCCGGCTTCGAGGTGCCGGAGTCCACGAAGGTGCTCATCGGCGAGGCGACATCGACTGACAACTCCGAGGCATTCGGTCACGAAAAGCTCACGACGATCCTCGGCATGTACAAGAGCCGCGACTTCGACGACGCGCTCGACATCGCCGAAGCGCTTCTCGTAAACAACGGAGGCCTCGGCCACACGTCCTCGCTCTGGATCGACGAGCTTGGCGAGCGCGAGAAGCTGGAAAAATTCGCCGACCGCATGAAGGCGTGCCGTCTTCTGGTGAACACGCCGTCGAGCCTCGGCGGCATAGGCGACATCTACAACTTCAGCCTAGTTCCCTCGCTGACGCTCGGCTGCGGCAGCTGGGGCGGGAATTCAGTGTCCGAAAACGTGGGAGTCAAACATCTTTTGAACATCAAGACAGTTGCCATGAGAAGGGAAAACATGCTCTGGTTCCGCGCGCCTGAGAAGGTGTACCAGAAGAAGGGGTGCCTCGCGGTGGCGCTCAGGGAACTCGGCGGGGAGCTGGGCAGGAGGAAGGCCTTCATCGTGACTGACTCCTTCCTCTACGCAAACGGCTACACCAAGCCGATAGAGAAGTCGCTCGTGAAGCAGGGCATAATGTTCACCACCTTCTCAAATGTCGCGCCCGACCCCACCCTCGCATGCGCCAAGGAAGGCGCCAAGCTCATGGCGGGCTTCAAGCCGGACGTCATCATCGCCGTCGGCGGCGGCAGCGCCATGGACGCGGCGAAAATCATGTGGGTCCTCTACGAGCACCCCGAGGCCGACTTCCAGGACATGGCGATGCGCTTCATGGACATCCGCAAGCGCGTCTACACCTTCCCGAAGATGGGCGAGAAGGCCTATTTCGTGTGCGTTCCGACCTCTGCCGGAACGGGTTCCGAAGTGACGCCATTCGCTGTCATCACCGACGAGCAGACCGGCGTCAAGTACCCGCTCGCGGACTACGCGCTCATGCCGAACATGGCGATTGTTGACGCTGACATGCAGATGATGGCGCCCCCCGGCCTCACAAGCGCCTCAGGCATCGACGCCGTCTCGCACGCCCTGGAAGCCTACGCCTCCATGATGGCGACCGACTACACCGACGGGCTCGCGATCCGCGCGCTTCAGGTGATTTTCGCATACCTGCCGCAGTGCTACGACGCGGCCGTCTCGAAGACGAAGAACCCCATTGCCCGCGAGAAGATGGCGAACGCCGCCACAATGGCCGGAATGGCATTCGCAAACGCCTTCCTCGGCGTGATGCACTCGATGGCGCACAAGCTTGGCGCATTCCACCACATCCCCCATGGCATCGCCAACGCGCTGATGATGGAGGAGGTGCTTCGCTTCAACGCCGACCCCGTCCCGTGCAAGATGGGCACATTCCCGCAGTACGACCATCCGCACACGCTGGAGCGGTACCTTGAAATCGCCGACGCCCTCGGCATAAAGGGGAGGTCCCGCGGCGAGCAGTTCGAGGACTTCATCAAGGCGATACGCGACCTCCAGAAGCGCATTGGCATCAAGCCGACAATACGCGACTACGTGCCCGACGAGAAGGACTTCCTGGCCCGTCTTGACGCGATGGTCGAGCAGGCCTTCGACGACCAGTGCACCGGCGCTAACCCGCGCTACCCGCTGATGTCGGAAATCAGGCAGATGTACCTCAACGCCTACTATGGCACCCATGAGGCGGTGTAAGGGTTAGTGATTAGTGATTAGTGATTAGTGATTAGTTGCTAGTTGCTAGTGGAAATTGAAAGGAATTTAGGAAGATGAAGACCACGAAAGAGAAGAAGACCGCCGCGAAGGCGACGCCCGCAAAGAAGGCTCCGGCGGACAAGGCTCCGGCGAAGAAGGACGCGAAGAAGACGGGCGTCCTGCTCGAACGCGCCGACAAGGTCGTGACGAAGGACAAGGACACCGTGCTCAAGATATTCGGGCCGAACTACAAGGTGAGCGCAATTCTAAACGAGGCGATGAACGAGGCGCGCGCCGCCGAGACGGGACTGCCCGTCGCCAAGGTGATCGAGGTTCTGAAGATCCGCGACCACTGGTGCATCCGCCGCGAGTGGATCGAGGGCGAGACGCTCGCCGACGTGATGGCGAATGACAAGAAGAACCTCGCCAAGTACATCAGGCAGTTTGTCGCGATACAGTGCGAGATATTCAAGAAGACCTCCGAGCGGATGGACAACCTTGCGGACAAGCTCGACAAGCAGATATCCGCCTCGCCGCTTCCGCGCGAGACGCGCTACGACCTGCACATGAAGCTCCAGAGCTTCCCGCGCGGCAAGGCACTCTGCCACGGAGACTTCAACCCTTCGAACGTGATAATCACGCCGAAGGGCGACTGGCGCGTGATCGACTGGAGTCACGTTCGCCTCGGCGACCCGCTCGCCGACGTTGCGCGCACCTACCTGCTCTTCTGGCTTTCGGGACACGTCGCGGCGGCCGAAAAATACATGGCCATGGCCTGCGAATCGCTGAAGGCGAAGCTTGCCGACGTGCAGAAGTGGCTGCCAATCGTGGCCGCCGCAGAGTCGTCGCGCGAGCAGACACAGAAGAACCACGAACTGCTGCTGCACTGGGCAAGCGTCGTCGATATCGAATAGCGCCATGCACGAAATTGTAATCTGCGTGGGGTCGGGCTGCTTCGCGCGCGGCAACGAAAAAAACGTCGCCTTCGACGAAAAGCGGCCCGCCTAATGCGTATTGCGCGACGAAGTTGACGCCACCCTGACGCGGAAGGCGGCCGCTACGCTTGCGGCGGGACGGGGCCGCGCCACAGGAGCAGCAGCTGCGTTCGGTCGTCGGACTGTTCCGCGCCGGCGGCATGGGCCTCGACTCTGGCGAAAACGGCACCGGTGCATTTTTCAGGATGTTCAAGGAAGCCGCCGCCTTCAAGGAAGCCCCTGAGGCGCTCCTCGCCGAAAAGTTCGCCTCGCGGGTCTGTCTGCTCTGTGATGCCGTCGGTGTAGAGGTATAGGGCGTCGCCTGGCGCGAGCGCCAGTTCGTCCGCCCTGTACTTCGCCCCGGGCATTCCGCCCAGGAAGAGTCCCGGGCGCGAGTGCAGGAAGGACGCGGAGCCGTCGGCGGCGCGCAGCAGGACAGGCGGGTTGTGGCCCGCGTTCACATAGCGGACTACGCCTGTGGCCAGGTCGAGTTCGCCAACCCACGCGGTCACGAACATGTTCGCGGCGTTGCCCTCGCAGAGCGCGTCGCTCGCGGCGGACACGGCCTCGGCCAAAGGTCTGCCCGACTGGGCCAGATTCTTCAAAAGCGTTTTGGCGCGCATCATGAAGAGCGCGGCGGGAACGCCCTTGTCGCTGACGTCGGCCACGAGGAACGCCAGACGGTCCGGCCCTGTGAAATAGAAGTCGTAGAAGTCGCCGCCAACCTCGCGCGCAGGCGTCATGTTCGCATGGAGGTCGATGCGCCTTTCGCCCGGGAAGGGCGGGAATACGCGCGGAATGGAGTTTTCCTGGATGCCTGCGGCCATCGCCATTTCCTTGGCCCTGCGCGCACGGACCTGGGCGCGCACGTAGCCTGCTATGACGATTCCCACGAGAATTGCCGCAAGGACTAGCGCAGCGGCGTTGAGGAAGGCCGATGTCGTTACAAGCACCCTGCGTTCGACGATTGCCGTGCGCCGCGGAATCACGACATAGACCGGGAAGCCTTCGATGTCGCGCCGCGCGCAATGGAAGTCCGCCCCCGGGTCCTGCCACTGGCCGCCTTCGCGGCCGGCTTCTGGGTGCGAAATGACGGTTCCCTGCCCCGTGGTGATGTAGATGCCTCCATCGCGGCCGCTCACATGCCAGCCGTGGGTAAGGCCAGTGACGGCGGTGCGGGCGATGTTGCGGATTGTCCTGTCGCGGGCACCGACCTGGACGAAGCCGCCATCGGGAATCCACACGCCGACGTATTTCACGACTTCGCCGCGGAGCGTGTCGGGCAGCAGCGACTGCGCCAGCTCGTATTTGTCGTTAAGCAGGACGGCGAATTCGCGCGCCTGCCCCTCGGCCGTCGTGAAGTCGAGGGCGCCGACCTCCTCGCGGCGGGCGCTGTGCGTGAGAAGCCCCTTGGCGTCGGCGACGCAGACTTCGTCCAGGCCAAGCTCGCCTGCGAGCGCGCGAAGGCGGCGGCTCGATTCGTCGGGATCGCCCCACCACGGCTCCTCGCGCATTTCGAGAATGCGGTCGCGCACCTCCGCCGCCAGGCGCAGCATGCGCCCGTCCACACGCTCCCTGATGTGGACGGCGACGTCATCGAAAACGTTGTCCACGAGATTGCGCATCTCGTTCTGCGTCATGCGCTCGTGCAGCGCCCAGGTTAGCGCCATCGAGGCGGCGAAGGCGGTCGCGACCGCCCCGACAAGCCGCCATGCGAGGCGGCGGCGTCCATCGGCCTTCATGGATTCCTCCTCTCGGCGATTGCCTCGTCAAGCGCCGCCTTGAGCGCGGCGTTCCCCTTGCGGACGGCTATGCCAAAGTTCTCGCGTGTCTGGAGGGGCGACGCCAGCAGCTTTCCGCCCGATTCCTTGACGACGAGGCGCACCGTGCAGCTGTCGTAGAACACGGTGTCCACGCGCCCCTCCCCGAAGGCCTCCATTGCCGCGCCGAAGGTTTCGTAGCGCAGCGGATCGACTCCGTGCGAGGAGAGGTAGAAGTCGTAGGTGGAAGCGTCAATTGTCGCGACGCGCATCCGCTCGGCACGGAACATTGTCGGCATCGGCTCCCCGGCGCGGTATATGAACATGCCGCCTTCGGTAGTGTATGGATCCGAAAAGTCCGCCGTCTGGCG
>JAFWPM010000198.1 GCA_017509565.1 Kiritimatiellia bacterium | reverse complement strand
GCGCCGGCCTTGTCCTGCGCCTTGAGCCCCACGACGATGTTTTCAGCGGTTACTACCCCCGACAGTTTGAACTCCGCCTTCGCCACGTCTTTCTTCGCCGCCGCGCCCTCCGGATCCACGCCCGATGTCGTCATCTTCGCCGCGACCGCGTCCGGCGCGGCGAGCTGCCTGAGTTCGGAAAGGCCGCGGTGCAGCTCCACGACGCTCTCGTAGAGGCTTGTCCTTATCAGCGGCACGTCGGCCTCGGCGGAGGTGAACACCAGCTCGGTCCCCTTGTTCTCCAGCGCAAACGCGGTCGCGTCCTTGCGGAAGTGGACGATCCCCACGCCGCGCGCTATGGTCGAGCACGCGAATCCGTCATGCTGGAGCAGTTCGACTATTTCCCCGACCGCGAATTCCGCCACGGTCGGCGAGCGGAAGTCGAACGACGTCGTGACAATGCCATGGTCGCGCCGCTCGTGCCGGACGCCTTTCCGCTTGATCCTGAGCGCCGCGCCAAGAAGCGGCGGGGCGATTAGCGCAGTCACAAGGGGCATGATGACGGCAATGCCAAACAGCCGGCTGTCGAAAATCGGGACCGGCTCGGCCCCGCCCGCCGGATCCTTCATGAGGGTAGTCGCCGCTATGCCGGCAATGATGAGGACCACCTCGCAGCGCGGGACCATGCCAACGCCTACGCGCAGGGCGCCAACTGGCGTGAATCCCATCGCAAGGGATGGAAGCGCGCACCCGGCCACCTTGCCAAGCGCCGCCATGAATGCGAATGCAAGGCCAACCCACAATACGGCCGGGTCGCGAAGTACGCTGACATCGACAAGCATGCCCATCGAAACGAAGAAAACCGGCACCAGGAACGCGCCTATGGGCTGGAGGACGTTCCTGATCCTGAAGGCGACGTCGGTGCCGGACAGCGAAAGCCCCATCACGAACGCCCCGACGATCATCGCAAGCCCCGCGCGCTCGAAAAGCCCCGCCAGAAGAAGCGCCAGGCCGAAGGCCATCGTGGGAAAGGCGGCCGGGGCGCGGAAGCATTTCAGGAATGCCGCAATGCGCCGCGAGAATGCCAGGCCGAGCGCCGTCGCGCCAAGCCATATCGCGAAGCTCCGGACTGTTGTCGCCGTTATCGCACCCCAGTCCATCGTGCCGCCGCGCAGTTCCACGCCGGCTATGCCAACGACTACCGCCAGGCAGACTATTCCAAGGACGTCGTCTATGACCGCCGCCGCCATGATCGTCACGCCCTCCGGGGACCCCATCGCGCCATGCTCCGACAGGATTCTCGCGGAGATGCCGACGCTGGTCGCGGTGCAAAGTATCCCGAGGAACAGCGTCCGCGGGTCCATCAGCGGCCAGCCCAGGACAAAGCGGCTGACCGATGCCCCGCAGATGAACGAGCATACGATGCCGCCAATGCCGACAATGGTTCCGGCAACGGAATATTTGAAGAAGGTCCTGACATCGGTCTCCAGCCCGGACTGGAAGAGCAGGGCGATGGAGCCGAGTGTCGCGACACTGTAGAGCATTGGGCTGATAGACACGCCGGGAGTTGCCCCGCTGAAGGGGAATATGCCGCCGGGAAAGCCGGGCAGCGGAATCCCGCCAAGCGCGTAGGGGCCGAAGATTATTCCTGCGAGCAGCTCGCCCATTACGGATGGAACCTTCAGCTTGGATGCCGCCGCCCCGAAAAGCCTTGCCAGAATGATGATTAGACCTAGCTGTATCGCCAGCGTCGCAATTGTCTCTGCCATTGTCAAGTGACCCTTAACCGAAAAAAACAGCATCCAGTTTAATGCGATTCACCGACTCTTGTCAAATCCCACCCGCGACAGAGATCCCAAATTGCGGCGTGCCGTGGAGGCATCCGGGGGATTTTGATGGATTATTGCGCAGGGAAAAATTGTTGTGTTGGCCAAAAAAATGGCTCCAGAGGCAGGATTCGAACCTGCGACCGATCGGTTAACAGCCGATTGCACTACCGCTGTGCTACTCTGGAACACTCTGGTGGGAGATACTGGACTCGAACCAGTGACCTTCTGCATGTCAAGCAGACGCTCTAACCAAGCTGAGCTAATCCCCCGAAATTCATTGAATAATATGTTACCAAGTTGACGGGGGATTGTCAAAGTTTTTTTTCAGCGGACCCCGCACTATTTCCAAAGCGCAAAGCGGGGACGCTGGGCGGCTAAGAACGCGGAGTTCGGGACTGCTGGGAAATATTTTTGATGGCATGGCATTTCCCATTTCCCGCGCCCGCGCCGGACAATCGCGCCGCATGGGCAAAAAATGGCGGAGAGGGTGGGATTTGAACCCACGATACCAGGTGTGGTATACGGCATTTCCAGTGCCGCGCCTTCGGCCACTCGGCCACCTCTCCGCAAAATCGTAGAACTATTTTATCAAAAAGCGGGATTTACGCAAGCGAAATTTTGCGGCCGGCATTTTCCACTGGCAGCCACGCCGCCGTGGAAGCGGCAAAAGGCGCGTCATTCGCCCTCCAGAAAATAGGACTGGACTATCTCCTCGCCGTCGCGCTCCATGCGGATGTGGGCGAAGGTCAGGTCGCCCGATGCGAAGCGCCTGATGAGTTCCTCGGCGGCGAAGCGGTTGTCCATGCGGATTCCGTTGACCTCGCGGACGACATCGCCCTCGCGCAGTCCGACGGCGGCGAAGAAGAGTTCCTCGCCGCATGGCTCCACACGGTAGCCTTCGATTTTCTGGCGGCCGTCGGTTTCGTCTTCATACCAGATTGGGGCAAGAGTGTCGAAGACTGCCTCGAGCCGTTCTGGGCGGCGCCTGACTTCCTCGTAGTAGTCCATGAGGTCGTCACGCCGGAAGGTCCATACGCCTGGGTTGGTCTCGTGGCCGGCGAGCCTTTCCGCCGCGCCGCCCGACTGGGGCTGCGGCGCGTCGGCATTGGCTGGCGAGGCGTTTCGCGCGGCCTGGCCGGGGCCTGTCGCGCGCCGCGAGAGCGCGAGCCTGCACGGTCCGTAAGGTGTGGATAGCGTAACACCGTTTGTTTCGACGCCGGCGACAGTCACGGCTGGGGCGATGGAGTCCCCCCTTCGGCGGATCCACTGCCTGCGTGATTCGCAGTCTTCGATTATGGCGCGGGAGCCCTCGGGATTGCCGGGGTCGATCCTGAAGCCGGCGAGGCGGAAACGCGCTGAGAGGTCGGCGAAGAATTTTTCCCTGGCGCCCTGGGAAGGCGCGGAGGCGTCAGCGCCGGCAATGCGGTCCGGGAGGCCTGGTGGGATGGAGAGCGGCGCCTGTGCGGTGGAATGCGCGTCCAGGACGGGCATTTCGGCATCCGCCGAAGATGGCCAGTTGATGGCGGCCAGTTGCAAGGCCGCCAGAACGAGAAGGGCTGCCGCGCCGGCGATGGCGCAGGCTCTAAGAAGGGCATGTTGCCGCAAAAGGATCATAAGCCAGATTCTGTTTAACCGCTTGCGCGGCCATGAAGTCATTCATCTAAGCGATCAACCCGGGGACTAATCGCCCATTGCTGGGCAAGTGGCGCGGGCAGCGTCTCATCCCCCTATTTGATCTTGCTCCGGGCGGGGTTTGCCTGGCACGGCGCCTCGCGACGCCGCCGGTGGTCTCTTGCACCGCCTTTTCACCCTTGCCCCCGGAATGGTCCGGAGGCGGTTTGTTTCTGTGGCACTTTCCATCGGCGCCGGTATTGCGGCGCCGTTCCGGCCTTGACAGCCGGACGCCCTGCCCTGCGGAGTCCGGACTTTCCTCCGCAGCCCTTGCGGCCTGCGGCGACCTCATCCTCCCCCTGCGGAACATGCAATACAATTCTGCCAAATCCGGCGCGGAATTGCAAGCGTGAAGTTGAAGTTGGGGACACGGGTGTCGCGGCAAGCGGCAAAAATCAGCGGGAATTTCCGCCGGGCTTTGAATTTTGGTAGAATAGAAGGCGACTTAGGACTCACATAAACGCGAAAACCTGCATCATGAAAAAATCCTTCTCCATTGCGACGGCTGTCGCTGGCGTCATGTGCGCCATGGCGGCTTCTGCGGTCGAATCGGCCTTCTCGATCCACGGCTGTTTCGGCGACCACATGGTCCTGCAGCGTGACAAGCCCGTGCGCATCTCCGGCAAGGCGACGCCGAAGACCGCCATCAGTGGGCGTTTCCGCGGGGTGGAGGCAAAGACGGAGGCTGGCGTTGATGGCGGCTGGGAGCTGGAATTCCCCGCCGGAAGCGCCGGCGGGCCGTTCGACCTGACCGTGACGGCACTTTCGTCCGTGACATTCCGCGACGTCATGGTGGGCGAAGTATGGTTCTGCTCCGGGCAGTCGAACATGGAATACCCGGTGTGGCATCCCGGCCAGTTCTGGGGGCTGCCGGACGGCGAGGCCGTCGCCGCGGACGGAGATGCCGGCATCCGGCTTTTCCATACGCCGCACGCGGTCGCGCCCGACGGCCCGTGCGACGAGCCGCCGGGCCGTCCCGTCTGGCGTCTTGGCAGCGACCCGGCCGCAGTGAAGTCCTTCAGCGCGGTCGCCTGGTTCTTCGGGCGCGAACTGCGCCGCCGCCTCGGACCCGACGTGCCGATCGGCCTTGTGCAATCGGCCTGGGGCGGCACCCGCATCGAGCCCTGGATTTCCGAGGCGACATTCGCCGTGGCGTCGGAAACTGCGGCGCTTGAGGCCATCGCATTCGCCAAGGCGGCGACTGGCGAAGAGTCCAAGGCCAGGATGGAGGAGCTCCGGCGCAAAGCCCGCGAAGACCTGGAAAACTGGCTGCGCGACAAATACTTCGCCCCCTTCGCGCAGGTCTCGGCCAAGGCCCTTGCGGAATGGGCCAGGCCCACGCTTCCCCCGGACGAGGAGGCGCAGTGGAAGCGCTGCGCCATGGGCGCCGGCGGCGGCCTTTCCAAGGTGGGAGTCACGTGGCACCGCCGCGAATTCGTCCTGCCCGAGGACTGGGCCGGCAAGGAAGTCGTCCTGCGCATCAAGACCCTGGACGACTGCGACGAAACCTTCCTCGACGGAGCCAAGATCGGCGAAACCGGAATCTCCACGCCGCAATACTGGGCCCAGGAACGCGTCTATCGCGCGACCCTTCCCGCAACGGAAGGCGGCCGCCACGTGCTCGCCATCCGCCACCAGAACCACTTCATGGTGGGTCGCATCGCGGGGCCGGTCACCATCTCGCTTGACGGCGCCGACGACGCCAAGGAGACGCTTGACGGCGGCGAGTGGGCCGAGCGCGTGGAGTTCCACGTCGATCCCGCCTTCGCCGGAGTGCGCCCGTCCGCCGAAATGTTCGGCGCCGACCCGCGCACGTCGCAGCAAACCCCATCGACGCTCTTCAACGCCATGGTCGCCCCGTTCGCCCGCTACCCGATGCGCGGCGCGATCTGGTACCAGGGATGCGCCAACGCCGGCTTCCCCGAGAAATACCGCGACTACCAGCGAGAAATCGTCGAGGACTGGCGCAGGGCGTGGAAGGACCCCTCCTTCGTGTTCATCGGGACGCAGCTTTCCGCATTCAGGGCCCATACGCCGAAGAGCAGGCTTGCGGACGACTTCTGGAAGGACGACGAGCCGGGCATGAATCTTGGCTTCGCGCCGATCCGGGATTCCCAGACAACGCTGCTGGGCATTCCCGGCTGCGGCCTGGCATGCACGATAGACGTCGGCGACCATTCGGACATCCACCCGTCGCGCAAGCGCGAGGTTGGCGCGCGTCTGGCCAACGAGGCGATGCGCCTGGCGTATGGGGACACCTCGGCGCTTCCAGGACCGCGCGGGACATCGGCGGCGGACATCGGCGGCGGCAGGGTCAGGGTCACGGTTTCGGACACTGGCGCAGGGATTGAATTCCGCGGCGAGGCGGCCTCAAGCGGCCATGCCGGGCCGCATCTCTTCGCCCTCCACGGCGCCGACGGATCCGCGGCGTGGGCGGACGCCACGCTGGACGCGGACGGCTCAATTGTCGTCTCGGCCCCTGAAATCGCCAAGCCGGTGCGGGTCGAGTACGCCTGGTCGTCGTATCCGCCCGCCCCGTGCGCATATCGCAAGGGCGACGCGATCCCGCTCTTCCCGTTCAGCCTGGAAGTCTCGGGCCGCCAGTGAACCAGGCCGGAGCACCATTCTGGCAAGGAGCAGCATAACCATGGACATTACAGTGGAGCGGCGCGATGGCGCGTCGGTGCAGGAGGCGGTTGACCGCGTGGCATCAGCGGGAGGCGGGAGGGTCTCGCTCGAACCGGGCGAGTACCCGTGCGCCACAATATGGCTTAGGAGCAATGTCGAACTGAACATCCCGGCGGGGGCCAGGCTCGTTGGATCGCCGCGGCCGGACGACTACGAGGACTTCCTCGACCCGGGCCTTGACGCCGTTGCTCCGGAAGGTTCGCGCAAGTGCCTGCTGGCGTGCCGCGATGCCGAGAACGTGGCCGTGACCGGCGGCGGGGAAATCGACGGCCAGGGGCCATTGTTCTACGACCGTGACGTTCCTCCGGGGCGGAGCTACGCCAAGCCTCCGCACCCGCGCACCCGCATGGCGCAGTTCTTCCGCTGCCGCAATGTCCGCTTCGAGGGCGTGACCTTCCGCGACTCGCCAGGCTGGACGTTCTGGCTTGTCGGCTGCGAGGATGTCCACGTCCGCGCGATACGCATCGACGGCGACCAGCGCATGATCAACAACGACGGCATTGACATCGACTCCTGCCGCCGCGTCACCGTAAGCGACAGCTTCTTCCGCACCGGCGACGACTGCCTCATCCTCCGCGCAATCCGCAGGACTCCGGACGAGCCGAGCGTGTGCGAGGATGTCGTCGTGACCAACTGCGTCCTGGACAGCTGGTGCCAGGGCGTCAGGGTAGGGTGCCCGAGCGACGACACAATCCGGCACGCCATCTTCTCCAACATCGTGTGCCGCTCCAGGAACGGCATATTCTTTGAAAACCCCGTGCGCTACCTGCGGCGCGGCGACACCGGCTACCTCAACGCAAGCGACATCCGCTTTTCCAACTGGGACCTTGAGTGCCGCGAGATCCCGATCCGCATCAATGTCGAGGACGGCATAGCGCTGCGCGGGGTGGAGCGCATCGTATTTTCCGGGATGCGCATCCGCGCCGGGAAGCCGATACACATTTGCGGGAACGCGGGCACGCAGCTGAGGGAGGTGTCGCTGCGCGACATATCCGGGACAATCGACGCGGACGCGCCGCTGGTGGCGCGGAGCGTGGAAGGGTTGGAAATCGACGGCTTCAGGATGACGACGGGGCGTGGCGACGCCAGGCAGCTGGAGCGCACCCCCAGTTCGTCCTGGGAAACGCAGTTCTAGCTTGGTCCGCAGATTTGGAGCACGGCAAAGTCCCAGAAGAAACAGAAAAATGATGTTGCTGCTGTCAATTGTAAAGCGTGTTCGCCTTTGGGGGTGGAAAGGTGTCTGGGACTTTTTTATTCGGCAACTGAGAGATTGGAGAACAAAAAGGTTTTTCCTCAAAAATGCCCGCAAGTACCCGCTAACCCCTGAATCAGGTGTTACAATTCTTGCGGACATTACCCATCGTTCCTCATTGAGCAAAGTAATGAGGGATTTCGCCTATAAACTTCAAGAAGCCGGGATTCCTTTTCAAGCTTTTGACATTCATTCAGGACATAGCATGTCAGACTGCGATGCTGAAAGCATAATCACGCCACCTAATCAGTTTAGAATCCTTAAATTTGATCATGTCGTCGAGATGTTTTCTAGCCCGATGCCCAAAGGGTTGCCACTTAAACGTGCCAGAATAGTCTTTTGGGAATTCACGACGGGCCTTCTTGAATATAATCCACTTATTGCCAATGCGGGAACCATTATTGCAATGAGCGATTTCAATCGGGAGGTGTTTCGGCGAATGATGCCTCCTTCGGTTGAAGTGCGGAAAATTATTTACCCTTTCTTTTTCGATACCGATTTGATTGCCGATAAAAGAGTTACAAGGAGAAAATACAACATTCCCCAGGACGCTTTCGTGGTTTTCTTCAACTTCGATTATGGATCGTCATTCAACAGAAAGAACCCCGATGGCGCAATTCGTGCGTTTGCCAAGGCCTTTGCGAATTCAAGTGATTCTTTTCTTGTTTTCAAAACCAAAGGCGCCCATCAGTACAAGAAGGAGCGGAATAGCCTGTTGCTTCTAGCAAGCGAATTGCGAATTGGAGAACGGTTTGTAATGATTGACGACTACATTCCCCAGCATGACATCTACGGGTTAACAGAAGCCTGCGATGTCTATCTGTCTTTGCACCGAGGCGAGGGATTGGGTCTTGGAATCGTAGAGGCCATGTCGCTTGCAAAGCCTGTTGTAGCCACCAACTATAGTGCAACGACCGAGTTCTGCAACAAAGACAATTCAATCCCTGTGCCGTGCAAAGTTGTCAGAGTGCCGGATAACATGCATGACCATCCATGCTATCATTCAGTAAAAGAGTGGGCGGAGCCAAGCATAGAGGCGGCCGCGGAGGCGCTCATCAGACTGTATGAAAGTCCAGAACTATGTCAATCGCTAGGCATTGCAGCGCAAGCGTTCATAAGAAAGTCTTTTTCGATTGAGAATTTTAGGAATTCAATAGAGGATTTCTTGCTAAGTTGATTTCTCGGTTTTGCCGAATATCTTGCGGGGGTTTTATCCATGTGTTTATGCCTATTCATGTTCAGTGTCATCTGTTTTGATGAAGGCATCTTCCATAATCTCTTTGATCGCCAGTTTCCCGTGGATGCCGAAAGGCTTTGCGCCGGGAGGCGGCGTGACCTTGCCTCCAAGGCGGTCGATGGAGAACCGAAAGGCCTCTTCCTCCGACGGAAAGCGAAACCGGAACCATGTGAAGGGGAGCAATTTCAGCAGCGTGGTGTAGTAGAAGTCCTCGCCAAGGTGCCTGCTGTCCTCACGCATGAACTTCGAGAAAAACGACGTCCACATCCGTGACGCATATTCGCATAAACGCCTTGAGCGGAGCGAAAATCCGCCATTGAATGAGCCCATGCCGATTGCGTAGGCCAGGCGGCGCTTCCAGCCGTCGCTTATTATGGGTGCGCCGTAGAAATCGGCCTTTCCCAGAAACTCGTCAAGGCCAGGGCGGATTGGATAGCCGTCATCCTGAATGACAAGCACATAGGGTGTGGAAAAGCGCTTGTGGAGATTCTTGATGCAGTCGAGCGACATCGTCCTGATGTCTCCTGGAATAAGCGATGGTTCGACCTGAAGCTCGACGTTCCGGTTTGATGCGGCGAAAGCTTCGACTTCGCGGAAGTGGCTTGAGGCGACAATTACCGTCTTCAGTCTACCGGCCATGCGCCATGTTTTCTCGACCGCCGCCTCAATTTTCCGAAAGGCCGCCGCCTCTTCGCCGGGACGCGGGAATGTGTACGCGAGGATTGTGACGTCGCCTGCGGAATACTTTTGCACCTTGCCTGACATGCCCTGCATCCTTATTTCCGCCTTTCCTTTGCGCCAAGGTCAAGCGCGTTCTGGACGCGGACGATGGCATCCCACGGGAAAACCGCGAAGACGAGGCGCTTGAGCGCTTCGATGGCGTGGACGCGCATGGGCGGGCGGCCCCGGCGCGCAAGGTCCACGGCCACGCCGTTCGCCATGCAAAGCGCAAGCCCCGCCTTTTCCCAGTAGCCTTTGTGCACCGCATCGACGAAGGGGAACTCCTGCGTCGGCGTCACAAGCAGCGGGCGCTTCTCGCCACAAACTTCAAAACTGCCGCGCCGCTCGAACTCCCAGATGCTACCCTTCCCGGCGGTGATGGCGGATAGAAAGCCGCGCTCCCAGAAACCGGCCTGGGTGGCGATGCAGTATGCGGAACCCTTGCGGTACTCAAGAAGGCCATGCGGGGCGGGGGAGGAGTTGGCTGGTGTCGGCTTTGGGTTCGGAATCATGCGCAGGTTGGCGGCGCCGAACTCCTTCGCCTGCGACAGGCGGCGAAGGACGAGGCCTGTGTCCACATTGCCGGAGAGCAGGTAGTCGTCGCAAAGCATCAGGATGTACGGGGTCTGGATGCCGCCTAGGGCGAATGAAAGGCGCGACGCCCAGTTCCCGCCGGGGCCAGCCAGAATCGCGCGGTCAAATCCGCCCCCTGCGATTGTCTCCGTCACGAGGACGACTTCGAACGGGCAGTCCGGCCAGAACTTGCGGAAAAGGGTGATGAACGGGCCATGGAGGTCCGAATATTTGTCGCAGGAGCAGACGAGGACCGTGCATACGCCGCCCGCGCCGGCCCCCCCGCCGTTGGATTCATCGTTGTTGCCCATAGTGCTAATTATTGTAGCAAAACCTTGGGCGCCGCATCGGTTCCCGGCGCAGCTATGGCAGACGCTCGAAGAATGGGATTCTATCAAGCGGCGTTTGGAGCGAGATTTCCGCTGGCCCGCGGACGGTGCCGCCGTCGTCGCACAGCCAGCGGCCGGGCGGGATTGCCGCCGTGCGCGATGCGGCACCCTTGCGCGTCTGCGGGGCCACGAGGAGGAAGTCGCCCATCATGAACTGGTCGCGTATGTCGGCGTAGCCAAGGCGCGGAAAGGCGTATTCCAGGTTTCTCAGCATTGGCTCGCCGGATGCGGCGCAGTCGTGGGCGAGGGCCGCGAAGCGCCGGGCGAAGCGCGAGCGGAGGCCGGCCGCGGCCTTGACCGCGGCCAGGTGCGACGAATCAAGGACGCGCCATGGCGCGGCGGAGAACTGCATCATTGGCGAAAGGGCGTGGACCTGCGCGGAGCGCACGAACAACTCCTGGTCGAAGTCTTCGGCGCCGGGCAGGAATGAGACGAAATTTCCGCCGCCAACCATGTCGGGACAGACGAACTGGTAGCCGGCAAGCCCCATCGCGGCCATGTCCGGGATGAGCCGAGCCAGATCATCCCACGAATGGCGCTTGTCCGCGAGGCGAAGGGCGATGGGTTCGCCGCGATGGCCCCATGTGGTGCGGTATTCGCACATTTTGAGGCGCAGCCCCACAGCCCCGTACGCCCGGGCGGCGTCCTGGGGGAGTGCGCCGGGGGAATGGAGTCGGACCGGTGCCAGGTGGCGCCGGCGGTTGGCTCCGTCCCAGTAGCAGAGGTCTCCTGCGTCGAGCTTGAAGCCATCGACGCCGAACTCCGCGGCGAGCCGTCCAAGCTGCGCCTCAAACCAGCGCGTGGCGTTGGGGTGGGTGAAGTCAAGGAGCGCGGACTTGCCGTTCCACCATCGAACCGTCGCCGGGGAACCGTCGTCGCCCGCAACGAGGCCTCCGGTGCGCTCCAGTTCGCGGTATGCCGGTGAATCCGCCGAGACGAACGGGCAGGCCCAGAGCATCACCTTGAAGCCAAGGCCGTGGAGCGCCGAGCACATGCCGCGCGGGTCGTGGAAGCGGCGGGGGTCGAACTCCCATGTGCCGTAGCCGAACTGCCATGTGTCGTCGATGGTCAGGATCCCGGGCTGGAACCCGTTGTCCACGATGGCGCGGGCGTATGCGAGGATGTCGCGCTCGTTCTGGTTGTATTGGAGCTCTATCCAGGTGTTCCACTGCGGCGCCGTGAAGAAGACGTCGGCAGGGGCGCGGCCCGATGGCGGGAAGAATCGGTCGCGGCAGGCGAGGAAGGCGGAACGCAGGGTGGCCGGTTCGCCAGCGCCGGCCTTGATTCCTGTTCCCGGCCCGTTGGCGCTGACGCCGCCGCCGGCGACCTTGAGGTGGAATGGCGCGCCCGAATGGAGCCAGCGGCCGTGCGAGGAAAGCAGCATTGGCACCGCCGGATTGCCGTAGGTTTCGGCCATCAGGTCGATGTCAAGGGCGGTTTCGGTTCCGAAAGGCATGGCGGCGCCAAGCTGGACGGCGCCGCCCCACCACTTCTCCCCCGGTTCGATTTCTGTGTCCATGGTCTGGTGCGGAGACGCCACTGGGCCTATCGGAGTGACAGGATCGTCGGGAAGCGCAGGTCCGCGGCGAAGGTGTATGAGCCGTCTTCGTTTTCCAGCCATACGGGGGTGGCGGGGAAGCCGACGGAAGAGCGGACGGACAGCTTGCCGTCCAGCGCGGCCTTGGCCGATGGACCCACCGTGATGACCGGCGCGTAGCGGGGCCGCGGTCCGGGGACTTCGCCGGAGAGGACGCCGTCCGGGTCGCGGACCAGCACCGTGAGGCCGGTGGCCGGCACTGTCAGCGGCGTTTCCCAGGAGGTGCCGAGCATGCCGAATTGGCCTATGCCGCCGTCGGAGTTGGACGCGGGCACGTTGACCGCGAGGGTGGCGGCGGAGTTGGTGATGACGACCGCGAGCCCCTGGAAGGCCTCGGCGGAGACGGGGCAGAGCGTCCCTTCGCGGACATCGAGGACGTTCTTGCCGGCGGCGGGCGTGGCTCCGCCGTCGAAAGTCGGGCTGCTGCCTCCTAGGGCGAGTTCGCCGGCGCCGTCCTTGATGGCCAGGCCGCCCCCGTAATTGATGCGCTTGCGGCAGGTGAGAGTCAGCCCGTCTGGGACTGTGAAGAACGTGCGCGAGCCAGTCAGGGAAATCCCGCGGTTATCGTCCTCAAGCGTGAGCGAGACGAGCGGGCGGAGCGCGCAGTTCACGCTAAGGATGAGCGCGTTCTGGCGGAATTCCGGTAGTGGCGCGCCCAGGTTGCGCGGGTCGTTGATCAGGAGTTGGTTCTTTGTGCCGTCGTCGGCAGAATAGACGCTGTTCATGTGGATGGTTCCGTAGTAGTTCGTGTTCAGTCCCAGCAGGGCATACCGCGCGTTCCTGTTCGCCACGTTGTTCTGCGCGACGCAGCCCCTGAGGTAGAGAGTGCCTTCGCCGGAAATCTCCGCGTTGATTGTCCAGGCTTTGTTGGCGTAGCACGTAATCTGGAAGGCCGTGGTGTCTGGCGAGCTCTCGACAGGCGTATGGAGCCGAATGCGCCCGTTCAGCGCAAATGTCCCGAGTCCGGGGCCGTCATCAAGGATGTTGAGCGCGGTCGAGGGGTTGTTGAGGTTTTCGAGAATACCCCGCTTGAAAATGCGCAGGTCGTCGAAGCGGATGACTGGAGACTGCGCGCTGACGGCGATGCCGTTCACAATAGTGAGCGAATGGCCGGGGAACGACTGTTCAGTCGTCGCGGTGACTTTCGGAGTTCGTAGCGCCTTGAGCGCGACGTAGTCGTTCGCGGGGGTTGGAGTGGCGTTGTCGGACCACTTGGCGGCGGCGGTATAGGCGCTTGAGTTTTTGTCGTCGGCGGCCACAGCCCAGACTGCCGGCCTACGGACGAGCCAGAGCGTGGATAGGCCGTCAGATGGGTCGGCAGAGACGTCGAGTTCGTATAGCGGGAGGTGGGGCAGGGCGTCGTCGCGCTCCAGCGAGAAGAGCGAGGCGTCGAGGGTCGTCCCGGCGGGGGCCTTGAGGACGGCGAGGCGCGTCGCGGCGGCGGCGTTGGTCGCCGCGAAGAGGTGGAGGTCGCCGTAGTCGTAGGCGCTGGCCGTGGTTGCGTCGGCGGAGATCGTCGGGCGGACGATGACCGGCGTCGAGAGCGAGAGGCTGTCCGTTACGCGCAGGAGACTGCATGTGGAGGCGTCGGCGGAGATCGACACGTCGAGGTAGTTGGTGCTCCAGCCGAGGGCGACGACGTTCAGCGCGGCGACGGAGAAGTCCGTAGTGGCGTTTTCCGGGGCGACGATGGCGTTGGGGTAGAGCGTGAGGGTTCCGGGCATCGTGCCGGAGCCGGTCATGAAGGTGATGTAATAGGGTGGCTTGCAGTTCGAGTTGTAGTCCTTCGCGTAGGCGGATGCGTCAGCCTTCAGGGTCGGGCCAACGGGGCAGAAGGTGAGTTCGCCGCCGAAGCCGGCGAGGGAGTTGTCCAGGAAGCGGCAGACGAAGTTCGTCTGGTTCTGCGTGGTGGAGCTCGGCCCAAGGGAGTGGAACGAGAGCCCAAAGCCGTCGTCGCATTCGACGGGGCAGCGGAAGTCCAGGGAGGCGCCGGCCGTCGTGAAGGTCACGGGGAACGGGGAGCTGTCCGGGGAGCGCACGGTCACCTTGCCGCGGATGATCTGGTTGCCGGCGTTCCAGCTCTGCATCGAGCCGGCGTAGAGGAAGAGCCCCTCGCCCGCGAAGGTCGTGTTGCAATCGTTGGCTGTGCGCAAAATCAGCTGGCCGCCCGAGGAGCGGTCAAGGGCGCCGACGGAGAGGGACTTGCCCTCGAAGGTGGCTGTGCCGATTTTCGGGCGGAACTGCCTATTGCCCTTCACGCCGTAGTCCTGGGAGGAGACGATCGTCGCGATGGTTTCGGACGCGCCGTCGACCTGCCACGTTCCAATCCACGACGTCGGGTTGCCGCTTGAATTGTTGGCGGTCAGCCAGGCGACATCCGCGGGCGTGTAGGCGGCGGAGGAAAGCGCTGCCGGGACGGCCGAGATTACGGCGAGCAGGGATCGTGTTCTGGAGTTCATGCGGGGCTCCTGTGTTGTAGGGTTGCGGTGTTACGGGTGGAGGGTGAGGAAAACATGCCCAAGGGGGGGCAGGGCGATGCGCCGCGGCGGCATGTCCGCGGCCAGGGAAACTTCGCCGGCGACGGGTTCACGCGTGGCGTTGGCGGCGAGAAGCGCGATGTCGCCGGAGGCGGTGCGCCAGGTGCGGCAGACGGCGCCCTCGGGCGCGGAGACGACGGCGGGGCCGGGGTCGGACAGGAGAATGGGCATCCTGTCGCGCACCTCCGCCGCGACCGCTACGACGCGGCGCAGGTACTCGTCGCGCACGTCCGGCGCAACCCCCTTGCAGATGCGGTGGAAGGCGTAGTAGACGATGCCGTTCGCCCCGGCGGCGATGGCCTGCCATGTCATGGACGAAATCTCCTCCTGCGTCGGGAAGCGCTGCGAAGGATACTTCCAGCGTCCGTCCCAGGACCAGTCGAACGCCTGGACGACTTGCCAGATTGGGGCGGCCCCTAGCGTTTCGGCCTGGCAGACGCGCATGGAGCGGGTGACTTCGCCGATGGCCGACTGCTTCGGCAGACGCTCCTCGAGTCCGACGGGATAGGGATCCATGCCGATGACGTCGTAGGAGCCCAGCAGGGGGCGGATTTTGTATTTTTTGTCCATGACATGCCAGACGGGATGGTCGGGATCGAGTTCATGCAGGAGCGAGCGAACGTCGCGGAGGATTCCCGCCTGGCGTGTCGGCGCCTCGTCGTTGGTGTAGTAGGCGAGGATGGCGGGGTGGTCACGGACATCGAGGGCGCGCCGGGCGATTTCGCCGAGCGACGCCTCGCGCGACGTGTCGTATGGCGGCTTGGCGAACTGGGCGCCGAAGACGAAGTCCTTCACGCAATAGACGGCCATGAGGCCGGCGTCGAGGCACAGGTCGAGCATGTCTCGGGCGGGCGCGTGGTACGGCATTACGCAGTTCCATGGGGCGCCGTTCGTGTAGATGGCGAGCGTTTCCGGCGTGATGTCGCGGGCGTACATCCCCAGCGGGAAGAAGGGGCGACCGTCTACGATGGCGCGGCCAACGCGGTCGAAGGAGACGCGGCGGGCGGTGGTGCCGCGCGTGAAGGCCAGGGAGACGCGGTCGAGCTCGCGTCCGTCGCGCGTCCGCAGGACGAACGCGACGGGGTGCGTGCCGGGGGCGAGTCGCGCGGCATCGACGGTGACGGACGCATGGGCGTCGTCGAACGCATCCGGCGCAAGTTCGGCCGTCCCGCCGTCCGCCATCGTGAGGACGAAGACCGGGGCGAGCGAGTCGCGAGGCGTGCCGCGGTCGGGGAAGACCGTGGCCGAGAATGTGACGCTTCCGGCGTCGGCCTCGTCGCGGTAGGCGTCGGATACGAGGGCGTCGACAAGGCGGCGGCCCGTCTTCGCGAGGTGGAAGTCGTCGAACCTGACCTTGCCGATTGCGCCTTTTGGGACGAAGCCGAAAAGATTAGCTGACGCGCATTCGGCCGGGGCGGGGGCGGTTTCGCCTTCGAAGAGGACCCAGCCGTCGGCGTCGGGGGCGGAAACGGCCCTTGCGTATTCGGCCCCGATCCACTCGCCGTCCGCGTCGGCGTAGTCGATGGAGACCTTCGGAATCATAGGCTTCCCCCTTGCCGTGGCGGAATCGACTTTTACCCACGCGCCGTAGCGGTAGGTCGCGCCAGGCTCGACGGCGAACGGGCATCTCGGGAAGAGGTAGTCCGACGGGTCTCCGTTCTCCCAGACAAGGGCGGCGGACCCGCCGCGTCCGGCCCCGTCAACCACGCCCCACAACCGCTGCGGCACCACCCATCCGGTTCCGCCATCCTCGAAGTCGAGGTTGGCGGGCGCCACCGCCCCCGCCGCGGCAAAGGCGGCCATCGCGGCGAGCGCGTTGCATGCGGCGTGCTTTGGGGATGTTGTCACTCGATATCCTTTCCTGGGTTGAAGGTTGCGGGGCTGTGCCGCAAGTTTGGCAAGATTATATGACAAATGGGACAGTGTTGTCAAGTGGCGTTTTGGCTTTTAAACACTTTTCTTCCGAGGTGGGGCTACATTGAATCTCCGGGAATGAAGGTGGGGCCGACGGTGATTCCCGCGGGGAAAGCCCCCGTGCGAAGGTAGTCGAGTATGCTGTGCGCGACCGTCTGCCCGATTGCGGTGTTGTCCATCTCCATTCGCGAGAGCGGCCGCAACCAGACAGGACCGTATTCGCGGTTCGCCCATGTCGCGACGCGTACGTCGCGCGGGATTTCCACGCCCGCCGCGCCTAGCGCGAGCAGGGCGCCCGAAGCGGTGTGGTCGTCGTCGAAGAAGATCAGTTCGGGAAGCCAGGCGCGGCCTTTTGCGATGCGACGGGCGAAGGCGCCGACCGCCCAGCGCGAGCGCGCGATGCCGGTGAGCGGGTCGTTCGACACGGAACTGGGGACGCGCCACGTTTCCACGCGCGCGCCGCCAAGCGCGGCGAGCGCCCCTGGCGCCGAGAGGTCTATGGAATGGCGCGCGCTCACCTGGAGGATGGATTTCAGGCCGGCGGCGCGGCAGCGCGCGGCAAATTCCGGAATGGCGAGCGAGTCGTCGCGCACTATCGCGCCGACGCATCCGGGAATGGGCCGGGATGCCCCGTGCGTGAGCCGGGAGAAGGGGACTCCGCGCCGCGAGAGCCACTGCGCGATGTTTTCGTGGTTGTGGAGGAGCGCAACCATGTCTACCTGCTGCCGCAGTGAGGCGTCCAGCAGGGCGAAGTCGTCGTATCTGTTCGCCCCCGATCGCGGCACTGTGGCCGCCGTGGCGAGGTAGCCGGCGGCGACTAGGGCGTCGCGCAGAGCGGCGTGGAGGATGTTGTCAAAGGGGTTGCCGATGCCCGGCGGGACCACGATGAGGACATGGCCCTTCCATAGCTGGCTGCCCCTTGCGCAGACAATGCTCCCGACGCGCGGGCGCGGGCTGACCCTGCCGCTTTCGCGCAGGATGGCCAGCGCCTTTTCGACCATGCCCTTGCTGACGCCAAGCGTGGCCGCCAGCGCGCGCATGGGCGGCAGAGCCTCGCCCGGGCCGTAGTAGCGGGTGTTGATTGCCTGCTCCAGCCGCGACGCTATCTGCGCGGCCAGCGTCCCGCGGCGCGAACGGTCAACCGTAAATGGTATCGGCTTTGGCTGCATTTGGATTGGCTTCGTCGGTTGTTTCCATGACATAGACCTGCCTTGACCCCTCGTGGACGGAGTTGAAGGCGATGGCGCGCCCGTCGCGGCGCCAGCGCGGGTGCAGGTCGCAGCGGCTGTAAGTCTCGCGGTATTTCTCCGGGACGAAGAACCGGCCGATCTTGCGCACCGCGCCGTCGGAAAGGCGCGCGATCTTCCAGTGGCGGTAGCCGCCGTCGTCCCAGTATCCGTCGCCGGAGACGAAGAGCCCGTCCAGCGTGTAGATGCAGTGGCCGTCGAAGTCCATCTCGGCGCCGGCGATGCGGTGGGCCATGCCCTCCTCGCCCACGGTGAACTCCACATGGGTGTAGACCTCGTTCCGCCAGTTGCAGGTCACGGCCATCGTCCGCGCGTCGCGTGAGCCCGGCCGCCCTGGCTTCCAGTTGAAGTGCGACGCCCCCCAGCCGTCCGGGAAGCAGCGGCGCATTCCGGTGCCGTCCGCATTGCAGGTGAACGCCGACGTCTGCCAGTTCACCCCCTGGAACGTCTTGACGCCATCCATCGGCCGGCTTACAGAGCGTAGCAAAAAGAAAATCCGGGCGCCGTCGCGGGATATTGCCGTATGGCAGACGTAGGCCAGGCCCCCGGGGGCGACATCAGGGACAAGCCCGCGCAGCGAGGCCGTGCTGGCAATCAGGTGCGCCTCACCGGTCGCGAGGTCCACGCGCCATAGCCCGTCATCCTCCGGAAACGCTTCGCCCCTGCGCGGGTCCTGGCCGCCCCCGGTGTACCCGTAGTCCGGCCGCGCGAGGTAAAGCCGCGCGTAGTTTATTGACAGCGCCCATGTCCCGTCCGGCGACACCGCGCTTACTGGGTGCCGGACTATGCGCTCGGCCCCCGTGCGCCAGTTTTTCACCACGGCGACGAAGCGCCCGTCGCGCAGGTCGTTGACGATGAACTCGCATGGCCGGCCATGCGGGGGCGCCTTGCCGGAGGCGCATGCCG
The DNA here is from genome assembly GCA_017509565.1 of Kiritimatiellia bacterium. Lineage (GTDB taxonomy): Bacteria > Verrucomicrobiota > Kiritimatiellia > RFP12 > JAAYLN01 > RGIG5952. The sequence goes on along the minus strand of JAFWPM010000198.1, from coordinate 538 downwards.
GAAGCCAGTGCGCCATCGCCGCCTCCTGGAAGTTCCAGGCGCGCGTCTCCATCACCGGTATGAACCGGCACCCGTCCTCAGTGTCCACGAGGCCGACTGTGCAGGCCCTGCCGTCGGGCAACCCGCTGGCAATTTCGGTTTCGAGGACAAGCAGGTGCCTGAGGTCGGGGCTCCAGGCGTCGATGCCAAAATAGTTCGCGAGCAGGTGCTCGCGGGGGCCGCGCGTCGCCGCGCGCGGCGCGCAAAATATGGGGAATTCGGCGTTTGACATTCTATTCTCGCTTGGGGCTTCAATTGTGGCTTCAATTCTAGCAAAAACGCGGGGGCGAACGCAAAATGCAAATTCCCGCGCGCCGAATTCCTTCCCGCGAATCGCTGCGCCACTGCCACGCGCGCGCAGAGATTCCAAATTGCGGATTAGTCGCGCTGGGCGCGACTAATCCGCAATTCGTCTGAGGGGCGGCCGCGGCGCGGCCGCCCCGAAGGGCGAAACGGCCATTTGTCTTTTATTTGAAAAAGACGCTTGACAACGCTCCGT
>JAFWPM010000197.1 GCA_017509565.1 Kiritimatiellia bacterium | reverse complement strand
CGCGGCGCGGCCGCCAGTCCCGGCCGCCTCGCCAGCCGCCACGGCGGGTCAGGCGTCGCCCGACCCCTCCGGCGCCGACCTCTCCATCGTCCTGCGCCCCTCGCTCAACCGCGAGGACTTCTCGATTTCGGGCGGCAAGAGCATCGGGGTGATGAAGACCGGCTCCGGGCGCCTGTCGCTCGACGTGTGGAATTTCTCCGATACCGCCAAGACGGGCTCCGTCTCAATCGCCGGGGCCACGGCCGATGGCCTCCCGGAGGGGCCGTTCGCCATCGGGCCGTTCGGGCGCCGCACCTTCCAGTGCCTGCTGGCCCCGTCCTCGGACGCCGACATGGCGGATGTCGTCATCAGCGGCACCTTCAATGGCCGCGCCACCACCAGGGCCGTGGTCCCGGTGTTCTTCGAAAAGCGCTTCCTCGCGAACTGCTCGCGCCACCCGGTAGCCTGGCGCGACCCCGCGCGCTGGGAGCGCAACACCTCGGCCGACGAGGAGACGATCTCCTTCGACGAAGCCGAGCAGGCCCTGCGCATAGACTCGTCGTGGAGGAACCTCAACGACCACTGGACATATCCGGTGCTGACGCTCGACCTCCCGGCCGAGAGCCTCGACGGCGCGATCCGGATATCCTTCGAGGCCAGGAGCGCGCAGGACAAGGTCGAGAACGACTTCAAGACCGCCAAGTTCATGCTTGTCGGCGAAAATGGCACCCCCGACACCTACATCGACTACACGCCCCCCGGGACGGAATGGGAGCGGCGCTTCGTCGACATCCCGGCGGGGACCGACCTGGCGTCCGTCCGCAAAATCCGCCTCGGCGCCAACCCGCATGGGTCGCGGTGCACCATCTGGTTCCGCAACATCGAGATCCTGAAGTAGCCGCGGCGGCCGGCTGCGGCCGCCGGCGCCTTTTCGACCTTCGACCTTGGCCTTTGACCTTCGACCTTCAAAACACTTGTTGGACTCCAGTGATTTTGCTATAATCGTTGGAAACAAAGGGGAATGGCGACAATGAAAGTCCTACTTGTCAATGGCAGCCCGCATGAAAGGGGCAACACGGCCACGGCCCTGGCCGAAATCGCGAAGGCCCTCGAAACGGAGGGCGTCGGATCCGAAATCTTCTGGCTGGGGACGAAGCCCGTGCGCGGATGCATCGGATGCGGCGCATGCCGCGCCAAGGGCGCGGGAAAATGCGTCTTTGGCGACGACGTCTGCAACGAGCTCTCGGGGCGCCTCGCGGGGGCCGACGGAGTGGTGATCGGGACGCCGACATACTACGGCCAGCCCGCCGGGCAGCTTCTGGCCGTCCTCCAGCGCGCCCTGTTCTCCAATCCCGCGTGCGTGGCGGGCAAGCCTGCGGCCGGAGTCGCGATATGCCGCCGAGGCGGCGCATCCGCCGCGTTCCAGTGCCTTAACATGCCATTCCAGATGCTGAACTGCCTCGTCGTCGGCTCCCAGTACTGGAACATCGCCTACGGGCGGACGCCGGGGGAGGCGGCAAGGGACGACGAGGGGATGCAGACGATGCGCACGCTCGCCCGCAACATGGCCTGGCTCCTCAAGAACATCCGCCGCGACGGCGCACTTCCACGTCCGGCCGCCGAGGAATGGCGCCCGACCCACTTCATTCGCTAGCGCGTGGCACCGGCGGGGGTAAACATGGCCAACAAGGTCAAGGACATAGGGAAGGGCGGCTCCCTCCGCAAGTACATCGGGATAACGCATGGTGACGTCGCGCTGTGGCGCGCCGTCCGCAATGAACTCCTCACCATGGCGTTCGGCTACATCCCGGGGGCGCTTGGCCTTGCCCTGCGGCGCATCTTCTTCCCCTGCATGTTCCGCGAGTGCGGGCGCGGCGTGGTATTCGGCCGGGCGCTGACCTTCCGCCACTCCTGCAAGATATCGCTCGGCGACGGCGCCATCCTCGACGACGGCGCGATGCTGGACGCCAAGGGCGACGCCAACGACGGGATCCGCATAGGCGCGGGCGCGTTCGTCGGGCGCGGGACGAAGATCTACTGCAAGGGCGGCGACATCCGCCTCGGCGACCGCGCCAACATCTCCTCGCTCTGCACCATCTACTCCGGGAACAGCCTTGAAATCGGCGCCGGCTGCATGGTCGGCGCCTACACCTACATCCTCAGCGCCGGCGAATACGACTGGCGCGACCCGACGCCGTTCGCCGACCAGGACGGCGGCAGGACAAAGGGGCCGCTCGTAATCGGCGCAGACTGCTGGATTGGCGCGCGCGCCACGATTCTCGACGGGGCCGGGGCAATCGGCGACAGGGCCGTCATCGCCGCATGCGCGCTCGTGAACAGGCCGGTCCCGGCTGGGGCGGTCGTCGGCGGCATCCCGGCCAGGCCGCTCGCGACGGCAACAAACGCTTGACTTTTACCACCTAGTGCGGTAGTATTTTATGCAACCCGCGCTTCGCGGCAGGAAACCAATAAGGAGCTTTCTAAACAATCATGCAAAATATCGACTGGGCCAGTCTTGGCTTCAAATACATGGATACCAACAGCCACATCGTCCACGTTTGGCGCGATGGGGCCTGGAGCAAGGGCGAGCTTGTCCGCGACCCATACATCAAGATGCACATAGCGGCATCCGCACTGCACTACGGCCAGGCGGCATTCGAAGGGCTCAAGGTCTTCAAGTGCAAGGACGGCAAGGTGCGCGCCTTCCGCCCGCAGGCCAACGCCGAGCGCATGCGCCGCACCGCCATCCGGACCTGCATGGCGCCCGTAGAGGTTGACATGTTCCTCGACTCGCTGAAGCGCGTCGTGAACGACAACCTCGACTTCATACCTCCGTATGGCACTGGCGGCTCCCTCTACATCCGCCCGCTGCTCATCGGCTCAGGCCCGCAGATCGGCGTCGCTCCGGCCAGTGAATACACATTCATGATCATGGTCATGCCGGTCGGCCCCTACTACAAGGGCGGGCTCTCGCCGGTCAGGGCCGCGATATACGACGACTACGACCGCGCCGCGCCGCTCGGCACCGGCGACATCAAGGTGGCCGGAAACTACGCCGCCAGCCTCTACGCCCATGTCCAGGCAAAGCACAACGGCTTCCCCGTCGAACTCTACCTCGACGCCAAGGAGCACAAGTTCGTCGAGGAGTTCGCAACCTCAAACTTCATCGCGATCAAGAACGACGGCACCTACGTCACGCCGGACTCCCACTCGGTTCTCCCTTCCGTGACCAACAACACGCTCAAGCAGATAGCCGTCGATCTCGGAATGCCCGTCGAGACGCGCCCGGTGCCCTTCGAGGAGCTTGAGACATTCGCCGAAATCGGCGCCTGCGGCACAGCCGTCGTAGTCACGCCCGTCTCCGAGATTTGGCGCGGAGACAAGGTCATCAAGGTCCCCACCGGGGACAAGTGCGGCCCGGTTCTTGAAAAACTCTACCACCAGGTCCAGGGCATCCAGTATGGCGAACTGCCCGACACCCACAACTGGTGCGTCGAACTCTAACCGTCCCGCATGAAAAAAGGCAAACGCACCATCCTGGCAGCCGCAGCCACCATCGTAGTGGCCGCGGCCCTCTTCCTTCTCTGCCTGGGCCCGATTGTAAAGGGCGCGGTGAAGGCTTTCGGCCCCGCATTCCTCGGCGTCCCGGTCAATGTCGAGTCCGTTTCGATCTCCGCATTCTCCGGCAAGGCCGAGATCCGGGGCTTTGAAATCGGCAACCCCAAAGGCTTCGACACGCCCTACCTCCTGCATGCCGACACGCTGGCGGTGGACCTGTCAGTCCGCGAACTCCTGGGCGGCTCCTGCCACATCCGCGACCTCCGGGTCATAGGCCCGCGCGTGTGGTACCACCGCAAGCTGACTTCCAGCAACGTCTCCACCCTGCTCGAAGGCCTTGACAGCAAGGCCGCCGAGGAGAAGGAGAAGGAGGAGAAGGATAGGCCGGACAGGGAAAAGGACTCAAAGCCCGTCGTGATTGACCATTTCCTCTTCGACGAAGGCGTGGTGGGCGTCAAGGTCGGCGCCGGCGTTGAAATCCCGCTCGCCAAGGTGGAACTCAACGACATCGGCAAGGATGGCGCGCTCATGCCGGCGCAGCTCGTCCGCGTCGTCCTTGGCGCGGTGTTCGACAGCGTCCTCCACGCCGTCAGCGCCATCGGCGACCTGGCCACCGACGCCGTTGGGACAATCGGGGGCGCGGCCAAGGACGCCGTGGGGGCCACCGTCAACGCCGCCGGCTCAGTCCTGCGCGGCGTCGGCACAATCTTCGGCGGCGACGATTCCCAAAAGTGATTTTCAAACCAACAGAAGAGCAGTTCAAATGAAGAGCAAACTCGGATTGACCATCGCGGCCTTCGCCGTAGCGGCCGGCGCCCTTGCGGACAGCGCGTTTCTCGTGCTTCCGGCCAACGCCAACCACATCAACCTCGGTTTCGACCTGATGAGGATGCTTCCCCCGGGCCGGATAGAGATGGCCTGCTACAGCGGCACTGACGAGGTGGAGTCCCTTGAAATCTTCGACCGCGCCTCCTTCCGCTGGCTCACCGTCCCGCAGTCATGCTGGAACGACGGCTCCATACGCGGCGCCTCGCAGGATGTCCTGATCGTCGTGGGCGAAAACGACGCGGCCGAGGACCTCGTCGCGGCGGCAACCTGGGCGAACAGCATTTTCACGCCGTCGGACCGCAACTTTCACGAGACCATCAACGTCGTCCACACCGTCTCCCCGCTTTCGCGCAAGCAGTGGAAGTCCCTTGGGAAGAACTACGGGATAACGCTCCGTGAAATCAAGGTCCCGTCGCGCTACGACCGCGAACGCCCGTCGCGCTACGACGCGCCGGCGGCGCCCGCCGGCCAGCCCGGATACGCGCCCGCCGCGCAGGGCGAGGGCCTTGAACTCCT
>JAFWPM010000196.1 GCA_017509565.1 Kiritimatiellia bacterium | reverse complement strand
CTGATTACGCGTCCGCCGGTGGCATCTCCGCCTTCGATCTTGTCGGCAGCCCGCGCGTATGCAGGCGCCGCGTCGACATCGGCGCCTTCGAATTCCAGTATGTTGACGATCCCCCGTTCGTGCTCGTCGTAAGGTGATGACTCCCCGTGAACCATACAAGGCAGGGATGTCCGAGTCGGCCAAGGACTGGATGTGCCGGATTAGGCCGCATGTGCTGGATTTTTTCGACAGCGAGGTCTTCGGCCCGATGCCGCCGCGCCCGGCCCGGACGCGGTTCGAGCTTGTCGAGGGCGGCGAGGCGTTCGGTGGCGCCGCGGTGCGGCGGCAGTTCAGGGTCGTCTCCGAAGACGCATGCGGGGGGCATTCATTCGATGTGCTGCTCTACATCCCGGCCGAAGCTCCATTTCCGCGTCCGGCGTTTGTGTGCCCGAACTTCCGCGGGAACCATACGGTAACTGACGATCAGGCGGTGATTCTCTCCCAATGTGCGCGCTATGGCGGCGGTGAGCCGCGCGGTGAGGAGCGCGGCGGACGCGCCGGGCGGCTACCCGTGCGCGACATACTCGGTGCGGGGTTCGCGGTTGCGACGTTCTGCCACGGCGCCGTCTTCCCCGACTACACGGCCACACCTGGTCGCGACAGCGGCGCTGGCGCCGGCGAATCGGTTTGGCGTATCTTTGCGGCGCGGGACGGAGTCCCGCGCCTTGCGCTTTCGGCCTGGGCATGGGGCGACTGCCGGGTGCTGGATTTGCTGGAAACGCAGCCCGAGATTGACTCGCGGCGCGTGGCGGTGGCGGGACACAGCCGCCTCGCCTTCGCGGCCGCTGGCGCGGCGGCGCACGACAATCGCTTCGCCCTCTGCTGCCTGAGCGGCGGCGGGTGCAAGTCCGTGGCTCATATCCCGAACCTGCGCTTCCCGGCATGGTTCGCGCCGGGGCTCCGGCAGTGGAGCGCGCTTTCGGAATCTGGGCTGCCCGAGGGCGAGGCGGAGGCGAGGCGGGGCGCGCTTCCGCCGCCGCCATTCGACATGGGGGACCTCCTTGGCTGCATCGCCCCGCGCCCGCTTCATGTCGCCGCTTCTCGCGATGACGTCTACGCGCCGCCCGAAGTCCAGTTCGCCGGCGTCGTTGCCGCCTCGGCCGTTTACCGCCTTTTCGGCGCCACGTGTCTTCCGCCGAGCGAGGCGATGCTTGCCCCGGAGGTGTTTTTCGGCGACATTTCATGGCACTGCAAGCCGGGGCCGCATTCCATAACGCGCGATGACTGGCGCGCATTCCTCGCTGGGGCAGGGAGACGATTCGGAATGCAATGAGGATCTGTTTGTTTAGCGCAGCGGTGCAGGGAAGCGGTGGTGCTCGGAAGTGATGAATTGTTTTGAATTTTTAGCGCCGGGACGCATGGGCGCGATGATCCGCAGATGGGCTTTGCCGGCTGGCGGCGCCGCATTCTGCTCTTTTGCGGCCTTTGCGCAGCCGCCGCCTTGCGGCGAGGGTCTCCCGTCCGAAGAGGAGATCGGCGAGCCGCAGATGCCGGCGAAGTTCGCCGACAGCATGACGCCAGTCCGCGTAGTCCTCAACCGCGCTCCCGGCGAAAAGATAATTCCGCCCCCGCCGTGGGACATCGCGGACTGGGGCTGGAACGAGCCGTGGCGGGATCCGCCGGGGCCACCGCCGCCGAATGTCGCGCTTTTGGCGCCAGCTGCCGTCGCCGGGGTCCCGTCGGGCATGGTCCTGCTGGACGAAGTCAATCCCGCCGAACTGGCGCGTTCGGGCGAGGTCGGGCGTTTCCGCTCGACCGGGACTTGGCGGACGGGCGTCATCTGCGGCGCCGAATGCCTGGAAGCGGGGGATTGCGACGGCGACCGCTTCGCGGTGCGATTTCACGCCCCCCCGGGAGCGCAACTACTCTGCTTTGAAATCGATTACCCCGACGACCGCGCACGGACGATGGATGTCACCGTCACGCGTTCCGGTGGCCCCGGATCGGACTACTCGCTCCAGTCCGGCGTCGAGACGGGGCTGGAGCATCCGGTCACGGGCCGCATCGCGACAAAGCGCTTTCTCTACTGGCCAAGGCGTCCGGCACCCGGGTGTAAGGACGACGGCGACTTCGCGCTCGTCGCCATGACCCGCGGCGACGGCGAACCGGCCGCGATTTCGCGCATCCGCCTCTACGAGATTCCATCCGGGGCGCTTCCCGCCGCCGGGGACGCGCCGCCATGCGCCCCGGCCTGTTCAACGCGCCATTTCGCGCTGCGCTACGAAGACCCGGCAATCTCCTTCGACTTCGGCGTCGATGGCAAATCGGCCGACGACGCGAAACTGGTCGCCGACCGCGTTGCGGCATACTTGAAGTTCGCCGGCGCAGACACGCTTGTGTATCCCGGCGTCTGGTATCCGGGCCCGATATGCTCCCGCTACCAGCCGCGCCCGCACTCGCCGCACTACCTGCGCGAGCTCTGCCGCCGGTTCGATCGCGACGGGCTGTCGCTCTGCGTGTCGCTCAACCAGCAGCGGTTCCCGGGGCTGGAATGTCCGCTTACGAGGCGGTCGCTCGTCGATGGCTCGCTGGGCGGCTCCCCGATCTCGATTCTCGCGAACGGCGCGCCAAACTGGGGCGGCTGGCACTTCACGTCGCCGTACTACAACATCGCGCATCCGGCGGTGCAGGAGGCGCTCATGTCCGAGATCGACGCGGTTCTCGACGAATGCGCCGGACATCCATCGTTCAACGGCGTCTATCTCGAACTCTTCAACTCCATCAACCTCGCGTGGTGGGGCTCGATTGACGCAGGATACAACGACTACGCAGTCGCGGCGTTTTGCCGCGATGCCGGAATCGACCTGCCTGCGCACCTCGCTGGCGGCGGGGATTCGGCGCCGTCGCGTGAGCGTTTGAAGGCCCGGGCCGGGTGGATACGCTCCGATCCGAAGCGGCTTGAGGCCTGGATTGACTGGCGGTGCGGCGTCCTGGCGGACTTCTACGGACGCATCGCCTCGCGCCTCCGCGAGCGCCGCTCCGACCTCATGCTGTGGGTCGGGGCTTCGCCCCCGTGGCGTCCGGCTCTGGCGAAGCGCCCCGATCTGGACGACCCCGGCATTATCGAAAAAACGCTCCGCGAGGCGGGGATCGACGGACGCAGGCTCGCCGCCATCCCGAACCTTGCGCTGGGGGAACTCTCGATGCCGTGCTGGTGGCGCGACGAACTGCGCAAGACGCAGGGCGCGCCGGACGGGGCACTTGTGAAAGTGCGGGATCTTCCAGAAACGCCCGGGATGTACGCGGCGGCGCGGCGGACGCGTCATCCATTCGCGGTCCTGCACGACAGCTACTACGAAACGGCCATTGGCTCGCCGGCGGATGGTTCCGCCAAGCGGCGCGGCGACGGACGCCTCTCCGGAGACTGGCTCAGGGAAACGGGCTGGAGGGTCACGGCCTTCAACGCCTCAGGCAGGGAGGCGCTTAGGCCATACGCCAAGGCCCTCGCCCATGGTGACCTCATCGCGTTCGCCAGGGGCGGATTTTTGGTCGGGACTCTCGGCACCGAGGAGGTCCTGGCGCCGTTCATGCGCGCATTCCGCGCCCTGCCGGCAGTGCCGTTTGAAGACGCGGCTCCCGCGGGGGCGCCGGAAGCGGCGCGTCTCCGCCATGCCGTCGTCAATGGCACCGACTGGTTCTATGCGGTGAACACAGGCCCGGATCCATGCCGTCTCCAGCTGCCGCCGGGGCTTTGCGACGCGGTTACCGGCGACCCAATGCCTTGCGAAATCAACCTCGACGGGTACGAACTCCGGGCCATGTCGCGCCGCTAATCCGGCCGCCGGCATGCCATGCAACCCCGAGTTGCATCCAATCGCCGCTTTTTGCTATTATTGACGCATGATAAAGCATGTTTTGACAACAATTGCCGTTGCCGCGTTTGCAGCCGGTGCCGTCGCCACGCCTGTGTTCCACGACTTCGACGTTAGGGAGGAATTCTCCGAGAATCCCTTCACCGCCTTCACCGGCCGAGGCATGCTGCTTTGCGCTGGCAATGCGGGGGAAAGCAACGCCATGACTATCGGCTGGGGCGGATTCGGCACCCTCTGGGGGCGCAACGACGCCGTTACGGTATATGTGGCGGAGTCCCGCCATACCAAGAAGTTCATGGACGCCGCGACGCATTTCACCGTCATGGAATTCGACAAGGACGCGCAGGCGAAAATACTCGCCTACATGGGGCACAACAGCGGCCGCAACGGCGACAAGGCCGCGGCCCTCGGACTACATACGGCCTGGACGGAGAATGGGACGCCGTATTACGAGGAGGCGCAGACCGTTTACGAATGCGAGCTGATGTATTCCGCGCCTTTCGACAAGGCCGGGATGCGCGACGTCCCGAAGGCGCTCTACGCCAATTTCCCGGCCGGCGTCCACACCATGTACATCGGGCGGATCGTCCGCGCCTTCCGCCGCGACACTCCGGCCAAGACCGTCGCGCAGGACGCGATCGAACGCAACAAGGCGGCGATGCGCCTCTTTGAAAAGTGCATCAACGCCAATGACCTCGAACTTGGACGCCGCCTCATCTCCGAAAAGGCCGCCTTCGCGACGCCCGTCTCGCCCGAGCCTCTCTACGGCGCCGAGGGCTACCTTTCCGTCGTTTCGCTGATGCGCGCGAGCTTCCCCGACGTGCAGTGGAGGCTGGAGGACATGGTGGCGGACGAAAATACCGTCGCCGTCCGTTGGACCTGCTCCGGCACCTTCACGGGCGAGGCGCCATTCGCCGGCATCGAGCCGAACGGCCGCAAGTTCTCCACGTCCGTCATGAACTTCTATTCCTTCGACGCCGACGGGAAGATTGTGGACGACACCGCCGCGACCGGCATCGCCGGCATCCTCCAGGGAATCGGCGCGGCCAAGTGATTTAGACGGCGCCGGGTGGCGCGATGGACCAATTCGACTCAAAAACAGGAAATACAGCATGAGCATAAAGATACTCCCCGTCCGTTTCGCTGAAAACGGATTCATGACCCGCCCATTCGCGCTTGGCGGCGAAGGCGAGGATGGGCTCGATCCAGCCGTCAAGTACCGCTCCTGCCTCCAGAACTGGGTGGTTGACACCGGCAGCGAGGTAATACTTGTCGATACAGGGGTGCCGGAGAGTTTTCCATTTGGCGCCCCGACGCCCGACGCGACAATCTACGTCGGGTCGAAGATCAAGCCCTACATTGAGGCGCTGGCGGACCTCGGATACAGGCCGGAGCAGGTGTCGAAGATACTGATCACCCACAAGCACGCCGACCATACAGGCAAACTTGACGCCTTCCCGAACGCGGAGATCATCTGTTCGGCGGACGAGGCCGCATCCGACGAGATCAAGCCATTCCATCCGACGGTCGCGACCTTCCAGGACGGCCCCTACCACGAGTTCCCGGCATCGCAGAGGATCGCAGACGGTGTCACATACATTCCGGCGCGCGGCCACACGACTGGCAACTGCATTGTGGTCGTCGAATCCGACGGGCTGTTCTACATGATCCACGGCGACGTCACCTACACGGATGTGGCGCTCTACGAAAACAAGCTCTCCGTCGTCTACGAGGACCTCGCAGCCGCGCGGGAGACGCTCGACCGCGTCCGCGCCTTCTGCGCCGCGCGCCCGACAGTCTACCTCGGCACTCACACGCCCGAGGCCCTGGAGAGCCTGGAGGCGAAGCGGGTCGTCGATCTCTCTAACCCGCCAGCCGTGATCCCGCCCGGCGAAATAATCTTCAAGACCGCCACGGGCAAATACGTCTGCTCCGTCTGCGGCTACGTCTACGACCCGGCCGAACATGACGGAGTCCCCTTCGAAAATCTCCCGGCGGACTGGCGCTGCCCGCGCTGCAAGCAACCGAAGGAAAAGTTCAACCCGGCATGACGCAAACGCGGGGTGGCTTGCGCCCCTCTCGCATTGCCGCTCCATTGGGGAATCTCAACATGGAAAACATTCGCAAAAATTTTCTCGCCGCCTTGGCACTGCCGCTCGCGGCATTTGCCCAGGAGGCAGTCAAGCCGGAAGCGCCGGCTGATGCGGCGCCGGGCTGCAACAAGCCAGCAGTTGCAACCGAATGCCTGGAGCCGGCCCAGCCTGTCGAGGCCGTGGACGCCGAAGTCGTCTTCGTCCTCGACACGACGGGGTCGATGTCGGGCCTCATCGAAGGCGCCAAGCAGAAGATATGGTCCATCGCAGGCGGCATCATCCAGCGGACCGGCGGCGAGGTCCGCATAGGTCTCGTCCCATACCGCGACCGCGGCGACGCCTACGTGACGCGCCTTTTCCCGCTCACGAACAACCTGGACCAGGTCTACGCCGACCTTCAGGGCTTCCACGCCGCCGGCGGCGGGGACCTGCCAGAATCGGTAAACCAGGCGCTCAACGAAGCCGTGACAAAGATTCAGTGGAGCGACACGAACAGCGTAATGCGGACGATCTTCCTCGTAGGCGACTGCCCGCCGCACATGGACTACCAGGATGATGTCAAGTATCCAGAAAGCTGCGCCCTCGCCGCCAGCAGGAATATCGTCATAAACACCGTCCAGTGCGGTGGCGAACCGGCCACGCAGCCCATTTGGCGCGAGATTGCCAGGCTGACGAACGGCGGATACTCGCAAATCGGGCAGAGCGGCAACATGCGAATCGTCACGACGCCATACGACGTCGAAATACAGCGCATCAACATCGAAATCAGCAAAACGGTCCTGCCATACGGCACTGCCGCCGCGCAGTCGTCGTTTTACGGGCTGCTCAAATCAAACGTCAGCGCCCCCGCCCCAGTCGCGGCAAGCAGGAACGCGGTCAAGGCCAAAAGGATGGAGGCATACGCCGAACTTGACGCCCCCATCATGGGCCAGGATCTGACGGCTGAACCCGACAAGCTCAAATCCATTGCGGAAGGGGACTTGCCCGAAGAACTCAAGGGGTTGTCACCCGAAGCGCGCCAGGCAAAGCTGGACGAGGTCGTGGCCAAGCGCAGGGAGCTCAATGCGCAGCTTGTCGAACTCAACCGCAAGCGCGAGGAATTCCTGCGCGAAGAGGCCACGCGCGCCCCCGCCGAGGCCGGCGCCTCCTTTGACAGCGAAGTCCTCAAGTCGATTGACGGGCAGCTGCTGCGCCTTCGCTCGACGAAGGAATGATTCACCGCGCGCCATGGGAACAGGCAATGCGGAAACCCTGACTCCCGAGGCTCGTGAGCGGCGTATAACGCGCACGAGCCTGGTCGGCGTTGGCGCGAATATCCTCCTTGCCGGGTTCAAGGCCACCGCCGGCCTGGACTGGATTAACAAGATTGACAGGATTTTTTGAGGCCCCGATCTTGTAAATCACGTTAATCCTGTAAAAACTACGACATTCGACAGCCGGCGTCCGACAACCCAGCCGACCTTCGACCTTGTGACCTTCGGCGTTAGGCCTTCCAATGCCATGTCATGCCCCCGTGAATATGCTATAATACACTAACGTTTGGTAAAGATGGCGCTCCACACGGGCGGGAGGGTCTATTTTGAAAGATGCCCGGACTGACAATTCTTAAATGGCCGCGTAGGTGTAGCAATGGATGTCTTCTGGAAGGGCAGGGGTTTGGCCGTACATTTGGCGCGCGTGTCAGCCATGCCTTTCAACCATGTCTGGGATGGGACCCAGCGCCCGACCAACCAGACTGAACTCGCCGCCTTCGTGACGTTCGACATGGACGGCCCGGGCGATCTTGAGATTTGCGTTCCAGACGCTGCAAGCCATGCTGCGGCCCCGACATTGCTGCCGATGTCGCTTGCATCGCGACTTAGCGTAGAACCAGGCGGGAACATCCGCATCAGGCTTGACCGCCCCGCCCAGCTGTCGCTCCTCTTCAAAGGCGCCCCCGCGCTCCATGTCTTCGCCAATCCCCCTTTCAAGTGGCCGGAAGGCCATGGCGGCCTTGTTACCCGCTTCCCGCCAGGCGAACACGATGTAGGCGTAGTGGTGGCCAGGAGCGGCGAGACCATTGTCATTGAGGAGGGGGCCGTTGTCCATGGCTCCATTCTCGTAGCCAACGCGCACGACGTGTCAATATGCGGGCGCGGGATAGTTGACGGTTCCCGGCTTGCCCGCGCCGACCACTCGTCGGCGGCATTCCGCGCCGCCGTCGGGGCCGGGCTGCCCCCATCGTTCTACGGCGCGGAAATGGCCGTGAACGGCCTGACAGTATTTGCCTCCGAGCATGTCGCGGTCGAAGGCGTCGTGTTCCGCGATCCGCCGCGGTGGGCCGTCATCGTGCGCGGCGGATCCCGCGACGTGGACATTTCCAATGTCAAGGTTGTCGGCTGCTGGCGCTACAACTCCGATGGAATGGACGTCTGCGCGTCCGAACGCGTAGGGGTTCGCGACTGCTTCGTCCGCTCATTTGACGACTGCCTCGTTGCCCGCGGCGACTACCTGGAGCTGGACGCCCCGACCACGCGGGACATCGTCTTTGAACGCTGCACCCTTTGGTGCGACTGGGGCAAGTGCATGGAGGTGTGGGCGGGGCACCGCCCATGCCAGATAGATGGGGTTCGCTTTTCCGGCATGGCCGTCATCCACCCCAGTGGGACCGTATGCGACGTAACGACGTGGTTCGCCTCGGCGGACACTCAAATCCGCCACATCGCCTTTGAAAACATTGAAGTGGATTTTGCCGGCCCGCTTTGGGCTGAAACACTGGACACCGGCGGCGCCTTCCCCTTCGCGCCGCGCGAGACCCAGGAGTTGTTCGCGGCCGAGGTCATCCGGTATGGGCGCTACCTGGGCAACCAGCAATTCGAACCGGCCGCGGACTTGTCCTCCTTCCATGTCCGCTACGAGGACATCGCCTACCGGCATTTCCGCGCAATGGGGGACATCCCGCGCCTTTGCGCACGGATCGACGCGTCCACGCCGCCGCACACCGCGGAGCGCATTTATGTCGCGGACATGCCGGAGACGCTTCGGCTTGATGTCAGCGGCGTCGCCTTGGAGGGCGGCGTAGATAAGGGAGGGGGAATGACACGGCTGGGAGTCATGCAAGCTGGGGGTGGCGAACGCAAAGGGATTGGCCTCCAGGCCAAGTTATGGTAAGATATTTGCGCTGACATGGCCACAAAACGCAAAATTGAACTGCTTGACACGACGCTGCGCGATGGCGCGCAGGCCGAGTCTATTTCATTCTCCCTACATGACAAGGTTGAAATCGCAATCGCCCTTGACATGCTGGGGATCGATTTGATTGAAGCCGGGATGCCCTGCGCCACGCCCAAGGATGAGGAATTCTTCGCAAACGCGGCGAACTTCCGCCTTGCGCGGTCATCACTTGTCGCCTTCGGCTCCACAATGAGGCCTGGCGGGGACGCCTCGTCCGATGCAGGCCTGTCTGGACTGCTTGCGGCGGGGACGTCGGCCATCTCCATAGTGGGCAAGGCCTGGACGCTTCACGTCTCCGGCGTCCTTGAGACAACACTCGACGAGAACCTGCGCATTGTCAGCGAATCCGTCCGTCGGCTGTCATCCGCGGGGCGAAGGGTGATTTTCGACGCCGAGCACTTTTTCGACGGCTACGCCGCGGACGTGGGCTATGCGAAGGCGGTGTGCCTCGCCGCGATTGAGGCCGGGGCTTCTGTCGTCTGCCTCTGCGAAACCAACGGCGGCGCCATGCCGCGCGACATAGCGTCGGCCACAGGCGCCATTGCGTCGCTTGCCTCGGGGCGCTGCGCCATAGGCATCCACTGCCATGACGACTCGGGCCTGGCAGTCGCGAACACAATGGCGGCCGTCGATGCCGGGGCCACGCATGTCCAGGGGACGCTATGCGGTTTTGGTGAGCGCTGCGGCAACGCCAACCTTGCGACGCTGATCGGGAACCTCCAGCTCAAATGCGGGTTCCAGTGCATCCCGGATGAGAACATGCCCCTGCTCACAGGAACCGTGCGCCATGTAGCCTCGGTCTCGAATGTCGCGATTCCCGGCGGAGCGCCCTACGTGGGCCGCCGCGCCTTCGCCCACAAGGGGGGGATGCACGCCGACGGGGTGAGGAAGTTCGCGGCGTCGTTCGAGCATGTGGCACCGGAGAGCGTCGGCAACGCGCGCCGCCTGCTGATAAGCGAGATGTCCGGGAAAAGCGCCGTCATCGCCCGCATCAACGCAATCCTTCCAGACTTCACGCGGGATGACGACGGTGTCGAGCGCGTTGTCGCCCGACTCAAGGATCTGGAAAAGCGGGGATGGCAGTTCGAGGGCGCCGACGGGAGTTTTGAAATACTCGTCCGCAGGACCCTTCGCCCCTACCGGCCATTCTTTGAGCTGGAGCGCTTCAGGCTGGTATGCGAGCTGGGAACCGGCATGGGCGACGGGCGCCGCAATTCGACGGCCATGATCAAGGTTTCGGCCGAGGGCGGCGAAGAAATCACGGCGGACGAGGGCAACGGGCCGGTCAACGCCCTTGACCGCGCGCTGCGCAAGTCGCTGGAGAAATTCTACCCGCGCCTTTCGGAGATGAAGCTTACAGATTTCAAAGTCCGCGTCATAGACGCCGGCGCGGCCACGAGGTCGATAGTCCGGGTTATGATAGAATCGACCGACGGGGCGAGAATATGGAACACCGTCGGCGTTTCGACCGACATCATCGAGGCCAGTTGGCTGGCGCTGCTTGACTCCGTCGAGAACAAGCTGCTCCACGACTCGCTTGGCTGACACCAACGCCGGCCCGCCCCGGCCGCACAGCTATGTTCAACCATGGATGGACATACCGCGACACAGCGGACAGCCCCGGCGGCGTCGTTGAATTCTATGCCGCCAGATACAGGCACTCGCCGGCCGGGGTCTGGCGGGAGCGCGCCGCCATGGGCGAGATTTCCGTAAACGGGGAAGTCGCCAGTCCCGGCTCTCGGTTGCGGCGCGGCGACATCCTCGAATGGCGGAGGCCTCCCTGGTGCGAGGGCCAATACCCGGAGTCGGTACCGATAGTCTACGAGGACGAGTCCATAGTCATCGTGGACAAACCGGCCGGGCTCGCCGCGATGCCCGACGGCGGCTGGCTGGAAAACACACTTGTCGGCTGGCTTGGCCGCCACTACTGCGGCGGCCGCGTAGCGCCGGCGCACCGCCTCAACCGCGGGACCTCCGGGCTGGTGGCCTGCGCCAGGACCAAGGCCGCCAAAGCCTCGCTTGCGCGGCAGTTTCTTGACAAGACGGCGTCCCCGTCTGCGCCGATGGAGAAAATCTACCTCGCCCTCAGTTCGGGCTTGCGCGGCGCAAGGCCCGGGGACAAGGCAATCGTGGAGACACCGGTCGGGCTTGTGCCCCACCCGCTGCTCGGCAAGGTATACGCCGCGAGTCCGGCAGGCAAGCCCGCCCGGAGCGAGTGCGAAGTCGTCGGCGCCGGGGAAGGGTGGTTGCTTTGGCGGGTGCGGCTTGTCACTGGAAGGGCGCACCAGATACGCATCCACCTCGCCTCCATCGGTTGCCCGCTGATTGGCGACACCGGGTTCCTTCCGGGCGGCGCGCCAAACCCGTTTTCAAATCCTGGCGGGACAGGGTACTTCCTGCGCGCGGTGAGACTTGCGCTGGAGCATCCGGGAACAGGGGTGCTCATGGTGTTTGAAGTCGATGCCGGCATTTCCGCGCCGGAATGCGCAAAATTCGGATTGGCAGGCGTCCGGCGCGGAGATTGCCGGGGATGGAGGGGCTGGCCATGAAGGCAATTGCGCCGCCAATGTCAAAAGCGCTGCTCGCGATGGCCACGGCCACGGTTGCCGCGCTGGCGCTTTTAGCGCCGCGGTCGGAAAAGACGAGGGCAGGGGAGTATGGCGCGGAGTTCCTGTCGATGGGCACGGTCGGCTCGGTCAGGTTCACATGCTGCGCAGGGCGGGACGCAATGGGCCGCGCGGAAGGCGGCGCGGAAATCGTCCGCGCCGCCTTCGCCGAAGTCGAGGCGGCCGCAAGCGTATTCCGAGGCGACTCACCCATCGCGCGGCTGAACCGCGACGGCGCCGTGACGCTCCCGCCGCCTGCCAACGGAGGCTTTGACCTCGCGGCCATCATACGCGCGGCGCTTGACGCCGCAAGGGAGTCGGACGGCGCCTTCGACCCCACCGTCAATCCCCTCATGCGACTCTGGGGCTTCAGAAAGGGCGCCGCGGAGGCGACCATGCCATCAGGCGAGGCGCTGCGCGCGGCCCTTGAGAAGGTGGGCTGGCGCGAAGTAAGGCTTGAAACCCTCGATGGTGGCGCCACAAGGGTGTCATTCGCCCGCGCCGGAATGGAGCTTGACCTCGGGGGCATCGCAAAGGGCGCGGCGGTGGACTTCGCGTTCGAACGCCTCCGAGCCGCCGGATACGCCGATTTCGTAGTCAATCTCGGCGGCAACATAAGGGTCTCTGGGCGACCGCATCCGCGCCGCCGCACCTGGCATGTGGCAGTGCGCGACCCGGGGAACCCGTCGCGAACGGTCGATGGCGCGCTGGAACTCGCCGACGGCGAGGCAGTCGCCACATCAGGGAGCTACGAGCGCTTTGTTGAAATAGGCGGGCGCCGCTATTCGCACATCATCGACCCCCGCACCGGGATGCCCGTCGCGCGCGGCGGATCCGTGAGCGTTGTCGCGCCAAGCGCCATGCGCGCGGACGCCTGGTCCACAGCCTTTTTCGTCCAGGGCAAAAGCGCCGGTGGCGGCGCACGTTGCATAAAACTGCAATCTATGTGATATAATAGATACGCTATGGATAAAGGCTGGATACTTGTAACTGGGGGAAGCGGCTTTCTCGGCATCAACATGGTGCGCAAGCTCCTCGAACATGGAGAGTCCAAGATTCGCATCATCGACATCGCCGACTTTGACTACCCCGAACGCAACAAGGTGGACACGATAATAGGCGATGTCCGCGACCTTGACCTCGTCCGCAAATGCATGAGGGGCGTCAAGTGGGTCGTGCACACCGCCGCCGCGCTTCCCCTCTACAGCGAGGAGGACATCTTCTCGACGGAGGTCGAAGGCATGCGCAACGTCCTCATCGCCGCCGAGGAGGAGGGCGTGGAGCGCGTCGTCGACATATCGTCCACGGCAGTGTACGGGATACCGGACCACCATCCGATCTTCGAGGGTGACAAACTCGACGGTGTCGGGCCTTACGGCAAGGCGAAGATACAGGCCGAGAAGATAGCCGTCGAGTTCCGCGCCAAGGGCATGTGCGTCCCGATATTGCGCCCGAAGTCCTTCATCGGCAAGGAGCGCCTCGGCGTATTCGCGCTGCTTTACGACTGGGCCTACACGGGCCATGGATTCCCCATGATCGGCAGCGGCGACAACCGGTACCAGCTAATGGACGTGGAGGACTTCTGCGACGCGATATGGCTGTCGCTTACCGCCAGCCGCGAGAAGGCCAACGACACTTTCAACATCGGTGCGAAGGAGTTCACGACAATGCGGGAGGACTACCAGGCCGTCCTCGACCGGGCGGGCCATGGCAGGAAAATCCGCCCATTCCCGGCAAAGCTCGCCATTTTCGGCCTCCGCATCCTTGAAAAGCTCGGCCTTTCCCCGTTGTACATGTGGGTCTACGAGACCGCGTGCGAAGACTCCTTCGTGAGCATCGAGAAGGCGGAGAAGACGCTCGGCTTCTCGCCGCGCTTCTCGAACAAGGACGCCCTCATACGCAACTACGACTGGTACGTGGAAAATCTCGACCAGTTCAAGAACAAAAGCGGCGTATCCCACCGCGTCCCCTGGAAACAGGGGGTGCTTGGCCTGATCAAGCATTTCTACTAGCGCCTGGCTCGGCGCCGCAAACATCCAACTTGCAATCTCATGGACAAGAAAAAAGACAGAGTCGCGGAAGCGGTCAGGAACACCCGCGAAACGCAAATATCACTCTCGCTAAACCTCGACGGCACCGGGGCCCACGAAATCTCAACGTCGATTCCCTTCCTGGACCACATGCTTGAGATATTCTCGCGGCACTCGCTTGTTGACCTGAAAATCAGGGCCACTGGAGACCGCGAGGTCGACGACCACCACCTTGTCGAGGACATCGGGATAGTTCTTGGCGACTGCATCGACAAGGCCCTAGGGGACAGGCGCGGGATCCGCCGCTACGGGTTCTTCGTCCTTCCGATGGACGAGGCCCTCTCACGCGTGGCGATTGACATCTCGGGGCGTCCGTACCTGGTCTACTCGATCAAGAACGACCGCGACTTCATCGGCCAGTTCGACGTACGCCTCGTTGAGGAGTTCTTCCGCTCGGTATGCTGCCAGGTGAAGATGAACCTCCACATACTCAACGAATACGGCGACGAGAACCACCACATCGTCGAATCTGTTTTCAAGGCCTTTGCCCGGGCGCTGCGCATGGCAGTCGAGCATGACGCGCGCGACAACGGCATTCCTTCTAGCAAGGGCGTCATCCAGGGGGCTTGAGCAAAATGGTACCTAAACTCGTGATAATTTCCGCGCCATCCGGAGCCGGCAAGACGACATTGTGCGACATGCTGCTCCAGGACTACCCTGAACTCGTCTACTCAGTATCCTGCACAACTCGCGAACCGCGCGGCGAGGAGGAGGACGGCGTCGACTACCACTTCCTGCGCAGGGAGGACTTCGAGCGGCTTGTGGGCGAACAGGCATTCCTCGAACATGCCCTCGTCCATGGCAACTACTACGGAACCCTTGCCGAACCCGTCAGGGACGCGATAAGGACAAACCTCTCCATCCTTCTTGACATCGACGTCGCCGGCGCGGCGCAGGTCAGGGCCTCCATCGCGGCCCTTCCTGAAGGCGACCCACTCCATGGCGGGCTTGTGGACATCTTTGTCAAGCCGCCATCCATGGCGGAGCTCCGCCGCCGCCTTGAAGGACGCGGGGAGGACGCCCCGGAGGTGATAGAGCGCCGCATCAGCAACGCGGAGGGGGAAATGGCAAGGGCCGGCGAATTCACATACCATGTCGTCAACGACGACCTTGGCGTAGCGTACCGCGAGCTGCGCGCGATCCTTGAACACGAGAACGCCGTAATCGGGCCCGGGAACGAGGAACCATGCTCCTGCGGCCACCGCCATCACCACCACCGGGCCTAGCATGGGGCGGCCCCAAGGAGCGAAAATGTCAGAAGTCGTCCTAGGAGTGACCGGATCCATTGCCGCATACAAGGCTGCGGAACTCACGCGGCTTCTCATGAAATCTGGACACGGCGTCAGCGTTATAATGACCGACGCCGCCCGCCAGTTCATAACGCCCCTTACTTTCCAGACCCTGTCGCGCCGCCAAGTGGCCTGCGGGATGTTCGACCCGGTTGCCGGCTGGGAGCCCCACCACATCTCGCTCGCAAGGCTGGCGGACGTCCTTGTTGTCGCGCCATGCTCCGCAGATGCGCTCGCGAAGTTCGCGCACGGGATCGCCGACGACATGCTCTCGGCGACGGCCCTGGCCTGCCGCGCGCCCATGGTCGTCGCGCCGGCGATGAACGACGCCATGTTCGACCATCCGGCGACCCAGGCAAACCTCGCCACTCTCCGGCGGCGCGGCGCCATAGTCGTTGAACCGGAAACCGGCGAACTCGCCTGCGGCAGCGAGGGCAGGGGACGCCTGGCACCGCTGGACGCAATTCTCAGTGCCGTTGGCGGGGCGCTCCAGTGACCCTCCGCGCACAAAGGGAAAAACGCAAAGGATGCTGGGGTAATTGACGATGCCTGATTCAGAAGAAGCAAAAATCGCAATCCGCCAGGCGAGGCTTGGCGACGCGTTCGCGATTTACGAACTTATCAAGGCAAATGCCGACAACCTTATTGTCCGCCCAATTGGCGACATTGTCCGGAACATCGACCGCTTCACAGTGGCGATGGCAGATGGACGCGTAGTCGCGTGCGCCTCCTACACAATCTGGCCGGAGCCTGGCCGCTTCGAGCGCTCAATGGTCGAGTTGACCTCGGTCGTAGTCTCAAAGGAAATGCGCGGCAGGGGCTTCGGCGCGATTTTCGTCCGCGACGTCCTTGCCCGCGTCGCCCGCTTCAGGCCGTCGATAGCCATTGTCCTCACATATTCGCCTGCATTCTTCGAGCACCTGGGGTTCCGGGAAATCCCCAAGACGGAAGTCATGCACAAGATCTACGCCGGCTGCGTCAACTGCACAAAGCAGGTTGACCCGTTCGTATGCCCGGAGGTCGCGATGGGCCTTGAGCTTGGGGATGACTTCGAGTGACGAGGACAATGCGCGTCGGCGCGGGCCCTGACGGCGCACTGCTTGGCAAACCGCCTGGCTTCCTGGCTGCTTTGCGACTTCGACAACGCCGGCAGCGCCGATTTGATGACAGAATCCACAGACAGCAACGGGGATTGGCGAAGAGCGCATCCGGCATGCCAGCAACGTCGCATAATATGTGTTATGTTACATAACGGGCGAGGGGACGTTGAAAAAGATCCGCGGCGTGGCAACGAAGATGGCGGCGCCACGCCGCGGTGCCCGTGCCGGACTCAACTGCTGCTACTTGATGGTCTCGACTACGATGTCGGCCTTGCGCGGACGGATTGCGAGGGTCTGGATTTCGATCTCGGACGGCGCGACTTCAACCCGCACCCGTTCGAGTTCCTGCGCGAACTCCGCCTCGAGTTCCTTGCGCCGCTCGATGAGAACCTCGCGGTTGTTTTCCGCCATGGCGACATCGCCGCGTTTTTTCCCGTAGGCCGAGGCGCCGCGGGCCGTGCTGCCTATCCGTCCAATGCCGCTGAGGCTGTTGCGACGGCCGCCGAAAATCGAAAGCGCGGCGATCGCCCCCCAAATCGTCGTTGACGCAAGGCGCTGCCTGGCCATGTTTTTCTCGCGGGTAACGCGGTCGTCGGCCATGCGGATTTTGTCATCGAGGCGCTGGATCCTGAGATTGTAAAGCCCTTCAAGCTTGGCCACGGCGGCGTCGCGGCGTTCGCGGCGCGCCTGCGCCGCGCGCAGCCTGAAGTCCGCCTCTGACTCGCCCGGCCTGGAGACGAGCTTCAACTCCGGGTCGCGGAAGCTTTCGAGGGTGCAGCGCTGGTAGGCCGCTGAGACAAGTTCGCGCTTCCAGCGCAGTTCGGACTTGGGTTCCACGAAGCCCTTTGCCGGGGCGTCGGCCGGAATCGGCCCGTCGATTATTTCGGCCGAGAACCAGTCAGGCTCGCCGTCGGCCGGGACTGTAGCGCGGAAAGTCTTCGATGTCCAAATGTCGGTCGCCGACTTCGCGTCGGCGAAATGCAGGCGAACCGATGCGTAGCGGACGCCGGGCTGCTCCGGCGCGGCTTCAGGTGCGGCGGCGATGGCAGGCGCTGGGGCTTCGGCATCCGCCAAGTCAAATGGCGAAGGCATGGCGCCGGCGGCCTCGACGTCGAAGGGCGAGGGCATCCCGGCGGGTGGCGTCCCCTCCCCTGCGACTGCGGCGCAGGACGCGCCCAGGGCGTGAATCTGGGAAAGCGTGAGCGGCCCTGCGAGATAGGAAAGCGCCCAGCGCGTTTCAAAGAGGACGGGAGCGTCGTCGGCGGCGTCGCGCATCAGGAACATGCGCTTGCCAAGACCGGAGACGAGCTTGTCCATCGCGGCTCGGTCGAAGCCCTTGCCGTTCTCTGCGGCGACGCTTTCGAGTCCGTCGAGAATGCGGTTCTTGTCGCGCTCGGTCTGAAGGCGGCCGACAAACCAGGTTCCGCAGTTGGAGAGCCCCTTGTAGTCAAGGTCGACCGGATTCTGCGTGGAGAGGACGATGCCAAGGCCGAATGCGCGCGCCTGCTTGAGGAGCGTGAGCATCGGGCGCTTCGAGGGCGGGTTCCCGTTTGGCGGGAAGTAGCCGAAAATTTCATCCATGTAGAGGAGGGCGCGCAGACTGCCGGTTCCGGACTGCCTGCGCATCCATGCGATTGCCGCGTTGAGGACGGCCGAGACGAAGAACATCCTTTCGGCATCGGAGAGGTGGGCGATGGAGAGGACGGAAACGCGCGGGCGGCCGTCGGCCGTCCACAGCAGCGACTGGATGTCGAGCGGCTCCCCTTCCCTCCATGCCGAGAAGGAAGGCGAGGCCACCAGGCCGTTAAGTGACATGGCGAGCTTCATCCTGTCCTTTGCGGGATAGAAGCTCTCTACCGGGAAGACCCCGATTTTCGCAAAGGGCGGGGTGATGACGAAGTTTATGATGGACGGCAGGTCGATGTTCCGGCCGGCCTTCCACTCATGGTAGAAGATGGACGCCAGGAGGATGTGTTCGCGCGACTGGACGGGATCGCCGGCAATGCCGACGAGGCCGAGGAGCCCGGCCACGTCGTTCGTGACCATGTCGCGGAGCGTCGCCTCGTCCGCCCCCGCCGGGACATTGTAAGTCCCGAGCAGCTGGATGGGACGCCCGCGGACGTCGCCGGGGGTGTAGACGGCGAAGTCGGCGGACTTGCCGAGAAGCCGAATGCGGTCGGGCCCCTGCCCCCAGGTGGCGAGGCCGTCCCGCCACTGCGAGGCCGTCTTCGTCGCGAGTTCTTCGGTGGAAACGCCGGCGCGCCTGGCCTCCGCGGCGTCGATGTATGGCAGGAAGTCCGCCGGCGACAGATTTGGGAACTGCAGCAGGATGTCGGCGAGGTCGCCCTTTGGATCGATGAGAACCGACGGGATGCCGTCGATTGCAGCCTCCTCGATGAGGTCGATGGCAAGGCCCGTTTTGCCGGAACCCGTCATGCCGACAATCATGCCATGGGTTGTCAGGTGGTTGGACTTGTAGAGGAGCGGGGCGTCTCCCCCGCCCTTTTCCGCGCCGAGATAGAATACTCCAAGTTTTTCGAAGTCAGTCATGTCAATGGCCTGCCGTAAATATTGGTTGGTAGTTGAAGCGATGTATTGAGACTATCAAAAAAAAGCCGGGGAATCAAATGTCTGCGAATGGCAGGCGGCATTGGGTATGCGAAGGCATGGGGCAGGCCGTGCCGGACATTCGCGGGGCAAGGGCATTTTCCGGCTGCCGGAAGCCGCCTGGCGGATCCCGCCAAAAACCGGCATGCGCTGCCGCGCGGGACGCCGTTTCCACGCCCGGCGACGAAAAAACCTTGACTTTTGCGGCAATCAAATATAAAATATTATCTGAATTTTCGCTTAATGCGGGCGTAATTCAATGGCAGAATAGGAGCTTCCCAAGCTTCACACGAGGGTTCGATTCCCTTCGCCCGCTCCATTTCAAAATCAATGCGGAATCCTATGCCCAGGCGTCGGTACATTGCGCTGGCCATTTGCGCCATACTCGCCGCACTTGCGGCCCTCCCCCCGAAAAAGGTCGATGCATTCGCGTATATGCCTGACGGCGCCGTCGCGGTCGGCACCCATCCAGCCCTGCGCTCGACCTGGAAAAAACAGCTGCGCCACCCGGCAATCGCCTCCGTCCTCGCATCATTCGGCGAGGAGGCGGAAAAGATGGCGCGCGAGAGCGGCGCCTTCTGGACCTTCCTCCTAGCAATCGGGGACGAGCTTGCGACAGCCGTCTACGTCGGCGACGACGGCCGCCACTACGCCGCCGCGGCATCCCCCGCCGGTCGCCGGGGTCCCCTGCTCCGCCTTTTCTGGGCAATTCGCTGGGTGCCGGGGCTTGGCAGAATCCAGAAAAGCCCCGATGGCGTCCACTTCATCGACCTCACCGACGAGGACGACCCCGACGCCCCCAAGCTAATCCTTTCAATCGTCCTCGACAGGGGGGTCCTGGCCGCGAAGCTCTCAGACCACCCGATTCACATGGACGACATGGTTGCAAGCGCGCGCAACGGCGGAGGCTTCCGCGAAAAGCTGCACCATGGGCTTCCCGAAACCGCCGGACACAGGATTGTCGTCCTCCCCGGCGCGCTTACGCTTCCTGGCTTCGACCGCGAGATAGCAATTGACCTGTCAATGCCCGGAACCGCCCTTCAGGTTGACGCCTCGCTTCCGATCCTTGAGCGCGACGCCAACCTGCGCGAACTGATGTCGCAGAAGGTCGCTGGCATAAACTCGACAGCCATGGCGCTGGCCTCGGCGCACGCCTTTGCATTTGCGCTTCTCCCTTCGCGGTTCGCCGCGGCGAGGGCGATTCCATTTCTCGGATGCCGCGGCGGCAAGGCCTCGTCCGAGGATGCCGCGGCCTACATGACGACGGCGCCCTACGGTGCTCAGCTGTTCCTCTTCGCGGTGCCAGCCCTGACGGTTTCCATACCTGGCATTGCGCTGGATGAAGCCACCATGAGGGCCGCGCTCCGCCCACTTCTTCCCAAGCAGCTTCGCTCGACCTTCGCCCTGTGCAGGCAGGACGCGCTGTGCTCCTCGGCGGCGAGCCTGCGCCAGCAGAGGCATGCAGCGCCACCCCCGCCCTACTCGTGGAAGGACGCCTTTGCCAGTGTCGCGGGCCTGGAGCCGTCGGCCTTTGCCTTCATCGACTTCGACATCTTCATGCGCGAGGCGCGGGCAATCGCCCAGGCGATTGGCGTAGCGGCATCTTTCTCGCGCGACGCCTTCGACCCTGAAGTGGCCGCCGCCGCGTCAACGGTGTCGAACCTGCTGCCTCGCTTCCCGTCCGGCCTCTACGTGACTGCGGCATTGATGGGCGGGGGCGGGATTTGCCGCGCAAGGCTGGCGCTTGGGCAGCCGCCTGGGCGCTAGTCAAGCAGCGCGAGTATTGCCCGGAACACATCGTCGCCGGCGCCGGCCGCGCCGGGCGCGGTTCCAAGGGACGCGGCAAGGGATTCCGCCAGCCGCCCATGGGCGGGGACTTCCCCAAGCCACCGCGCGAGTTCCGAAGAAGCCAGGCGCGTGAGGGCCAGCCCCCCCGCCTCTGGCTGGTTTTCCCGTCCAAAGGCGAGCCGGTAGTCCAGGGGCGAAACCGCGCTCCTGCGGCCCAGTGCGGCGACGCCGCGCCGCAGCGCGCCTCGGGAGTCATTCCATCCAAGGCCGCGGGCCTTTGCGAGAATGCCAAGCTGCCAGACAGTGAGGGCGTCGTCGCCACGGCCGCCGGGAAGGTAGTCCCAGGTCGCGTAAGGGGTCTGGCTGGCTACGGAGAATGCAAGGGCCCTTGAAAGAGCCGGCGTGATCCCCTTCCCCGACCGGGCGGCATCCTCAAGGAGCGCGAATGTGGCGAAGGCGTGATTGTAAAGCAGATGCTGGCGTGCTGCGCCGAAGGAGCCGTCGGGATTCTGCATCGACTCAAGAGCCTCCACGGCCCTCCTTGCGACACCGGCGGCGGGGCCATCGCCGCCATGCATCGCGGCAACGGCGCCGAGGGCGGTAAGGGCGGGCGCGAATGCGTCGCCTGACATGGTCGGCCATGTCCCGTCGGGGGACTGGCGGACGGCAAGCAGCCCGACGGCCCCTCTGCGGGCGTGCCCTCCAGTGGCCCGGACGTCGCTGAAGACCAAGGTGGCAACGACGAGGCAGGCGGCAGCGGCGGAGGCGGCCAGCGACAACCGCCTGGCAATGCGCAGCCTTGCTTGCGCGGCGCCGCATTCGGCGCTGC
The DNA here is from genome assembly GCA_017509565.1 of Kiritimatiellia bacterium. GTDB lineage: Bacteria > Verrucomicrobiota > Kiritimatiellia > RFP12 > JAAYLN01 > RGIG5952. The sequence continues at coordinate 5,957 of JAFWPM010000196.1, read as the reverse complement.
GGGCGCGAAGAAGGGTTTTTGCCGCGAAGCGCGGCAACTCCGGCGCGGCCATCGGGGAAAGGCCGTGCCTTGCCACAATGTCCGCCCATTCAGCCCGGTCGCGCATTTCCACGGCATCGATAGTGACGGTCTTCATTTTTCGAGAAATTCCCTTAGTCGTTTGAGAGCGTTGTGCATTCTCGACTTCACCGTCCCGACAGGTATGCCCAGAATCCCGGACACCTCGTCGTAGGGGAGTTCCTGGACCATGCCGAGGACGACGACGTCGCGATGCGCCGCGTCCAGGCTGTCCAGCGCGCGCTGGAGATCGTCGCGCAGCCCGAACTGCGGGGACTGGCGCGGCGCGGCCTCAAATGCCTCCTCCTCGGCCTTGAGCCCGCGCCGAAGGCGCTCGCCGCGGATGCGGCTTCGGACGTCGTCGACGCGGACCTGGCGCGCGAGGAAGTAGAGCCAGGTCGTGAACTTGGCCGAAGGGCGGTATGACTTGCGGCTCCGGTAGAGCTTGATGAAGGTCAGCTGCGCCAGTTCCTCTGCATCAACCATGTTAACGCCCATGCGGTGGAAAAAGTTCATCAGCGGTCGCTGGAATTTTCCGACAATGGCGGCAAAGGCCGCATCGTCGCCTCCGGCGGCGGCCAGCATGAGGGCCGCATCCGGGTCGTCGGATGGCGATGCGGGCCGCGGCGCATGGCCCGCGAATGATTCCCCCCCCTCGCAGTCCATGCACACACCGCGAAGTCCCGCCTAGCGGCGGACGAGCGCGAAAAACCTGTCCTGGTAGCGCTCGAAAAGGCCATGGCGCTTGAGAAGGACGCCAAGCTCGCGGACACGCGACGGGTTGCTCTTCGCCGCCGCGAAGGCGCCCTCGATCTCCTGGCGGATTCCAACCGGAATGCCATCCTCCCTCTCGAAAAGCTTGTGCTCGGCAAGCTCGCGGACGTTGTCCTCGACGGAGGCGCGCGTGACAACCCAGAAAAGGCGGACAAGGCACACGTCCCACAGGCTGTCAACGCCCTTGACAACTGCGCTGAAGGGGTCGCTTCTGCCGGCGACGCCCTTCTTCACCCTGTCGATCACGGCATCGATTGGGCCTGCCACGATCTCCTCGCTGAACGCCTCCTGCTTTAGGGAGTAGCCATACTGGAGGATGCGGATGTCGTCCTCGTGCTCCCGGAGCCATGACAGGTATTCGCGCGCTTCCTCGCCGAACCCCTCGGTCATGAAGCCGGCAAGCGATGTCGGCATGATTATCTGGGGCTTCGATGCCTGCATCCGCCCCTCGCGGATGCGGACGCGCGTGGCGTCGTCCATCAGCTCGGAGACGAGCGAATAGTTGATAATGGTGTTGCCGAAAGTCTCGATGCTCTTTTTGGGAGCCACGATGACTTCGGTGTTCATCACCGCGTAGCGGAAGTCAAAGCCTGAATCGGGACCTGGCATTTGGGTGTTTCAAAGTGTCGTGGTTGCGGGTGCGGGTGAATTGCGGAAGCGGCGTTTCAGCCTTCGGCGGCTTCCGGCGCGGTATTCGCCGCCGCGTCGCCGGCGGCCTCCGCGGCCTCTTCGCCGCATTCCGCCGCGCCGGTGCCGGACGGCTCCACTTCGGCGGCTGGCGCCTGGCGGCGGAGCTGCTCGGGCAGCCACTCGCTGTGCCAGCGCCAGACCCAGAAGGCGAGGGCCGCGAGTACGGCGACGGTGATGAGCGCGTTGCGCCAGAAGTGCTTTTCGACGTAGGGGTCGTCCATGCTGATGTTCGAGCCGACCGGGATGACCGCCTCGTGGGTAAAGACGCGGGACAGGCGCATTGGCATGAGCATCTTCTTGTTAATCGCCCAGCCGCAGGCGTTGAGGACCGGCGCGAAGTCGCGCGAGCGGAGCTTGAACCAGGCGAGGAGGACGGACGGGCCCGACACGGCGAGTATGATGGCCGCGACGCCAAGGACCCCGTACCAGAAGGATATGCCCTTGAGCGCGGAGACAAGCCCGCCGATCGCGGATCCGATGATGCCGACGGCAATGCCGATCGCGGCGACGGACGAGGCCATGGCGGCGCCGTCGCGCTTGGGCTCCGCCGCCGGGGGCGGAGCCTCCTCGCCAATGACGGCGACCTTCGTAGTCGCGGCGGACATCATCGCCGTCTCCTTTGAGGAGAGCAGCTTCTTGATTTGGTCGCTGATGAGGTCGCTGATTTTCAGCCACGGGGCCCAGAAGGCCTCCTTGAGGCTCGTCTGGCACTCGCATATCTTGATGATAACGGCGTTCCAGTCGTTGTCCTGCTCATCGTAGAAAATGCCGTTGCGGCCCACCCAGAGAGTCGAGGAGAAGCCGGCCGTCACGGCGGCGCAGATGGTGCGCGTGGCGCCTGTCTGCGGGCGCGTGATCTTGCAGTACGCAAGGAACATCTTGCTGGAGGCGGCGAGGGTCGAATGCGCGCCGGCGTCGGCTACGTACACGCATTCGCGGCAGACGCGGCCGTCGATGTAGAGGCGGCCCGCGCGGTATATCTCCGGGCGGTCGGGGTTGTAGTAGTCGGAGAAGTTGACGAAGTTGTTGAGGAAGCGGTTCAGGTTGGCGTGGTAGCGAAGCAGCTTTTCGAGGTCTTCAAGCTGGTCAATCTCCGCCGAGAAGGAAAGATCCTTGGCGATGAGCTCCTCGATTTCGGCGACGGCCTTTTCGTCCGCGACGATTTCGCGGACGCGCTTCTCGCCAAGCGAGGCGACCTTGGCGTCGGCGTCGGAGAGCGACGTCTTCCACGCGATGTAGGGGGCGAACGCATCCTTGACCTTGCGCCATTCCCCGGCGGTGAGTTCGGCGCGTTCGCCGAGGATTGGCGAAACGACCTTGGCGGCGAAATCCGCCACCTTCCCGCGCCACTGCGGGTTGACGCCGTCTCCAAGCGGCAGGGGACGGCCCACGCCGGCCTTGGCCAGCGGCAGCGCCTCCAGGGCGGCGGCATTTGCCGCGACGTTGCCCAAGCCGATGGCCGCGTAGTCGCTCTCCGAACTGTTAAGCGGCGCGGAGGCCGCGCCGTCGAAGGCTATCAGCGAGCAGCGCTCGAAGTAGTCGTCGATTTTGGCGCGGACCGCGTCGAGCGCCCCGGCGGCCGCATCCGTTGCGCCGCCAAGCGGCATGACGGCCGAGCCGCCCTTCGCGCCGGCGTCAATCCACGCCAGCCATGCGCGGCAGGAGGCGAGGAAGGCGTCCAGCGAGGCCTTGTCGACGCCATTTTCGCCGCTGCGGTCGGCAACGCCGCCCGTCGAGGAGAGGATGTCGGCGAGGAGCGCGGCGGACTTGCCCGCGGCCGCGGCAGGGACGAGGACGCCATCCCCGTTGAAAGGGGCGGCCTTGAAGGATGCCGAGCGTTCAAGGACATCGGCGAGCGTGATCTTGTCGGCGCCATCCTTGCCCATCGACTTCATCGCGGACTTAGCGGCCTCGGCGAGGGCGTGGCCTTCGGGAGTGTCGGCAAATGCGGCGAAGGCGATTTCGTCCTTTTCGCCCAGCAGGTCGGCCATGTCGGCCACGCGGCTCTCCATCCACGCGATCGCCCCGAGGACTTCCTCGACCCGAATGTGCCCGTCGTGGTTACCGTCAATGAAGCCAAGCGTCCTGGCGTCGAAGTTGAGCCCGTCGGTCGGGCAGCTCAGAACGGCCCAGTTTTCGTTGGGCAGCTCCTTGAGACACCTGAAAGCCTTGGCGTCAACTACGGCCTGCAACACACCTGCGGAGCGGAAGAAGCTCCAAATCTCAATCGCCTTTTCCTTGATCATAGCGCCGGTTCCCAAAAGATTCAGTTTAAAAATGCACTTTCCATATTACCAAAAATCGGTTGTTTTTGCAGAACACGCCACTTTTTGATATGATGGAAGCCTAACTTTCGAGTCGAAACATTCTTCGGGGAAATTGACAGATGACTGCTAAAAAGCCTGTGGCGAAGGCCGCCGAGCCGCCAAAGCGCCATTCAACCAAAAAGGAAATAGCCGCCGCGCAGCTGGCGGCAAAGAACTCCGCCTACGCAAGCGCCGGAGTGGACATTGACTCAAAGATGCAGGGCATCCAGTCCATCAAGAAGATGGTTTCGACGACGGCCACAAAGGGCTCGGTTGGCGGAATAGGCAACTTCGGCGGACTTTTCAAGTCGCCCGGCGCCGACTACCTCCTTGTCGGATCGACCGACGGGGTCGGCACGAAGCTCAAGGTCGCCTGCCTCGCGAAGCGCCACGCGACCGTGGGCGAGGATCTCGTCAACCACTGCGTGAACGACATTCTCGTGCAGGGCGCCGAGCCTCTCTTCTTCCTGGACTACGTGGGGGCGTCGCAGTTCAACGGGGCCATGTTCCACGACATTGTCTCAGGTCTCGTCCGCGGATGCCGCGCCAATGGATGCGCCCTCCTCGGCGGCGAAACCGCCGAGCTCCCCGGCGTCTACCCGCAAGGCGAATACGACCTGGTTGGCACCATCGTCGGCGCGGTCAGGAAGTCGAAAATCATAACGGGCGAGAAGATAAAGCCAGGCAACGTCATCATCGGCCTCGCCTCCGGCGGCCTCCAGACTAACGGATACACCCTGGCGCGCCGCGTCATCTTCGATGTCTGCGGCCTTACCGTCAACGACTTCCTGCCTGGCACGAGGACAAAGATTTCAGACGCGCTCCTGGCGACGCACCGCAGCTTCCTCAAGCCGGTCAAGGCCGTGCTTGCGAAGATGCCGATTAACGGCATGGCCCACATAACTGGCGGCGGCTTCCCGGACAACATCCCCCGCGTCCTTCCCACCAAGTGCCACGCCGTCATCGACCGCAATGCCTGGAAGATCCCGCCAATCTTCGAATTCATCGAGCGCGTCGGCAAGGTCGCCCACGACGAAATGTACCGCGTCTTCAACATGGGCGTCGGCTTCCTGCTCATCGTTGACAGGAACAAGGCGGCCAAGGCCCTGGAAATCCTCAAGGCAACGCGGACCCAGGCCTCCGTCATCGGCGAAATCGTCGCGAAGCCGCGCGGCGTGACCCTCCTCTAGCCGGACCCGTCCACCACCATCCAATCTTCACTGGAGTAAAAATGAACCTCAAGACACTGACAACACTCGCGGCCTCCGCGGCCGCGCTCGCATGCACCGCAGCCCTCGCCGACGGCGAGGCGTCCGAATACCCCGAAACCTCCGTCACCTTCGGCGGTACGCTCAACGACGGCAACACCGAGGACGAGTCGGCCAACCTCGCGTTCGACTTCAAGAACGTCAAGGACGGGTACGAATACATCCTCGGCGCCAACGGCACCGTGACGCGCACCACGACTGAAAACACGGTCACGGACTCCGAGGGCAACACTTCGACCCGCAAGAGCAAGAAGACGACGGCCAAGAACGGCGAACTCAAGGGCAAGGTCATCATCCCCGTCGCCGAACCCTTCTCCGCCTACTTTGACGCTTCGGCCTTCAGGGACGAAATAGCCGACATCGACTACCGCTTCATGGTCGGCCCCGGCGTCGTCTGGGATGTCGTCAAGACCGACGACTTCGGCTTCGCCCTCGAACTCGGCATCGCCCCGATGTGGGAGAAGACCGATGGCGAGACCGAATACTACACGATGCTCCGCCTCGGCGAGCGCGTCGAGAAGAAGCTCGGCAAGGGCGCCAAGATATGGGAATCTGTCGAATACCTCCCGGCCATCGACGATTCCGACAAGTACCTCGTCAACGCCGAATGCGGCGTCGAGAGCCCGCTTGCCGACAACCTGAGCCTCCACGTCACCCTCAAGGACAAGTACAACAGCCTCCCGGCCGACGGCAACGAGAAGAACGACGTCTCGCTGATTGTCGGCGTCCGCGTTAAGCTCTAGCGCGCTATCCAAAATGGCGATGGCGGAAAACTTCCAGATTGTCCGCTCGCGCATGGATAAGGCCGCAACCGGGGCGAGGGCCTCAGTTGCGGCCGGTTTTTTTGACGGGGTCCACCTTG
>JAFWPM010000003.1 GCA_017509565.1 Kiritimatiellia bacterium | reverse complement strand
GGCCCTTGACTTCATGCCCCGCGCTGAACTCGCCGCAATGCAGCTTCACCGCCTGAAGTCGACTGTAAAGCTTTGCTACGAGCGAGTCCCGCTGACCCGCAGGCGCATGGACGAGAGGGGAGTCCGCCCGGAGCACATCAAGACGCTCGCGGACATAAGGCTCCTGCCGTTCATGAAAAAGACCGACCTCCGCGACGAATACCCCCTTGGGCTCAACGCCGCCGACATGAACGAGGTCGTCCGCTTCCACTGCTCCTCGGGCACCACCGGCAAGCCGATAGTCATCACCAACACCGCCAACGACATCGAGGTCTGGCGCAACGGGGCGATGAGGGCGATGGCGATGTTCGGCATCCGCTCCCACGACGTGATGCAGGTCTCCTACGGGTACGGCCTCTTCACCGGCGGGCTTGGCGCCCACTACGCGGGCGAGGGGCTCGGCTGCGCCGTCCTCCCCACCTCCGGCGGCAACACCGAGCGCCAGCTGATGCTCATGCGCGACCTTGGCGTAACGGCCATAGCCTGCACCCCGAGCTATTTCCTGCACCTGATTGACGAGGGCCTCAAGGCCGGCATGGACTTCCGCCGCGACACGAAGCTCAAGCACGGGATATTCGGCGCGGAGCCGTGGACGGAGGAGATGCGCCAGAAGATCGAGGACTTGACCGGAATCGTCGCGCACGACATCTACGGGCTGACGGAGATTTCAGGCCCTGGCGTCGCCGGCGACTGCCAGTACCGTTGCGGCCTCCATGTCTTCGAAGACCACTTCTACCCTGAAATCATCGACCCGGAGACGCTTGAGCCGCTGCCGGACGGAGAGGCCGGCGAGCTTGTGTTCACGACGCTCGACCGCACCGGGACCCCGATGCTCCGCTACCGCACCCGCGACCTCTCCCGCATCGTCCCCGACGTCTGCAAGTGCGGCCGCACGATGCGCCGGATACAGCGTGTCAGCGCCCGCAGCGACGACATGCTCATCATCCGCGGCGTCAATGTCTTCCCGTCTCAGATCGAGAGTGGCCTGCTCACCGTGGACAAGGTTCTTCCGCACTACCAGATTGTCGTTGACAAGGCCGGCGACCTCGACACCCTTGAAGTCAAGGTGGAGGTCTCGCCTGAAACGCTCAGCGACGACATCAAGTCGCTTGAGGCGCTTCGCAAGCGCATAGGCGCGGCAATACAGCACATAATCAACATCAACGCGCGCATTACGCTTGCGGAGCCTAACACGCTGCCGAGAAGCGAGGGCAAGATCAACCGCGTCCTGGACCTCCGCAAGAAGCGATAGCGCCAATTGGCGCCGCAGGCGCCCTTGCACCAGCCAATGGCGACAGGCGAACAAAAAGCCACAGGAGGCGGCCGCGCGCCCTTCATCAGCGTGGTCATGCCCTCGTTCCGTCTGGCGGGGCAGATCGCGGCCAACATACGGCGCGTTGACAGTACGCTTTCGGAGCAGGAAATCGGCCATGAAATCGTCCCGGTGGACGATGGCAGCGGCGACGGCACCGACGCAATCCTACGCGATGTCGCGGAAGGCTTCGCCGCCGAAGGCCGCGCGGGAATACTGAACCCAGTGATTCTGCCCGGGAACGTGGGCAAGGGCGAGGCGCTTCGCGTTGGAGTCGGGGCGTCGCGCGGGGATCTCGTTCTCCTGCTTGACGGTGACCTCGACCTTGCGCCGGAAATGCTCCCGGCATTCCTCAGGACAATGCGCGAGACCGGGGCGGACATCGTAATAGGCTCCAAGCGCCATCCAGATTCAAAAATCGACTACCCCCTTTCAAGGCGCGTCGCGAGCCGCGTCTACTACGGTATCGTAAGGCTGCTCACCGGCCTTCCGGTCACGGACACGCAGGTGGGCATGAAGCTCTTCCGGCGCGAGGCGATCAAGTGGGCATTCGACAGGATGCTCGTAAAGCGCTTCGCGTTCGACGTCGAACTCCTCGCGATCGCGCACGACGCCGGCTACCGCATAGCCGAGGCCCCGATCAGGATGGAATACGGCAGCAAGCGCGGGTCGCTGACGCTGGAGAACGTCAGGCAGGTCCTGACGGACACGCTCGCCATCTTCTACCGCCTGCGCCTGATGCGCTATTACCGCCATGTAAGGCTGTCGGGCATTCCGGACCCTCCGCCGAAGGTTTCCGTGGTGATCGCCTGTCCCGGCGACTCGACGTACCTCCGGGAGGCGCTCGCCGGAATTGCCGCGCAGAAATTCCGCGCCTTCGAGACGATAGTCCTGCCCGACGGGCAGATCGACCTGGATGGTCCGGAGGGCATCGGGCTGCGCGTCCTGCCGACGGGGAAGGTGCGCCCGGCGGAAAAGCGCAACATCGGGATACGCGAGGCCTGCGGGGACATTGTTGCCTTTCTCGACGACGACGCGGCTCCGGAGCCGCAGTGGCTGGCGCAGGCGGTGCGCCACTTCTCGGAAGCCGGAGTCGGGGCGTCTGGCGGTCCGGCCGTGACCCCGCCCGGGGACAGCCGCCTCGCGCGACTTGGCGGCGACGTCTACGCCTCGCCGCTTGTTTCCGGCCCCGCGCGCTTCCGCTACACGCAGGACCGCATCCGCGTCGTGGACGATCTGCCGAGCTGCAACCTTCTTGTGCGCAAGGGGCTTCTTGAAAGAATCGGCGGATACAGCACCCGCTACTGGCCTGGCGAGGACACGATCCTCTGTCTCGACATCGTAAACGCCGGCTACCAGATAGTGTACGACCCCTTTGCCGTAGTCCGCCACCACCGCCGCCCGCTCTTCGGCCCGCACCTGAGGCAGGTCGGGCGCTATGCGCTGCACCGCGGGTTCTTCGCGCGGCGCTTCCCCAAGACATCGCTTAGGGTGTCCTACATGGTGCCGTCGCTATTCGTGGTTGGCGTCGTGGCGGGGCTGCCCGCGTCATGCCTGGCGCCGGCGCTGCGCCCCGCATACCTGGGCGCGCTTGCGGCGTACGCCGCGCTCACGTTCGCCGCAGCCTTCCACCGGAACCCGTGCGACTGGCTGGCCGTGTGGGCCGGGATTTCCGCCACGCACTTCTGGTACGGAATCCGCTTCATCCAGGGGCTCCTGTTTGGCCGGATGCCGTCCGAGGTAAGGGCGTTCGACCATGGCGGCGAGCAGGGACCCCCGCCAGCGGGGGACGCGGAGGGGCCGGAAAGCGAATGCCCGAAGTCCCGGCCATAGCCTACATCGGCCACCGCGACATTGTCCCGCTGCGCTGCCGCCGCCTTGACGGCATAAGGCGCTTCGCGTGGTCGCGTTCGTGGCGGGTCGAGACGATATCGCCGGACGCGATGACCGACAGGAAGGCGCTCCGCGCGAGGCTGGCGGAAATGCGCGCCGTCGGGGCCGTCGTCGAATGCCACCAGGTTCCCGGGCTGCTCCCGCCGTCCTTTTTCCGCAGGATGCCGGTTGTGTACTTCGACCCGCCAGACAGCGTGGATTGGCGCGGCGTCGCGACGGTGTCATGCGACGAGGGCGCGGTGGCGCAGGCGGCCTTCCGCGAACTCTCGACGGGGCTTCCGCCGTCATTTGCGGTAGTCTCGCATTTTCCGGCCCGCTGGTCGAAATGGGCGCGCGACCGCATTGCGGCCTTCATGGCGGTGTGCGCCGGCGCGGGAAGGCCGTGCGCCGCCTTCCCGGAGAGGCGCGGGGAAGGGGAGGGGGGGCGCCATGCGCGGCTTGTGTCATGGGCGGCCGCGCTGCCCGACCATTGCGCAGTGTTCGCGATCGACGACTACTGCGCGGCGGAGGTCGCGCGCGCTTTCGCCGCCGCCCGACGGCCAATCCCGAAGTCCGCGACACTGCTAGGCGCCGACGGCGCCGAATCGGCTGCGGGCGACGCCTCATCGCAGGAAATTTCGTCCGTAAAAATCGACTTTGAGCTTTCGGGCTACCTCGCCGCGCGGATGCTTGGTGAAAAAATTGCCGGCACAGCCCATGCCGCGCCGACATTCG
>JAFWPM010000195.1 GCA_017509565.1 Kiritimatiellia bacterium | reverse complement strand
CGCCAGGGCATGGCGGCGCCGTGGTGAGGATCAAGCTAAGGGAGATGCGCCTGAAGGACAGGAACATCTCCAGGGGGATGGCCTTCGGTTCGAAGGACTTCGTGAAGGCGAGGATAGGCGAATACAGCCGGACGGGGAAGGCGGGGGCCAAGCCGGTGATGTTCGGCACCGGCGAGCGAAGTACGCCGCTGTTCTGCACCGGGAGGCGGAGCGCCTGAAAAACAGGGGAGGCAAAGCGAAACCATGGCCTACACCATATATATGAAGGGTGTCTCCCTTAACAAGGCGAATTCTGCGCCGGGGCGCTTGAACATATTGTATCTGGGACACATCAGCGGCATCGCCGTCCACGATGCGGTCTTTTCCGGCATTTCCCGCTACGCGGCGATGCGCGGCTGGACGGCGGAGTCGGTCAACTACCGCGTCGCGCACGGGAAGGGCCTGTCGGTGATTCTGGCGGAGAAACGGCCGGTCGGCTGCATCGTGGAATGCTCCAACGGGCCGCCGGACCTTCCCCCGGCCGCCTTCGGGCGCGTCCCGGCGGTGTTCATGAACTGCCTGTCCGTTCCGCGCGGGCGGCGGATCGCGCGCGTGGCCGTGGACAACGGCAGCGTCGCCGCCGCCGCGTTCCGGGAGCTTTCGTCCGGGAACCCCGACGGCTTCGCGGCCGTGGGGCTATCAGATTCCGCGATGCCGGACGGGATTTGGTCGAACGCCCGCGTCGCGGCCTTCCGTGCGCTTTGCCGAAAGGAGCGGAGGCGCTGCCTCTGTCTCGTGGATTGGGGCAGGGGAGGGGACGAGCCGGATGCGCGTCTCCGGGAATGGATTGCGGAGCTGCCGCCGCGTACCGCCGTTTTCGCCGTGAACGACGCCACCGCGGCCTCCATCGCCCGCGCGGCGAAGGCCGCAGGTCGTTCCATCCCGCGCGATCTTACGCTCGTCGGCGTCGACAACGACTCCGCGCTCTGCGAAACGGTTTCGCCATCCCTTTCCAGCATCCCGATGGATTTCGAGAGCGGGGGATTCCTCGCCGCGAGATTGCTCGGGGAGATGATGGGCGCAAAGAAGGCTGCGGAACAATCTTTAGCCACAAAGGACACAAAGAAGGAAAAAGATATTGGGAACTCTGTGCCCTTTGTGGCAAAAAACTCAACCGTTACAATTTCATACGGCCCGCTCCTTGTCATCCGGCGCCGAAGCACCGGCGGCCGCGGGCGGCGCGAGCCATGGGTGCTGGACGCCGTGGAGGCGATCCGGCGCGAGGCCTGCGACGGCCTCACCGCCGCCGCCCTCGCGAAGCGCTTCCGCTGCTCGCGCTGGCTCCTCGAAAAGCGCTTTCGCGAGGCGACGGGGCACAGCATCCTCGACGAAATCCAGCATGTGCGTTTCCAGCAGGTCGAGGCACTGCTTTCCGGAACCGACACGGCCATCGACGCGATTGCCGGGATGTGCGGCTTCGGCTCGGAAATCGAGCTGCGCCACCTCTTCCGCCGGCGCACCGGGATGTCCATGCGCGAATGGCGCAAGCGGCGCAGACGGTGAGGTTAATGCTTAAAAATGTGCACTTTTGCTGTATGCACGATGCTTAAAAACGTGCGATTTTGTCGTCGGCATGATGCTTAAAAACGTGCAGTGCCCTTGACTTTCCCGGATGGATTTGCGATAATTGCCCCGTCAACGAAACAAAGGAGCGCGACATGGTGTTCAGGCGTAAAATCTACGACAAGATGCTGGAATGGAAACGTCGTTCCCGCGGCGGCACGGCGCTTCTCGTCGAGGGGGCGCGCCGGGTGGGCAAGACCACTGTCATCGGCGAGTTCGGAAAGCGCGAATACAAATCGGTCGTCATGGTCGATTTCACGAAACCGAACCGCAGGGTGCTGTCGGCGATCCGCAACCACCCCGACGACCTGAACGTGCTGTTCGCGGAACTGAGCTTCGCCTACAACGTCCGTCTTTACGAACGGGATTCGCTCATCGTGTTCGACGAGGTGCAGCGCTGCCCGCAGGCGCGGCAGCTCGTGAAGTCCCTCGTCGCGGACGGCCGCTACGACTACATCGAGACGGGATCCCTGATTTCGCTCCGCAGGAACGTCAGGAACATCACGATTCCGTCCGAGGAGGAAGCCGTGGGGATGTATCCCATGGACTTCGAGGAATTCCTCGAAGCCATGGGCGACGTGGTCACGTGGCCCATGATTGCCGAGGCATATTCGAAGCGCAGCCCGATGGGCGAGAGTTTCCACGAAACCGCGATGCGCCGTTTCCGCGAATACCTGCTCGTCGGAGGGATGCCCCAGGCCGTGGCCAAATACGCGGAAACGAGGAATTTCGGGGACGTGGATGTCGTGAAGAGGTCGATTCTCAAGCTCTACCACGACGACATCGCCAAGTTCGCCGGAGCGTCCGCCCCCAAGGTCCGGCGGATCTTCGACGGAATTCCGGGGCAGCTTTCGAAGAAGGAGAAGCGTTTTTCCCTGGCGGCGCTGGAAAAGGGCGCGCGGCGGCGCTCCTACGAATCGTCGTTTCTTTGGCTTGCCGACGCAAAGGTCGCCAACATCGCCTACAACGCGACCGACCCCGGCGTCGCCCTGGCGCTCACCGAGGACGATTCGACGATGAAGGTCTATTCGGCCGACACGGGGCTGATGATTTCGCAGACCCTTGGCGACAGTCCGTTCACCGAGGGGGCGCTGTACGAGGAGGTCTATTTGGGGGATTTGGGAATCAACGAGGGGATGGTGATCGAGAACAGCGTGGCGCAGGCCCTGACTGCGACCGGGCGGCGGCTGTTCTTCTATGCGCGATACGATCTGGAGATTGCGGCCAACCGGATGGAAATCGACTTCCTGGTCCGTCGTGGCGACAGGATCTGCCCCGTCGAAGTGAAAAGCGGCCGCAACTACGCCCGCCATTCCTCGCTCGACAAGTTCCGCGCGAAGTTCGGCGACCGTCTTGGCGAGTCGTTCATCCTCTACGCCAAGGACGTGATGGAGAAGGACGGCATCACGCATCTGCCGCTCTACATGGCCTCGCTTCTATAGCGGGCAAAATTGTTGGCAAAACGACCGGTTTTCAGGCGCGGACGTGCTAGACTCGTTTGCGTCGCGGGCGGATTGCGCCGTGCAGCCCGCCCGGACAAAGGAGACTTCACCATGAAGACAAGATTCCGTTTCGCCCGTTGCGCTGCGTTCGCGGCGTCCCTCGCCTTCGCCGCCGCTCCGGCCTTCGCCGTTTCGGCGGTCTGCCTCGCGGCCGCGCTTTTCGCCGGCAATGTCCGCGCCGACTACGTGACGCAAATCAAGTCGAACGCCGCCGGAACGTCCTCGTTCACGGGTGGGTCGTACTGGTCCGATGGCGAGGCACCCTCCTCCGGAAAGGACTACATGACGACCATCACGGCCGAAGGGGAGTGGACGCGCACCCCGACAACTGCGTCCAGCACGTTCCCCGGCCGCTCGCTCACCGTCGGCGACCCCGCCAGCCAGGCGACCGGCGGCAAGCTACTCCTCGTCAACACCACCTCGACGACAATCAACGACCTCCGCCTCGCCGGCAACGCGCAGGTCCGGTTCAACACGACGGGGGACACGTCGCTCATCGGCACGTCCGCGACGGTCGTCGCCGACAACGGCCACCCCGCCGTTATCCTGATCGGCCGCGCCCCCAACGCGAACACTTGGAACTGCGTCTTCCGTGGCGCGGCGGGCACACGAGTTCGCGTCGAGAACTATAACTATCCCTCCAAGGAGGAAGCCAAGTTCCTCACCGACACCGGCGCCGCCTCCCGCGAGTTCGCCGGCATCCTTGAAATCGGCGACCACGTCTTCTACCAGCCGGGCCATTGGGTGCGCGTCCCCTCGCTCTGCCTCAACGGCGAAGGCGCCCGCTTCGAATGCACGTTCGTCAATCCCTCCTTTGAACTCGCCTACGGAAAGGCCGACGGCCGCGACATCGACTACCGCATCGAGGTCGGCACGAAGGGCGGAACCTGGTATGTGTCTTCCAACGAGGGCCGCACCCGCATCGACTGGCCCGTCACGGGTACCGGCACGCTGAACGTGACCGGCAGCGGCGGTGTCCTCGCCTTCGAGGGCTCCTTCTCCGAAACGGTTTCGCTCGACATCGCCGAAACCGGCGCTGTCGCCCTCACGAACGGCGTCTCGTTCGCCTCCGGTAACGCCGTCTCGCTGAACGGAGGCACACTCCACCTTTCCGCCGACGCCACTCCCGCCCCCGGCGCCTTCTCCACCACCGGCGGAACCATCGTCCTCTACCCTGACGCCGCCACCGGGGCGACCGTTCCGCTCAAGGCGCGAACCGCCGCCGCGCTTTCCGGGGTCGTCAAGGTCGCACTCGCGGCTTCTCCCGCCACCATGCCCGAAGACGGACTGCTGCCTTTTCTCGTTGTGCCCGAAGACACCGATCTTTCTGGCGTGTTCTTCGACTGGACAGGCGTCGGCTACGGTCAGCCCGTCGGCGGAATCGCCGTCTCCGAACCCGTCAACGGCTTCGTCACGGTTTCCGTGAAACTCTCGACCTTGGACGGACCCGTCACGCAAACGGTGACGGGGACCGGTACGGCCACGCTTTTCGAAAAGGCGACGCACTGGAGCGATGGCCTGCCCCACCATGGGACGAACTACCTCGTGCGGAACGCATGGCGCCTCCAGGCCAAGGACGCCAGCTACTTCACCCCCAGCTGGTCCTGCAAAGCCGCTTCGGTAACGCTGGCCGGCAGCACGGTTCTCATGAACAAGCAAAGCACGAAGTTGTTCTTCCAAGACCTGCGGCTCTACGACTCCGTCAAGCACCAGCTCGGCGGATGCGAGCCGGGAAACGTCACGGACGAACGACAGGAAATTTCCGGCGACATCACCATCGCCACCGCGACGCGCGGCTACGCGGGCATCCGCTTCAGCCAGGGCAGCGCCGCCCACCGCTGGGGCGTCGTGAACGCGAACCTCCACGGCGCGGGCAACCTGCTTCTGGGCGTCGAGGGAACGGGCGCGGTCGATTGGCAGCTTCGCGGCGACAACTCCAGTTTCCACGGCTCCATCGAGGTGTACCCTGCCAGCGCCGCCCGCCTGGGCGTGGACCTGATGAGCGCCACGGCACTCGGCGGCAATCCCCCCGAGTTCCTCCAGCACGGCTTCCTCGTCGCCAATGCCGGCGTGAACGTCACCAATGTCTCCGTCGCGGTCGCGGATGCCAATCGCGGCGTGACCATCTCCAACGCAACGGTGAACGTCGACGCGAATCTCGGTTTCTCCATCGCCTCGCAGACGCTCCTCGGCGGAACCGTGGCCAAGACCGGCGGCGGCACGTGGACGCTCAGCGGCGCTTCTGCCCCCGCGAGTGACGCCACCCTTTCCGTCACCGCCGGAACGCTCGCTTTCGCGGCGGAAAACGCCGCCGCCGGCGTGGCGCTCTCCTTCGCCGCCGGGGCGGCGCTGGGCGTGGTGGCACCGGAGTTCTCCGCCCGCGGCGTCGTCCTCACCAACGGTCTTTCCTCGGCCGGAGCCACGCTCCCGGTGCGCATCGTCGCGTCGAATTCCCTCCCGTCCGATACCTTCCGCCTCGCGGTCTTCACCGCTCCCGCCGCCACGGTTGACGCGCTGCTGCCTGCGCTCTCCGGCTCGGCCACAAGCGGCAAATCGGCGGCGGTTTCGTTCTCCGCCGGCCCCGCCTTCGACCTCGGCGGCGTCTCGGTGAAAACCGTCTCCGCCTCCGTGGCCCCCGCTGCGTTTGTGCTGATTGTCCGGTAGGCATGAAACGGAGTCTGCTTGTGGTCATGACTGCGACCTTCCTCGGATGTGCGGCCTCCGGCCGCGCCGAAGGCGAGCCGGTGCGGCAGGACGCCCCACCTCCCGACGCCGTGCCCGCCCGCCTCGCCGCCTTCCAGCGCGACGTCGATTCGACGCCCCCCTCCGCCTACGAGCTCTTCCGCGCCGCCGGCCCGGACTGCCCCGAAAACGTCGTTCGCCAGACCCATCGCGACTATCCCGGCCTGAAGCGCTACGACGAGGCGTTCGACAAGGTGATGGCCGAGGTGCAGTCCACCTCCGTCACCGGTGCCCCGGCCGTGTGGCTGGTGTACAACATGGGCGTCGTCGTGAAGACGCCGAAGGCGGTCTTCGCCATCGACCTGGCGCACCGCAAGGGGCTGCTGGCGGAGCAGCTCCTGGACTTCGCGCTCGTCACCCACAACCACGACGACCATGTGGACGAGGCGCTGCTCGCCACGATGGACCGCCACCGCAAGACGGTCGTCTCGAACTTCATGTGCAACTACGGCGCGCACAAGCGTGGCACGACGCCCGGCGGCTATTCGCGCGGCGAGCGGACGCTGCAGATCGCCGACGCCACGATCCGCGTCACCCCCTCCGACCACAACGACTACCTCCGGGAGTTCACCTCCGCCTTCGAAATCTCCGTCGGCGACTGGACGCTCTACCACTCCGGCGATTCCTTCCACACGCGGATGCTCAACCCGACGCGCGAGCCGGACCTGTGGATCTGCCACCCGCACAACGGCATCGACATCGCCGACTGCGTCCGCAAGTTCCGCCCGAAGCGGACCGTTGTCGCCCATCTGGACGAACTCGGCCACGAGGGCACGGGGCGCATCGACGTGCGCAGGGCGCTCGACGACGCGGCGCGCATCGAGCCGCTCGGCACCGAGGCCGTCCTCGCGATCTGGGGCGACCGCATCCAGTAGCGGGCGAGGGGAAGCGCTTGCACGGTTAAGTGAACTACGCTAGCATTGATACCGTTGTCTGCAATCATCCACGATGTCCGCAAAGTACGCAATGTCACTGATCCTTTCCTCCGCCGTGGCGGCGACCGCAGCGGCGAATGGCGTCCTGTGCCTCACGTTCGACGACAGTCGCTTCCCCGACTGGGAGGCGGCCCTGCCGATTTTCGCCGCGCACGGCGCACACGCGACCTTCTTCGCCTACCACGACATCGACGACGGGGCGGTCGCCTCGCTGCGCAAACTCTCCGAAGCCAGCCATTCCATCGGCCTGCACGGCCTCAAGCACCAAGTCGCGCCGGATGTCGTCGCGAAACTCGGCGAAGACGGATACCTCGCCGACGAGATCGAGCCGCAGCTCGCGGCCTGCCGCGCGGCCGGCCTCCCCGTGCGCTCCTTCGCCTATCCGATGAGCCGCCACACGCCGCAGACGGACGCCTTTCTCCTGCGCCACTTCGACCGCCTTCGCGGCGGCGGCGACTTCGCCGGCGCCTTCCCCGTCGCCGAAGCGGCGTCGCGCCGCTACCTGCCCGGCCTCGGCGTCGGTCCGAAGTACAGGCGCGGCGGCGCGGAAGTCGCCGCCATGGTGCCCGGCGTCGCCGCGTCGAACGCCGTCCTCGTCCTGTATTCCCACGGCATCGGCGAAACAGCCGAAGGCGTGAGCATGTCGCGCGCCGACCTCGAAACCATCCTCGCTGCCGCCGAATCGCTCGGCATGGCGATCGTCGGCTTCGACGAACTCGACCGCCTCGGCGCGGAGCCGACGCTTGTCTGGACGACCACGCCGTACGCCCGCATCGATGGCGATCGCCTCGTGGTGGACGTGCCGCCCGGCGAGGAGGCGGCGAAGGGCGGCCTCGCCTCCGCCGAAATCGACCTCTCGCCTTGGGACGGACGGCCCGTCGGCGCGGAGATCACGGCCAGCGGCAGGGGAATCGGCAAGCCGCTCCATTGGTACAACGGCCTCAAGTTCCAGTTTGAATACGAGGACCCCGTCGCCGGCGACTGGTTCTACCCCAACACGGCGTCGCGTCTCGGCGACTTCCCGGAGCAGACGATCCGCCTCGGCGACTTCAGCGCCGCCACGCGCCGCAAGGTCCGCCTCGTCCTCGGACTCCAGGAGGCGAGCGGCCACGCCGAATTCGACCTTTCCTCGCTCCGCCTCGTCGAACCGATTCCGCCCTGGCCCGTCACGAACCAGACCCACCGGTGCGTGTACACTGGAAATCTTAACGCAGAGACGCGGGGACGCGGAGAAAGGCGGGAACAAAACCTCTGCGCCTCCGCGCCTCTGCGTGAGGGTGGCAATCCTGCCAATCCTGCCAATCCTGTCCAAAACAGCTCTGCCACTCCGCGGCTTTGCGTTGAAAATCTCCGGGGTGTGATGTCGCCGCACCGCATGACCGAGGCCGACTTCGACACGCTCCAGGCCTGGGGCGCGACGCTCCTCCGCTACCAGATGTGGGGCTACAGGCAGAAAAAGGACGCCCCGGTCGATTTCGAGGCCTACGGCCGCTGGCTTGCCGAAAAGCTCGACCACTTCGACTCGTTTGTCCTGCCGCAGGCCGCGGCGCGCGGCATGAAGGTGGTACTCGACCTCCACACGCCGCCCGGCAACCGCGACGCCGCGAACGACCTGCGCATGTGCCACGACGCCGAATGCGCGGACTTCTTCGTCGAAACGTGGCGGCGCATCGCCGCGCGCTTCAAGGGGCGCGAGGGCATCTACGGCTACGACCTCGTGAACGAGCCGATGCAGACCTCCGAGGCCCTGCCGGGATGCGACTTCTGGACGCTCCAGAAGCGCGCCGCCGAGGCCATCCGCGAAATCGATCCCGACGTTCCGGTCATCGTCGAAGCCAATTCGCAGGACTCGCCGAGCGCCTTCGCCACGCTGTCGCCGCTCGACCTTACGAACGTCATCTACGAAGTTCACATGTACGTGCCGTTGCGCTTCACGCACCAGGGGGTGATGTGGAAGCAGGGGAAGACGCCCGATCCCTATCCCAACGCCGAAAAGGGGTGGAACGCGGAATCCCTGCGAGGGGCGCTGGGGCCCGTGCGCGACTTCCAGCTCCGCCACGGCGCGAAAATCTACTGCGGCGAATTCAGCGCCATCGCCTGGGCGCCGGGGGCGGACCAATACCTGCGCGACTGCATCGCGATATTCGAGGAATATGGCTGGGACTGGACCTACCACGCCTTCCGCGAATGGGAAGGCTGGAGCGTCGAGCACGAGGGCCCCGACGCACAGCACCTCGCGCCCGCCGCCGACACCCCTCGCAGGAGGGCGCTGCTGGAAGGCATCCGCGGCTGCGCGGAACGGCCGAGGTAAATTGCTCCACGCCCATCCCGCCTTACACGCGAAGCGGGCCGCGCCCATATTTTGCATTATCGCCTTCTCGACGAAGAAGCGCGCGGTGAGCGCCACGAAGACCGTGCGCGAGGCGTGCCGATTTCCCGGCCGATCCGCCCGCGCGCCTTCGCGTAGCGGTGGGCGCATAAAGGGACAGACTATTTGTCGCATTACAACGAGACGCGTCATGGTGCGACGCGGCTGGAGGCCTTCGGCATCCGCGCCGACGTGCCGCACCAGATCGTCTACCAGTTCAGGGGCGACGAGATGATCCGCGCCGAACAGATCGCCGAAGAGGCGATGTAGATGACAACCATCCTCTACCTCAACATCAGCCCCGGCGATTCGATTCACGCGCTCACGCTGGCCGGAATCCGGCGCTATGCCGCCACGCTCGGCTGGGTGGCCGCGACAGTGCTTGAGTCTGAAACCCGCCCTGAGTCTCTTGAGGCTCTTTTCCGTGAGCATGCTCCCGTCGCGGGATGCATCGTGGAGTGCGCCGGCCTCCACGCGGGCTTTCCGCCACGCCTCTTCGGGAAAACGCCTGTCGTCTATCTGCACGCCCCACCGACCCTCCACGGCGGCGCAGGGGCGCGGATTCACTGGGACGGCGCGGCGAAGTACGCCTGGAGCGGCTACGGGGCTGCGTACGCGGGCGACAGGCGCGCCAGGGCGGCGCTGCTGTCAATGTGCTTCGGCAATGCTGGCGCGGCGGAGAAGTGGAGGGCATACGTGTCGCGGCTGGAGATGGAGACCGTCGAGGACGGCGGGGAGGCTGCGCAGGACGGCGGGGAAGGGCAGGCGCCCGGGCGCGACGGCAACGCCGTGGTGCGGATAAGGCTGGAGGATATGCGCAAGAGGGATAGAAACATCTCCAGGGGGATAGCCTTCGGGTCGAAGGAATACGTGAAGGCGAGGATAGGCGAATTCAGCCAGCCGGGGAGGGCGAGGACCAAGCCGATAAGCTTCGGCACCGGTGAGCGAAGTACCCCGCTGTTCTGCGCAGGGAAGAGAAGCGCCTGAAGCGGGGATTGCGCAGGGCTGAGCCTGCGCATCAGGATGGGCTTTGGAGGTGCGGCGTCTCGCCGCACATCGGGATTTGAAATTCATGAATCGCTTTGCTAGAATTGAAGCCGCAATCGACAAGGGAATTCCATGAAAGAGCTACGCTTCATTCGCTATGGCGTGTCGGGCTACGCGCCAATGCGCAAAGCGAACGCCTGTTTTATGGATCGTGCGGCGAAAATGCATGACTTGGAGAATGTCCGGCATGCCGTGTCCCTGCGTCTTCGTCGCTTCGGCAAGTCGCTTCTGTCTTGCAGCATAAAGGATTGCTGCGATAGGCGCTACGCCGAACGATTCAGGGAGTGCCTTGGCGGAACCGCCATAGGCGCGAACCCGGCGGATGAACGTGGCAAGTGCCCAAGTTTTGCTTTTCGACTGCCCATGTCGGAAGAGGTTTAGCAATTGATGAAACTCTCACCAGTCCTTAAACTCGGCGGCGAATGGCTTGACGCCAAAGAGGCCGCGAAGCGCGGCCTGTTTTTGACAGAGGGCCGTGAAAACGGCGTTCGGCGCATTGCGCTGGAGAATCGCGCCGGCACGACCGTCCGGCCCGAAGAGCTGGGCTGGCGCAAGGCGCCCGGCCGCGGGGACTTTGATGCGCCCGGTCTGAAATTCTACGTCGAAAGCTGGCAAATGGCCAGTCCATGCGGTGTCCGCAACTGGGACGACGAACCCTTTGACTATTCGCCGGGCTACCTTAAGAACTGCGTCTCGACGCCGGATGACTTCCACCCCGGCGAGCGCGGCCGCTACCTTTCCGACAACATGTGCTGCCTGCGGCGTCCTGACGGCGCCATGCGACTCTTCGGATTCACGACGGCCGCCGATCGCTTCGGCCACTTTTCCGTGAAACTCGACGCCGGCGGCGTCGAGGAATTCCTTGCGCTCTGCGCCTGCGACGGCGCCGAACTGCCTGCCGGCGGCCGGATTGAAACCGAATCGCTCCTCATCCTTGACGGCACGGATACCGAATCCCTCTTCGCCGCCTACGCGGACCGCTGGGCGGCCGATTCGGGCGCCCGCCGCCGCTTTGCGCCGCCCGTCGGCTGGTGCAGCTGGTACTACTACTTCAGCAAGGTCGCGCTCTCGGACATCGTGGAGAACATGGACTGGCTTGCAGCCCACCGCGACGATCCTGAATTCGGCAAAGTGCGCTATATCCAGCTTGACGACGGATGGCAGACGGCGCTTGGCGACTGGCGCGGCGCCAATGACAAATTCCCCGGCGGTCTTGCGCGGTTTGCCGACGAGGCGAAAAGGCGCGGCTTTGCGCCCGCCCTATGGGTAGGCCCGTTCATGGTCGAAAGCGACTCGGCCATGGCCGCGGAACATCCCGACTGGCTCCTGCGCGACGCCTCCGGCGCCCCCTTTTCGCCAATGGGATGGCGTGGCAACCGCGTATTCGTCCTCGACGCGACACGTCCGGATGTCCAACGGCACCTCGAAACGCTCTTCCGCGACATACGCGCGCTCGGCATCGACTACGTAAAGCTTGATTTCTGCATAATCGAATGCGCCGTTCCGGGCGCGGTTTACCATGACCGGACGGCAACCCGCGCCCAGGCGCTGCGGCGCGGGTTCGAGGCAATCAGGCGCGGTTTTGGTGACGACGGGTTCATACTTGGCTGCACGACGCCCTTCGCCCCCGTAGTCGGAATCATCGACGCGATGCGCTCTTCGACGGACATTACGCCGTATTGGAGCAAGCCGGGGCAGTTCGCCGAGGCGCCAAATGTCCCGAATGTCTGCCGCAACGTGGTGAACCACGCCTACATGAACGGGCGTCTCTGGATCAACGACCCCGACACCCTCATCGTCCGGGACGACAACACGGAACTGGCGCTGCCGGAAGTCGAGCTGTGGGAGCGCGCGGTCTCACTGGCCGGTGGTTCGCTGCTGCTTTCCGACCGGATGTCAACGCTCTCGGCGGAGCGCCTGCCGCTCGTCCGCCGCGCCTTGTCCGAGTCCGGCACATGGTCGAACCTCCGGCCAGTAGACCGCTGGGAGCGGACGCCGCCGACCGTCTGGGAGGCGGAACGTGGCGACGGAGGCGCAGTCCGCGCGGTCTTCGATTTCGGAGGCGCGCATGGCGTCGTGGTTCGTGAGGCCGGGCGCTGATCGCGGCCATTGTCCATCTGTATTTCCTGCTGACGCTGCCACTCCTCGCCGTAGTGGCAGCCATTGCCGCCTCCTCCTGCGCGGCAGCCAGGCGACGAATGCGCGAACGCGCGGTATTCGGTTAGTGAAGTGAGGTTGTGGTGGTGTGTGAAGGAGGCTCTTCGTGCATAAGTGCGGGTGCTTGTGCCGGGAGCCATCATTGCTAGAGGCGCTTGCGCGCTAGGAGGCAATATTCCGGCGGGACGAGCCGCATTGTGAGGGTCGCGCTTCCACGCGACCACTGGCGAGCTTGGAAAATGCGGCGACATCATCCGCCTGCGGCGGATTGGGCGCCCGCGACGCCGCGACATTAGGCCAAGCGAGAAGGCTTTTCGGGGGAAGCAGGGTGTATCCTCTGGAATCTCTGTCAACTGCGCTTCGCGCTTGGCTTTCGCCCCGCGTTTTGCTAGAATTGAAGGCGCAAACGACAATGGGGCGACATGGCAGAACGCAGAACCAGAGAACTCCGGACCGGAGTCCACGATTTCCCGGCCCTCATCGGCATTCCAGCGATGGAGCCGCTGTAGAAATGGCGGACATTCTCTACATCGACATGGTGCCGAACAATCCGAGCCAGATTCTGAAGCTGGCCGGAATACGGCGCTACGCCGGATTGAGCGGAATGGAGGTCGCCATGGTCACACGCGACGAATTGCGCCAAAGGGATGTCCGGTCGTTTATCGCCGACTACCGTCCGGGCGGCGTGATCGTCGAGGGATCCGGTCGCACGGTCGATTACATGCCAGACGTCCTCGGTGCCATCCCCGCCTCCTATATCGAATACCCGGCGGAGGCAATCGCGGGCAAGGCCCCCGATGTCGTGATCGACGACGCGGCGGTGGCCAATGCCGCGTTTCGCGAACTTTCGCGATGGAAGCCCGCCGCCTTCGCCGCCGTCGGGTTTATCGTCCCGCACCCGTGGTCGCGAATGCGAGTCGACGCCTTCATGCGGTGCTGCAGGAAGGAGGGGGCGGAATGTGAAGTTTTTCCGGCGAACTGGCCGGAGTCGGAGGAGAGCCGTTTCGAGCGGTTGTCAGACTGGGTCGCCGATTTGCCAGGCCATACCGCGATTTTCACCGCCAGCGACGCCACTGCCGAGGCCGTGGAACGCGCGGCAATCGCCGCGCACCGCCACATTCCGAAGGATATTTCGATCTGTTCCACGGACAACATATCCAAAATCTGCGAAAATGCCCCAATTCCCTTGACTTCGATCCAGCTCGATTTCGAGCGGATAGGTTTTGTCGCCGCTCGGGCGCTTGTGGAGATTATGGCATCGAGAAGCCGCCGATTTCAATCGAGTTCCGTTGAATGCAAGCGAACTGATTGCCGTCGAGTGCGATCGAATGCTATCGGCAAATCGGCAATTCCCATCGGCCCGCTGCTGGTCACGCGCCGCAAATCGACATCAGGTCGCGGGCGGCACGAGCCGTGGATACTCCGGGCGGTGGAAATCATCCGTGCCGAGGCTTGCAACGGCATCACGATCACCGGTGTCATCGACCGTCTGGAGAAGGAGCTGGGGCGGATCGTCCCGCGCCGCACCTTCGACCTGCGTTTCCGCGAGGCGATGGGGCACACGGCAAACGAGGAAATCCTCTCAGTCAGGCTGGAAAGCGCCTGCGCGCTCCTTGCGCAGACCGACACGCCAGTCACCATCGTCCACGACTTCTGCGGTTTCGGCTGCTACAGCGCGCTCGACGCCGTATTCCGCTCCCGCTTCGGGATGTCCATGGGGGCGTGGCGCGGACGGAATTTCCGATAGTGTCTCGTCCTCAAACTCCATGACACCATCCTTGCCAAACTTCCATCATGCCTCGTTGTTGCCAATCGCCGTATGGACACTACGCCTTTTGGCAACGCCGTGGGAGTGGAGCGTTTTCTGCGGGAGATAAAAAACTTTGCCGGATTCTGGAGGTGTCCTCGCCAAAAGCGGCTAGGATAATCGGCGAAAGGAGACACAACCTCATGAACAAGACTGTTCCAAAATTCTGCCTTGCATTCGTGGTCGCCGCGCACAGCGCAGTGGCGTTCGCCTACACGACCTCCATCTCCGACACCTCCGGCTACATCGTGCAGTCGGCCAGCGACGGCGCGGGAAAGAACTCGATCATCGACGGCGCGAATTTCCCCGGCGGCGCGCCGGTCGCGGGCAACGACTACCTCGTCAACAACGGGCGCGACACGCGCTCTCCCGCCATCGACAAGGCCGCGAGCGTGTTCCGAGGCAACTCGTTCTCGCTTGACGGCGGCGCGCGCTTCATCCTCAAGGGAAAAGGCTCGTCGATCGAGATCGCCGACTTCCGCATCTACAACGCGCTTGTCTCCCAAGGCGACGGGGCCTCCGACAAGACGCTGAAGGGCGCAATGACGGTTTTCGGCGTTCCGTCCGCGCCGTCGATTTTCCAAGGCTCCGGCAACGGCGGCGTCCGGCGGACCTACGTCGATTCCGCCATTTCCGGCGCTTCCGGGACGTGCCTCAAGATCCAGCGCACCGCAAGTGACGGCGCGGACGGCTCCGGCGCGCAGTTCTACTGCTTCCTCCGCGGCGACAACTCCGGCTACAACGGATCGATCGAGGTCGAAGGCGCCGGCAACGGCGTCTGCCTGGTGGTCGCTTCCTCCTCGTCGCTCGGCGCTTCGCCCTCGCTTGCGCTCGACAACGACACCGCGCGTCTTTTCGGCGCGTCCTCCGGCACCGTGGCGATCGAGGGCGCCGCGATCACCGTCGCCGGTTCGACGATCGGCGTCTATACCGCGAGCGGCTCCGACACCGGCCTTGCCATCGGCGGCGGCTCGACGATTTCCGGGACGGGCACGCTCGTCGTGAAAAACAGCGGGGCCAACGGAACCACCTACCGCGCCGTCGAACTCGGAGACGTCGCGATCTCCGGCATCGACGGCATCGCCACCGACGGCACGGGCGTCCTGGCGCTCGGCAGCGGCTACGCCAATCCCGCGATACCGCTCGCGGTCGCGCAGACGAACGACTTCGCGGTGGCCGACGGCGCGAGCGCCGGAGCGGTCTCCGTCACCGGCGGCGCGACGGTCTCGCTCGCGGGCGGCGCCACGTTCGCCTCGCTCTCGCTGGACGGCTTTGCATCCGGCGCGACCGCGATCCGCAAGCCGCTCGCCGCGGATCCGCTCGTCGTGACCGGCTCGCTCTCGTTGCCGTCCGGCTCGTCCGTCGCCGTCGAATTCACGGACTCCGACGCCGAGTCGCTCTCCTCCTCCGCTTCGTTCACGGTTCTCACGGCGGCCGGCGCCATCGACGCCTCCGCGTTCACGGCCTCGGCGCCTTCGCTTTCCTCCATCGAGGGCGGGACGTTCTCCGTCGTTTCCGGCGACGGCACGAACTCCCTCGTCTATACGCTCCCCAAGGCGATGGTCTTCCTGACGGCGTCGGACACCGCCTCCAGCGGCTCGTCGTTCGCCTCCGCCGCGCGCTGGAGCGACGGACAGACCCCGCACGCGGACGCGCTCTACTTCGTCAAATCGGGCCTGCAGCTCCGCGCGCCGGACGGCGCGGCGGGCGCGTTCCCCGATTCTCCGCTCACGATCCTCGCCGGCGGCAAGTTCTCCGCGCAGGGCGCGACCGTGACGGTCCCGGACCTGCGCCTCGAAAGCGGCGCGATCATGAACTCCACGCGCGCGCAGGGCAGCGACGTAGCGGGCGCCGCGACCGTCTCCGGCTCCGATTCTGCGCCCGTGGAGCTGCTGCTGCAGGTGTACCACGAGAACGGCAAGCGGGAGAAGAGCCGCACGCTCGGCGTCTCGGCGGCCGTCTCCGGCACGGGTCCCGTGCGCATGGCCTACGAGTCCTCGACCTCGTCCGACTACGCGCCGAACGCCTCCTATCCCGGCATTTTCCGCTTCTCCGGCGACAACGCGGCGTTCACGGGAACATGGCGGATCGAGAACTTCGCGGTCAAGGCGGCGTTCGCGTCCGCCGCCGCGGTCGGCGGCGCGTCCGCGATCCATTTCCGCAGCAACGGCGTGTTCTCCGCGGAGAGCTCGTTCACGATCCCCGCCTCGGTCGCGATCGTCGTCGAAAACACCGGCACCGTCTCCACGGACACGGCCCGGACGAACGGCGGAACGTTCGAGGTCGCGAACGGCGAAACGCTCGTCGCGGGCGCCGCGCCTTCCGGCGACGGAATCGTGCGAAAAACCGGTGCCGGAACGCTCCGCCTCGCCGCGGGCTGCAATACGACCGGGCAGTTCAACGTCAAGGAGGGAACCGTCCTGTTCGACGGCTCGTTCGCGAGCGGAGACGCAAACGCGGTCGTCCGCGACGGCGCGGCCATCGGCGGCACGGGGACCGTCAAGAAGGCGCAGTTCGAGGCCGGCTCCCTCTTCGCCGTGGACCTGGATGCGGCCGAACCGCTCACCATCGACACGCTCGTCCTCGCCGGCGAGCCGGCGCTGGCCGTTTCCGGATCGTCGCTCCCCGACCGGTTCGCGGTGGCGAAGGTGGGGTCTATCTCCGGAACGCTGCCGGAAAAGGTCGTCGCGCAGCTCTCCGGCGGCGGCTCCCGCCACGTGAACCTGACGCTTTCGGACGGCGTGATCTACGCCTCGGCCATCCCGTTCGTCATGGTCGTGCGGTAGCACTGTCTGCAGAGTCCGGCGACATTCGACATTCGGCATCCGACAGCCGGAAACGACTTGCGGCAGTTGGGTGTCGATCGTCGCCGGGCTGTCGGCTGTCGAATGTCGCTTAGCCGTCCTCCGAGGCACTTGGGTGGAATGCAACAAGGTTTTTGGCCGGATTATATTGACTACCCACATGGCATTGAATATAATTGATTTTATGAGCAGATTAACCATTAGCGACTATTTGAAGAACATAGCGGTGGTATCTTCCCAGCTCTTTGCGTTATTAGTATTTGCCGTTGTATGCGGCGCGGGCTGCGCGGTCTCCGGTGGCTGTGGCGGCGCGACTGGCCAATCCACGCCGTTGCCGCCGATCCGCGTCGAAGGGGCGCGCCTCGTGGCGGGCGGGGAGGAAGTCCGCCTCCGTGGCGTGAACTGGGGCTGGTGGCACGACGCCGGGACGGTCTACACGGAGCGCGAGGCGGAGCGCATGGCGCAGTGGGGCGCGAATCTGATGCGTCTGCCGTTTTCCTACAAGGACGTGGAGTCCGACGCCCGCGACGGCACTCTCGACGAGGCGAAGGTGCGCGACATCGACGAGGTGGTCGGATGGGCCGCGCGGCACGGCCTCTACGTCATTCTCGACATGCACGAATGCCCCGGCGGCCAGACGCCCGTCTCCTACTCCGACGGCGGCGGCAACCGCCTGTGGTCGGACGAGGGCTGCCAGGCGCGCTACGTCTCGCTTTGGCGCGCACTCGCCGCGCGCTACCGCGACGAGACGGCCGTCGCCGCCTACGAGCTCATGAACGAACCAGTGACGCAGCGCCAGGGGCCCGCCCCGCACATGGCCGTCGTCCGCCGCGCGGCGGCGGCGGTGCGCGAGGTCGCGCCGGAGAAGACCCTCGTCGTTCCCGGCGACAACTGGTCGCCCGCCAGCGCCATGGTGGACGGAATACTCCTTGACGATTCGAACGTCATCTACACCTTCCACTTCTACGAGGGCGGGCGCAGCATCAAGTGGCTCCGCAACGTGGGTGAAGGCGAAAACGCCCGCGACGGCACGACGGACGGCTGGGTGCCCTTCGAGGTCGAATACCGCTCGCTTCCCGACGATCGCAGTTTCACCACGCTACTTCGCACGGAGAGGAACGCCGGAACGGTCTGGTTCGACGACATAGAGATCATCGACGCCGCCACGGGCGAAACGCTCCGCCGCTTTTCCTTCGACGCCGGGGCGAAAGGTTTCCGCCCGGAGCGCTCCCCCGTTTCGCGCATGGTCTTCGATCCAGACATGGGCCGCGGCGCCCCCGGCTCGCTCCGCGTCGATCCGGCGCCCGATCAGGACTACAACGGCTGGGAGGGCGCGAAAATCTGGACCTCCGGCAAGGAGCGCTCCTTCCTGATCCGCGGCTGGATGCGGCTCGAAAACGCCACCGGGCGCACCTACGCCGCGGCGGCCGTGCGCGGCCTTGGCGACGCGGACATCGACCCGGACGACATTGCGCGGCGAATCGCCCCGGCGGCGGACTTTGCGCGGCGCAACGGCGTTCCGGTCTGGGTCGGCGAGTTTTCCGACATCCCCGACGCCGCCGATCCCGGCTACCAGGCCCGCGCCACGCGCGAGCGCATCCGCCTTTTCGAGAGACACGGCTTCCACTGGACGTTCTGGAACTACCGCGAGCCGCACCGCCCGGGCATCCAGACCATGGCTATTCAGGAGCAGGCGGCTGATGGCTCCGACATGCCCATCAACGAGCCACTCCTGGACGCCCTGCGTGACGGCTTCGCGGGCCGTATTGACTAAAAATCCATAACGCCGATGGGTGAACCATGAAATTATTTTCATATTCGCAAATATGCAAGCCGGGCTCGGGCGCTGGTTCGTTTTTCACCAGCATACTCGTTTGGGGAGTTGGCATTGGCTGTTTCGGAGCGGTGTTCAACAACTATCTTGTTGAAATCCACAATGTATCCGGCATGCAGCGCGGATTGCTGGAGTTTTTGCGTGAAACGCCCGGTGTCATGCTTGTGGTGATATTGGCCGCATTGCATGGATTCTCTGACTGGAAAATACTGCGCATTGGAACCCTGTGTTCGATTGTCGCCGCGGCATTACTGATAATGCCGGGACTTTATTATATATAAGGGTGTCTCCCTAATTGGTACAACCCCATTTGCAAAAGGCATGACATGAAGGCAAGGGCGGCAATCCTCTACGTGAACTTCAGTCTCGGCGCCAAGGCGGAGATGTTCCGCCGCCGGCTGGACGGCATCCGCCGCCATGCAGGGGCGCTCGGCTTCGAAGTGGTGGCTCTCGGCGCCGCCGACTGCAGTCCCGAGGATGTGCCGTCGAAGCTGCGCAGCCTCCGTCCCGTCGGCTGCGTCGCCGAGACTCCGCGCCTTTCGCCCCGTCTCTTCGCCGGGACTCCCACGGTATTCATCGACGTCCCCGACACGGCGCAATGGCGAGAGGCGCAGCCTTTCGTCCGGTGCGACGAGACCGCAATCGCGGAGTCTGCGTTCGCCGAACTCTCGTATGGGGCGCCGCCAGTCTATGCTGTCGTCCCATACTGGCAGTCGGGACAGCGCTGGTCGCAGGAGCGGTCAGGTGCGTTCCAGACTCTCTGCCGCAGGGCTGGCGCGGAATGCCTAGTCTTCGACACGGGGCGCGACAGGACCGAAGAGGCGTTCCGGAAGCGCCTGGGGCCGTGGATCGCGTCGCTTCCGGGCCGCTGCGCCATCTTCGCCGTCAACGACGGCATTGCCGCCGACGTCGCGCTCGCCCTCGGCGCCGCGCACCGTTTCATGCCATACGACGCCACGCTCGTCGGCGCCAACGGCGGCGCACCCAGCAAGCCGGCGATGGCGCAAATCGTGCGTGACATCTCATCCGTGAAAATAGACTTCGAGCTTTCCGGCTACCTCGCGGCGAAAGCGCTCTTCGCCTTCGCCTCGAACGAAGGGTTTGGCTGCGCCCGCAATGAAGGGCCGCGCAGGCGCGAATCCGCCCAAGCGCCTGTCGCGATGCATGGTGGCGTCGCAACCTTCGGCCAGCTGCTTGTGGACCGGCGCAAATCCACGCGCGGGCGGGGACGGAGCGAACATTTCGTCGCCAGGGCCATGGAAACGATCCGGCGCGAAGCTTGCGATGGCCTCACGACTGCCGATCTCGTCCGGCGCAGCCGCGTCTCGGAGCGTCTCTTCTACCTCAGGTTCCGCGAGGCGATGGGGCACACCGCCCACGACGAGATACTGCAAGTACGCCTTGAGCGCGTCTTCACGCTTCTCGCCGAGACCGACACGTCCATCGGAGCGATATCCGACATGTGCGGCTTCGGTTCGCAGGTCGAGCTGCGCAAGGTTTTCCGCAGGCGGACGGGAGCGTCCATGACCGCCTGGCGGGCTTTGCACCGGCGCTGAAATCCACACCCCGCAAAAAAAACTTTGCAGAAAAGGAACGCTCGTCCGGTGGCGGGATGGTATCATGGAATCTGTAGCGCGGCGATGGGGTCCATGGTGGACGCCGCCAGCGCGTGGAGGAAACAATTGATGCAATACCTAAAGACAAGGCTGTCCGGAACCGCCGCAAGGATGGCGGCAGTCCCGGCGGCACTCTGCGCGGCGCTGGCTGCCGGCGCGGCCGACGACAACGCGATGTTCTCGGTCTCGACCAACGGCGCGATCGTGACGGTTCGCAGATCGGCGGAGTGGACGACATCCGAGAAGACTTTTTCACAGTCCTTCCCGGATGTGGCGACAGTCCGGAAACTCGTCTTCGACATGCCCGATCTCTTCCAATTCGACTTTGTTCCATCCGAAGCGTCCGACCTTCCAGACGGCATCGAAATCGCCAGCGGACAGATGCGCGTGAGGGGCGCAGACGCCCTTGGAACCGGGCCTCTCGTCCTGGGCGGTGGCGGGAACGGTCTCTATTTGGGGAAAATCGTCGCGCGCAATTCCGGCATGCTGGAGATTTCCAACAAGGTGGTCTTCGCGCATGCCGACTCGCAAGTCGTCGCGCCCGGACTTGCCGACTACCCGGTAATCCGGTCGCTCGGCATCGCCAACGCTTCATTCCGTCCATGGTTGGGCCGCGTTTCAGGCGACAGTCGCATCACCCTCTCGCTGACTGGGTCTGACAATGAAGCACTGGCGGGAATCCGGCTATCGGGCGCACTAAAACCGTTTGAACTTGGTGACGGGACTCTCCGTGTCGCTCGGCCGTCTCTTTCCCCGTTCTTCGACTACGTCGGCACGGCTGCCGACAGGGCGGCTTCACGCTTTACCGTCAGCGCCGACAACCTGGCGATTGAGGCGGCGGCGGGCGCCGACGTTGAACTCGGCCTCCCGATCGACATGGCGACTGCCACGAAAACGACGGCCACCGCAACACCCGCGAACGCCAGTTTCGAAAACGGGGAAACCGGCTGGACTCTTACGAAACTGTCAGGCGCGGGAGAGAAGGTCGGGGTCAAGGAAAACGGCGGAGCGTCCAACCTCGACATCGAAGGCAGGACATCGGCCGGAACTCACTACTGCGTGATGCGCTGCCTGCACCGACTCGCCGCAAATTCCCCGGTCGCCATTCCCGACGCTCAGGGAGAATGGTTCGTCGCCTTGTGCGCCGCAACGCGCTCAAAATACTATTCCTACGGCATCGAAATGAAAGTCCGCTTCACGAGCGCCGCGGACGGCACCGTCTATTACGAAAAAACGCTTCCCGCCCGCGATGACTACCACAACGCCTTTACGGAGTTCGAGGTCGGACCGTTCAATCTCCCCGCCGGGAGCTACTATCTCCAATTCGAGACAACAAAGCCTGCGGAGGACGCCGACAAATGGTCGATACTCGCCATTGACGACATACGCGTTTTCTGCCGCCGCGCCGTGCAAACCGCGCTTGCCAAGACCGGCGCCGGCCGCGTCGCTCTCTGCGGAATAGGCGCGTCTGGCGCGGTCTTTTCCGCGAACGCCGGAACGCTAGCGGTGTCTGAAAGCGTCCTTGACGACGTTGCCGCGAACGTGAGCGACGGCGGGACGCTGGAGCTTTCGACAGGCGTTTCAGGCGGAACCGGAGGGTTCTTGATTTCCGTCGCTTCAGGCGGAACCTTGCGCCTCACGGATGTCTCCTGCTCGAACCTGGTCGCCAACGGCAGTTTCGAGGCCAATGCGATAACGGACAACAGAGGTTTCGATGCGCTGACACCCAACGGATGGACACTTGAAAAACTGGCGGAAAACGACGGCAACAGAGATGGAAGTGGCGTCCAGTCCAATGGCTGCGTGGTCTCTTCGGCGCATCCATGGACGACGGCGGGCGACAAGACAGCCTACCTGCGCCAGCGGACGCGGCTTTCGCAGACGGTGTCCGTCCCGGAATCCGGCATCTACAGGTTCTCGTTCGCCCGTGCGCGTCGCGACTATTCGGTGAGCTTCGAGGGCTTCACGCTGAAGGCCTCCGTTGGCGGCCAGGAGTTTGACAGTGTCTCGACAGATCCCGGCGTGTTCGAACGCTTCTCGCATACGGTCGAACTCTCCGCCGGGGATAACACGGTTGCGTTCGAGACATGCGGCGGCAACGATAACGTCGGGCCGATGTTCTTCATCGACGACGTGCGACTCTCAAAGGTTTCCCCGCTTGGAGAACTCGACAATGTGGCGATAGACATGGCGGCTGGTTCGACGCTGCTGCTCGACCTTGAGGACGAGGCGGAGGTGACGATGCCCGCGTTTTCCGTCGGCGGGCGCGAGATTGCCGGACACGGCGCGGCAATCTCCCGCGCGGGCGTGGCGGTTTCAGGCAAGGGCGCCGTCCGCGCCGGCAAGGTCGCCGCGACAGTCATCCACATGCGGTAGGGCACATGGGAAACAGGGGCATCTGGATCGAGGCCGAGGACTTCGGGGACAAGGGCGCGTGGGTCGTAGAGACGCAGTTCACGCACCTGATGGGTTCAGCATACCTGATGGCTCCGGGAGTCGGGAAGCCTGTCGGCGCGGCGAGAACTTCGTTCGCTGTCGAGGATGGAGGCCGATATGCGCTCTGGCTCCGCACGAAGGACTGGGTGCCGGAGCATCATCCGGGTCGGTTCCGGGTTCTCGTGGACGGCGGACGCGTCGGCGGGGAGATGGGCGCTTCAGGAAAGACGGGCTGGGTGTGGGAACGCGCCGGGGCGATCGACCTCGGCTCGGGGACGCATTCGCTGGCCCTGGAGGATGCGAGCGGAGCCTTCGCGCGATGCGACGCGTTCTGGCTGGTGCCTGAGGCCGGCGAAAGGCCCGTCGACGAATACGGCGATACGGAGCGGCTGCGGGCGCAGATGGCGCCGCAGC
This sequence comes from Kiritimatiellia bacterium, assembly GCA_017509565.1. Taxonomy (GTDB): domain Bacteria; phylum Verrucomicrobiota; class Kiritimatiellia; order RFP12; family JAAYLN01; genus RGIG5952. The sequence goes on along the minus strand of JAFWPM010000195.1, from coordinate 13,445 downwards.
CGCCGGTGCGCGACGCTGGCGGGTTCGACGTGGTTGTCGCAGGCGCCGGGCCGGCCGGCGTCTGCGCCGCCGTTGCGGCGGCGCGCGCCGGAGCGAAGACCGCCCTTGTGCAGGACAGGCCCGTCGCCGGCGGCAACTGTTCGGACGAAATAGGAATCCGCACCGACGGCGCGGCGACGTTCCACCATCCGGGATGGGACGAGCGCGGCATCGTCGAGGAATGGAACGCCCTCAACGAACGCAGGGACCGCCGCTTTCTTTTCCCGGCGGCAATGCGCCTGTTCGCCAAGGAGGAAAACCTGACCGTAGCCCTGGGTGAGCGCGTCGTGTCCGCAGAAGCGGCGCAGGGCGTCCCGTCGGGCCGCATTCTCGCGGCAGTCTCCCGCAACACGCTGACTGGCGCGCGGACGCGCTGGGGCGCGGCTGTTTTCGTGGACTGCACGGGCGACGGCACGCTTGGCGCACTCGCGGGCGCGGAATTCCGCTTCGGGCGGGAGGCGGCCGAGGAATTCGGCGAGCCGCCCGATCTCGCGCCCGCCATGGCAGACCGCCTTACGATGAGCGGGTGCCTCACGGACTACAAATGGGAGATGCGCGACCGCCCCATCCGGTTCGAGACACCAGCATGGGCGGACGTCCTGCCGGAAGGGTTCTCGCGCAAACCGGACGGTCTAGGCCGCCCGTGGTGGCTTGAACACCCGAACGACATCGACGACCTGGCGCATGGCGAGGAGGCCCGCGACGAACTTATCCGCTACGTCTTCGCCTACTGGGGCTGGCTCAAGAACATGTCGCCGCTTGCAGGAGAGGCTGCGAACGCCGAACTCGTCAGCGTCCCGTGGATCAACGGGCGGCGCGAATCCCGGAGGCTCGTCGGCGACTGCATCCTTTCGGCATGCGACCTTCTTTCCGGACGCATGTTCGACGACCGCGTGTGCTACGGCGGATGGGGACTCGACGTTCACGACCCGCTTGGCATGAAGAGTCCTGTTTCCAACGGCTGGGGACCGGGCTCCAGGCCGCGCGAGGTTCCGATCTATTCGATACCGTTCCGCTGCCTGTATTCGCGAAACGTGCCCAACCTCCTCATGGCCGGGCGGTGCATATCCGTCACGCATCTCGCGCTTGGCTCGACCCGCGTCGGCGCGACTTGCGCCACCGAAGGGCAGGCGGCCGGAACGGCTGCGGCAATGTGCGCGCTTGGCGGCACGACGCCGCGCGAACTCGGCAAGACGCGCATACGCGAACTCCAGAATCGCCTGATCGAGGGCGGCATGCGTCTCCCCGCTTTCCCCCAGGGCTGACGCATCAAAATGAGGTTCCTGATTCTGAAGGGTTGTGTGGCCGATTTTTGAGGGCGAAGGGGATGAGCCGGTTCCCGCCGCCGTAGCGCGGCGGCCGTAGTCGGGCGGAGCGCCCCCGCGGGGGGGGCTTGCGCCGGAGGCGCCTTCGGTCATTTGGTCTTGCGGCTGCCGCCCTTGCTAGGCGAGTCCCGCTTTCGCGCCTCCTTTCCGCACTCCTCCGCTATCTCCGCCATGGATTTCCGTGACATGTCGTCCACGAAGGCGTCCACCGCCTCCATGAACCGCCTGTACAGCTCCGTCGCCTCCTCGTAGGCCGCGACCTCGCGGAGCGGTATGTATTTCTGGAACAGCTTCGTGTCCTTGCGGTACTGCAGGTGGTAGAACTTCCCGCCCTTGGCGCTCCGCGACAGGACGCAGAGCCGCCCCCGCGCCATGCGGGGCATGGCCTCGACCATCTTCAAAAGCGTTTCTTGACTTTTCATGCAGGTTATTATATACTATAGTAGTAGTTTTGTCAAGTTTTTTTTTGTGGGGGGAGGCGGGGATGACGCTGGTTGAGTCGCTGGGGAGGCTGGACGAGCTGGACTTCAGGGTGAAGGGGAGGTGCAGGTACAGGGCCTCCGAGATCGCGCTGGTGACGCTCTGCGCGCTCGTCGCCGGCGGGACGAGCCACTACGACTTCGCGGGCTTCGGCAGGGAGAAGGCCGACTGGCTGCGGAGCCTCCACGGGCTGGACCCGCGGCTGCCGGACTTCAGGAACGGGACGCCGAGCCACGACGCCTTCCGCCACTTCTGGAAGAATCTGCCGCCCGCAATGCTTGACGCGTGCTTCATGGAGTGGATCGACTGGAAGAGCATCCCGGGCGCGGCGGACGAGGTTCATGTCGACGGCAAGGCCATACGCAGGGCGAACGCCCCGGACGGCAGGCGGCCCTGCGTGGTGAGCGCCTACTCGTCGCGGGACAGGATCGTCGTGGGCCAGGTGAAGACTTCGGACAAGTCCAACGAGATAACGGCCATGCCGGGGCTCCTGAAGAAGCTCCGGATCGCCGGGGCCGTCGTCACCATCGACGCGGCGGGGTGCCAGAAGACGGTCGTCGAGACCATAGTCGGAAGGGACGCGGACTACCTCATCGCCCTGAAGGGCAACCAGGGTGGCCTGCTGGAGGCGGCCGAAGAGATGTTCCGCGACAACGGCGCCCTCGGATGGCATCCGCGCCTGAACGGCAAGTTCGACTTCGCGAGGGTCGCCGAGAAGGGGCACGGCAGGATCACCGTCTGGGAATGCCTGCACACCGATGACATCGACGGATGGTTCGATGGCGGGAGGGAATGGGCTGGGCTCAAAAGCGTCTGCATGGTGGCGACGAAGACGGAGGACTCGAAGACCGGCGAGACAACCGAAAGCACGCGCTACTTCATCTCCTCCCTGCCGGCTGACGCCCGGAGGGCGCTCGGAATCTCAAGGAGGCACTGGGACGTGGAGAACCCGCTGCACTGGACGCTGGACATGGTGTTCGACGAGGACCACTCACGCGCTCGCGGGGGCTTCTCGGCAGAGAACCTGGCCATAATGCGGCACTTCTGCTTCGACATGATACGGAGGGACAAGGGCACGGAGGGGGGCATGAGCCGGAGGAAAAAGACACTGACCTGGAACGACAGGAAAATGCGGGAGGCCATCCTCGCGGCGTGACGGCGGATGGATCGGCCTCGGAACAAAACGGCAGAACGCCCCTCCGGCGCAAACCACGCCCCCCGCGGGCGCGCACCCCCGGCTACGACCGCCGCGCTACGGCTGCGGGACGCAGTACACTACACTTAGCAGTCAAAAAAACGGGCGCGCAACCCTCCAGGGCAGGAAACCTCATTTTGATGCGTCAGCCCTGACAGCCGCCAAGGCTAATTTGACGCCGTATGGCGAAAATGCTAGAATACACTGGTTTCCCACAAGTATTTTAACGCAAAGTCGCGGAGAATAGGAACGCTGACGTCACTTGCCCATATCATGAATGGTATGATTGCACATGACTTTTGGCAAACAATGCCAGAAACCACTGCGTCTCTGCGCCTCTGCGTTGATCATTACGTGGGATGACAAATGCTAGAATACTGGTGCACACCATGAAAAAGATAGTCATTTCCGCCATGGCGGCCATGGCCGCCGCAGTCCTTCAGGCGAAGAACATCTACGTGTCCATCGAATCGGGCAAGAACAAGAACGACGGCACGAGGGAGGCCCCGCTGAAGAACCTGTGGAAGGCCCTTGAGGTCGCCGAGACCGGCGACGCGATCCACCTGGCCGGCGGGACATACCCCGGCAAGATGAAGCAGGGCTGGTTCCTCATGGAGAAGCCGGTTTCCATCATCGGCGGCTACTCCAGCGATTTCTCCGAGCGCGCCCCGCTCAAGTTCCGCACCCTCTTCCAGGCGCGGAACGACAGCTACGTCCGCGGAAACGGGCAGGGCGTCCTCCACATGGAGTTCGACAAGACCCCCAATGCGCCGAAGGGCGTCGACTTCGCCATTGACGGCATAATCTTCGACGAGGGCTTCGCCAACTCCTACCACGCCACCAAGGGCAGGCCGGAGGGCTTTGAGACCGGCATGTGGCTTGAGGGGCCGGCGAAGAACCTGGAGGACAAGCAGGTAAGCCCCAACCGCTACATGATCTACTCCGCTACGGCCGGGCGCGTCGAGGGGAACCTGGCCATCCGCAATTGCGCCTTTGTCAATGGCGGCAACATTGCCGTAAACGTCAACTGGTTCTCCGGCAAGGTGACGATTGAGAACTGCGTGTTCTGCAACAACCGGATGGTCGGCGCAAGCGTCGCCTGCTCGAAGGCCGTTCCGATGGACGGGCCGTCGCGCCCGCGCGCGGGCTGGGCGCCGGAAGTCGAGTGGGAGTTCGCGAACAACACCGTGCTCTTCACCTGGAGCCGCCTCAACGACCTCGCCGACATGGGCTTCGGCATACGCGGCAACACCGGCGTCAAGGCGTCGATACACGACAACGTAATCGGCCTCAATGTCCTCACCGGCTTCGACAACACCAAGGGCGTCCCCTCCACGAAGGAGACCAAAATAGACGGGAACGTGTTCTTCCTCAACCGCGAGTCGGACATCCAGATGACGGTTTCGCCCTCCATCGCCAAGGTTCGCGTCGACGACTTCGAGGACCTCGAAGGGACCGACGGAATCGAGTCGATCGAGGACAACGAAAGCCTCGCAAGCCCCGAGGCCTTCTCCGGCCGCATCAACGCGCAATACCTCAACGCCTTCCTGTCGATGAAGTATTCCGAATCGACGAAGCTTGACGAGGGTGCGGCAAACGGCCTGCGCGGCGTTCTCGGGCTGCCGCTCCAGGGAACGGTCACCACGACATGCGACATGTTCGCCAACCGCTATCCGCTTGAGGACGCCCTGAAGCTCTTCGGCGCGATGGACGGGAAGGGTGCCCAGGTCATCAGGTAGTGGCCTTGCCGGGCACGTCGTATCCGGCTTCGATGGCCAGGGCGCGGTCGTCTGCGTAGTCGGCCCCGGGCGTGGTAAGCAGCGGCCCGGATATGCCGGCGCTGATGCCGCAGTAAATCGCGCGGCGGGCGGTGTCGTCCGACAGCCTCGCGCGGCCCCCGGCGAAGCGCAGCGGCGTATGCGGGTTCACGAGGCGCAGGATGGATATGGAATCCAGTATGCGCCCCTCGTCAAGGAAAGGCCGGTCGCCGAGCGGTGTGCCCTTTATCGGGTGGAGGATGTTGACCGGAATCGACGAAGGCCCAATTTCGGAGACCGCGAATGCTAATTCGACCAGCTGGGCGTCAGTCTCGCCCATGCCAATGATCCCCCCGCAGCAAACGTCGAGCCCAATGCGCCGGGCGGCCTTGAGCGTCTCGATCTTTTCGTCCTGCGTATGCGTGGAGCAGAGTTCCCCGAAGAGCGACGGGGCCGTTTCAAGGTTGCAGTGCACCCTTTCGAGCCCCGCCTCCTTTAGCCGCCGGAGGTCTTTTTCCGAGACGAGCCCGAGGGAGCCGCAGAGATGGATGCCGCTCGCGCGGCGCATCGCCCTTAGGGCCTCGCAAAGGGCGTCGATGTCCCCGGGCCCCTGCGCGCGGCCGCTTGTGACGATGCCGATTCTCTCGACGCCGTTCGCCTCGGCGTCGAGGGCCGCCTTCACGCAGGCGTCCGTGCCTATCCAGCCGTGGCATTCGACGCCCGTGTCCCAGTGGGCGCTCTGCGCGCACCATTTGCAATTTTCGGGGCAGCGCCCGCTTCGGGCGTTGACGATGCCGCAGAAGTCGAAGTGGCGCGGGGCGCAGGACTGCGTGACAATGTGCGCGGCGTCGTGAAGCTCCTCGCGCCCGGCGCGTTCAAGCAGGCCGAGGGCCTCCGCGGGGGTCGCCCTCCCGCCGGCGATTATGCGATTTGCGATTTCAATTGCGTTGGCCATGCTGGTTGAATCCGTCGTTGTTTGCCCGCCCGGCCCGTTGCCCGAGCATTTCGTTCATGCTGCCAGTCCTGTAGCCGCGGAGGTCGAGCGAGGCGCATTGAAACCCGAGGGTGCGCTGCGCACTGTCCACCTCGGCCGCCTTTCCCGCCACCCGCCCAATGTCCGCTGGCGGGACCTCGATCCGCGCCGTTCTCCCGGCAAGGCACCGGACCCGCAGCTGCCCCAGCCCGGGGAATGCGGAGTGCATCCATTCTTCGGCGCGGCCGACCATTTCCAGGCCGTCCGCGGTAATCCTCTCGCCGTAGGGGAAGCGCGACGCCAGGCACGCGAGGCTCGGCTTGTCCGCGGTCGGAAGGCCAATTTCGCGCGAAAGAGTCCGGATTTCAGCCTTTGAAAGCCCTGCGTCGTGGAGCGGGCTCCTGACGCCGAGTTCGGCTATTGCGCGTCGTCCGGGCCGGTAGTCGCCGTCGTCGTCGGTGTTTGAGCCCTCAAGCACGGCGGCGAGTCCGTTTTCCCGCGCGAAGTCGAGCAACTTGCCGAAAATCGCCTTCTTGCAGTGATAGCAGCGGTCGGGCGGATTTTCCGCAAACTGCGGGATGTCCAGCTCTTCCGAATCGACTACAACTTGCCGGACGCCCTCGGCGTGGCAGAATGCGGCCGCTTCGTCGAGTTCGCGCTTCGGGAACGAGCGAGACCGAGCCGTGACCGCGACGCACCTGCCGCCGAGTTCTTCGTGAGCCACGCGCAAAAGGAATGTCGAATCGACGCCGGCGGAAAAGGCCACCGCCGCCGATCCGAGGTCTCGGAGCGCACGGCGCAGCCGCGCGAGTTTTACGTCGACGTCACGCATTTGGCACAAATGGGGAAATCCTGCGCAGGGTGGCTACAATCCCCGGCATCACCTCAAGGACGCGGTCGATTTCGGCCTCGGTCGTGTAACGGCTGAGGCTGAAGCGCAGTGAGCCGTGGGCGGCGGTGAAGGGGACGCCCATGGCGCGGATGACATGGGATGCCTCCAGGGAGTCCGACGAGCAGGCCGACCCCGACGAGGCGCAGATGCCGTATTCGGAAAGGTGGTACAGCATCGCCTCGCCCTCGATGTAGGAGAAGCTCACGTTGGACGTGTTCGGGACGCGGCGCGACCTGTCGCCGTTCACGCTGGCGTCGGGGCATGTCGCAATGAGGCCGTTTTCAAGCTTGTCGCGGAGCCTCCCCACTTCGGCGGAGGCGGCGAGGTGTTCGGCGGCGAGGTCGCACGCCTTCGCGAGGGCGGCGATGTATGGCACGTTCTCGGTGCCGCCGCGCCGCCCGCTTTCCTGGTGCCCGCCGATCATGAAGCGCCCGAGACGCGTCCCGCGGCGCACGTAGAGGACGCCGATGCCCTTCGGTGCGTGGATCTTGTGGCCGGCGAAGGCGAGGGTGTCGACCGGGACAGCGGAGACGTCTATGGGGATCTTGCCGGCTGCCTGGACGGCGTCGGTGTGGAGGAATGTGCCGGTGGCGCGGCACATGCGCGCGATTTCGGGGATGTCGAATATGACGCCGGTCTCATTGTTGGCCCACATGACGAAGGCGGCCTTTGGGCCGGGGGCGGCCAGCGCATCGGCGAATTGCGCGAGGTCGAGGTTCCCGCCCCCGTCCACGCCGACCTCCACCAGCTTGAAGCCGAAGTTGTCCCGCAGGTGGCGGAGCGGGCCGAGGACGGCCGGGTGCTCGACCCTGGTCGTCACAAGCGTGGCGCCCGCGCCGAGCGCCTGCGCCGCGCCGAAGATGGCGGCATTGTCGGATTCCGTCCCGCAGCTGGTGAAAACGATCTCCTCCGGCTGCGCGCCGATGAACGCGGCCACCTTTGCGCGCGCCTCCTCGACGTCGGCCATGACCGACCCGCCGAACTCGTGCATGCTCGAAGGGTTGCCCCAGCGCTCCTCCAGGTAGGGCAGCATCGCGGCGACGGCCTCCGGGGCGGGGCGCGTCGTGGCGTTGTTGTCGAGATATATCACCGGCCCGTTCATTGCGCCGCGCCCCCCCGTTCCTTCGCGATGCGGTCGAGGATTGCCTGTATCTCACCGCGGCACTTCCCGCACGCGCCGCCCGCCTTGCAGTAGAACATCACCTCGCGCAGCGTCGTGAGGTTGTTTTCGGTGGCAACGCGCTCAATCTCCTCCTCGGAGACGTTGAAGCACTTGCAGACTATTTTCTCCTCCTTCAGGTCGCGGACCACCGTCTCGCCGGTGCGGTAGTTGCGTATGGCGGCCTCAAGCGCCTCGCGCCCCATCACCGAGCAGTGCATCTTCTGCGCCGGAAGCCCGCCAAGGTAGTCCGCAATGTCCTTGTTGGTGATTTTTTCCGCCTCCTCCAGGGTTTTGCCCTTGACGAGCTCCGTCAGCGCGGAAGACGACGCAATGGCGCTGGCGCAGCCGAATGTCTGGAACTTGACATCCTCAATCCTGCCGTCCGCGCCGAGCTTGAAGGCAAGCGTCAGCGAGTCGCCGCAGGCGAGGGATCCGACTGTCCCGACGCCGTCGGGATTGTCGATTTTGCCGACATTGCGCGGATTGCGGAAATGGTCCAGTGTCTTTTCAGTATAGTTCCACATGATGAACGCCCTACGCTAAGTTTGGAATAGTCCAGGTTCCCAGCATAATTGCCCTTTAAATGCGCCAAATAGCCTACCAAAAAGGTTATGATTTGTCAAGGCGGCGCCGCCTGCGCGGTTGCGCGGTCCACCCCGCAGATTATTGTGCTGGCAACGGCTAATGACTGCGTCTTCATGGGAGGGCCGCGCTTGCCATGCTGACATTATTCTGGCCAATACAATAAGGAAAAGCCCCGGAAGGGCTGGCCTTCCGGGGCGTGGAGTTAACATTAGGAGAGTGGTGGATTTAGAACGCGGCCGATACGGATACGCCGGCGAAGAAATGGTGGGCGTCGCCGTGCTCGTCGCACTTTGCGGCCTTGCGGACGGTGCCCGAGTAGGTGTCGGTGTAGGCGACGTAGGGCGAAACGGTGATGTACTCGCAGGCGGCCCAGTCGAGCGTGGCGGTGAGGGTCGTGTCGCGAAGCGCCCAGAAGTCCTTTTCGAGGTCGTCCTCGTTGTAGTCGTCGTTGGCGAGGCCCTGGACAATCGAGAGGTTGAGGGCCAGCACCGGGTCGGCATCCTCGCCTTCGCCGGCGATCAGGTCGAAGCCGTGGGAGAGTTCGAGGCTGTAGTACTGGCCATGGAACTGGTCGAGCATCCATTCGCCGGCGAGCGTCGGCGCAAGGAAGATTTCGGGCAGGCCGACCGAGGCGTGGAGGTACTGGACATGGTCGTTGTCCTCGAAGTCCCCGCCATTGTCCCACTCGTAGGTGTAGTCGAAGGCGACCTCGACGTCGGTGAAGATGCCGTAGTCGTCGGCGCCGAACGTGTAGCCGTAGCCGAGGATGTAGTCGACTTCGGTGTTGTCCCAGCTGTCGTAGCCGTCCTCCTTCATCTCGTCGGTGGTGTTGAAGAGGCCATCGACTTCGGCGGTGAAGCCCTGCCACTCAATGGCGGCGGAGGCGGTGACGATCCCCTCCTCGTTGTCGATGAGACCGCGCGTTACCTGCTTGGAGGAGTAGTCCAGGCCGACCGAAACCTCAGGCAGTTCGATCTCCGCGATGGCGGGGGCGGCGAGCGCGGCGCACAGCGCCGCTGCGATTGTGGTGTTGGTGTAGTTCATAAGATGTTGAAAAGTTGAAAAGTTGAAGGGTTGATGGGTTGAAAGGTCGGAAGGTTGAAGGGGGCCTAGCGGCCGTGGCAATGGGGGCAGTCGCCCCCCTTGCCGCAACCGCAGTCGCAGGTTCCCTTTTTCACGATGCGGCGGATTGCGAGTCCGACGAGAATGGCGAATATGGCCGCGACGATGATTTCTCCGGTGTTCATGACTGGCCTCCTAGTCCTCGTGTTCGGTGTCGATTACCGGGGCCTTGCGGCAGAGCAGGTAGAGCGCCCAGACTACCACAAGTACCGCCACGGCTGTCCAGAACCCGAATGCGCCCGTAAGGTAGAACGCGCCGAGCTGGTAGGTGCATAGCGCTATGCAGTAGCCGAGCAGGCACTGGAATCCGACGCATATCCAACCCCACTTGGCGCTGCCCATTTCGCGGAAGGCCGTGGCGATCGCGACAAGGCACGGCGGGTTGAATAGGTTGAAGAGCATGAACGAGAGGGCCGCGAGGGTGCCGAGCCCCTTGCCGTTGAGCTGCTCGAAGAGGGCGCGGAGGTGCGGGAGCGTGCCGCCGGTGACTTCCATCTGCTCGGAGAGCATCGCCAGCGTGGCGGGCGCCTCCTCCTTGGCTAATTCGGCGGTGACGGAGGCGACCGCGCCGGCCCAGTCCCTGCCGAAGCCGAGCGGGGCGAATAGCCACTTTATGGCGTTGCCGATGTCGGCGAGCATGGACTCCTCCAGCGCCTCGTCAACCCATCCGAGAGTCCAGTTGAAGTGCATCAGCACCCAGAGGACGGTGCAGGCCGCGAAGATGATCGTGCCGGCCTTGATCATGTATGCCCTTGTGCGGTCCCACGTGTGGCGCACGATTCCGTAGAATGTCGGCATGTGGTAGGCGGGAAGCTCCATGACGAACGGGGCGGGGTCGCCCGCGAAGGCGCGGAACTTCTTGAGGATGATTCCGCCGAGGACGATTACCGCTATGCCTGCGAAATACATCGCGGAGGCGACCCATGCGCTGCGTGAGAAGAAGGCCGGGACGAACATGGCGATGATTGCGGCCTTGGCCCCGCAGGGGATGTAGGTGCCGAGCATAATCGTCATGCGGCGGTCGCGCCTCGCCTCGATGGTGCGCGTTGCCAGAACCGCCGGGACGCCGCAGCCCATGCCGACGAGCATCGGAATGAAGCTCTTGCCTGAGAGGCCGAAGCGGTGGAAGACGCGGTCCATGATGAAGGCGACGCGCGCCATGTAGCCCACGTCTTCGAGGAAGGCCAGGAAGAGGAACACGATGATGATCTGCGGCACGAAGCCGAGAACCGTGCCCACGCCGCCGTAGATTACGTCGAAGACAAGCTTGTGGACCCAGCTGTCCTCGCCGATGCCGATCTTTTCGAATACGGCGTCGGTTATCGCCGGGATCGACGGGACCCAGACGCCGTACTTGGACGTGTCGGAGGGATTGGGCTCCTCGATGGCGCGGGCCTCCTCGACCGAAGCCTTGTCGGCGATGAATCCGGAGAGCGGGAAGAATGCCTCTTCTTCGTCGCCGGCGACCTTGATGCCCTGCTCGCCGTCCTCCTCGGCCAGGGCCATGCCTCCAAGCGCCTCGTCCCTGGGCGTCCCGTCGGCGTTGAAGAGCGCGAGGATGTCGTCGCGCGTGACAGCCTCGAAGGCGCCCTCGCCTGTGAATTTCGCGGAGAGGTATTCGTCAAGGTCCTCGGGGTAGTTCGTGACTTCGCCGGATTCCTCGTCCTCCATGCGGAAGATGCGGGTGGCGCTTACGTCTCCCGCGGCCTCGAAGGCCTCGATGCGCGCCTGCGCCTCGTCGTAGGCCCCGGTGTCGTCCTCCCAGGCCGCGGCCTTCTCGCCGGAGGGCCACACAAGGTGCCAGCCTTCGTCGCCGAATACGCCGTCGTTGGCCCAGTCGGTCATCCACGAGCCGACGGTCGTGACCGAAACGTAATACATCAGCCAGATGACCGCCGCGAAAATCGGGAGCGCCAGCCAGCGGTTTGTCACGACCTTGTCGATTTTGTCCGAGAGCGAGAGGTTGCCCCTGCGGGGGGCCCTCCTGACGCTGAGGTCCACGACCTGCTTCACGCGGGCGTAGCGCTGGTTCGTGATGATCGATTCGGCGTCGTCGTCAAGCTCCTTCTCGCATTCGGCGATGTGCTCCTCAAGGTGCGAAAGGAGCTTTTCGTCGATCTTCAGGTTGGCGTATGCCTTCTTGTCGCGCTCGAATATCTTGATGGAGTACCAGCGGATGCTCTTGGCCTCCGCCTTGTCCTGGATCGACTCCTCGATGTGCGCGATGGCGTGCTCGACGCTGCCGGTGAAGACATGCGGGCGCTCGGCGGCCTTGCCGCCCTTCGCCAGCTCCACGGCCTTGGCCGCCGCCTCCTTGATGCCGTCGCTCCTGAGCGCTGAAATCGGTATCACCGGGCAGCGCAGCTCCTTCGACAGCTTGTCCGCGTCGATTTTGTCGCCGTTCTTCCTGACGACATCCATCATGTTCAGCGCAATGACCGTCGGGATGCCGAGTTCAAGCAGCTGTGTCGTGAGGTAGAGGTTGCGTTCGAGGTTCGTGGCGTCCACGATGTTGAGGATCGCGTCGGGCTTCTCCTCGACGAGATAGGTGCGGGCCACGACCTCTTCGAGCGAGTAGGGGGAAAGCGAGTAGATGCCGGGGAGGTCCTGGATTACCGTGTCCCTGTCGCCCTTGAGGTGGCCCTCCTTCTTTTCAACGGTCACGCCAGGCCAGTTGCCGACGTATTGGTTCCCGCCCGTCAGGGCGTTGAAGAGTGTCGTCTTGCCGCAGTTCGGGTTGCCTGCAAGAGCTATTTTCACTGTTGCCATTGCTTGCCTTTCGTTTTGATCGATTGCTTTTGGCCGCCACCAACCGCCATTGGCCTTTCGGCGGCAACGGCCGCTAGTCGATTTCGATGATTTCGACGTCGGCGCGGCGGAGCGAAAGCTCGTATCCGCGAACCGTGATTTCGATTGGGTCGCCCAGCGGGGCGACCTTCCGGACGTATATCTCCACGCCCTTGGTGATGCCCATGTCCATCACCCTTCGCTTCAATGGGCCCTCCCCATGCAGCTTCCTGACTGTCACGGTCGCGCCGACCGGAACTTCCTTTAGTGTCTTCATAGTGCGGTGTGTTTACAGGTTGAAAGGTTGAAAGGTTGAAAAGTTGAAAGGTTTACAGGTTGAAAGGTTGCCGGCCGGGGCTACACCATGATTCGTTCCGCCAGTTCGCGGCTTATGGCGACGCGCGACTCCTTCACCGCAACGATGAGGTTGTCGTCTATCGAGGTTACGATGGAGATCATCGCGTCCACGACGAACCCCATCTCCTGCAGGTGGCGGCGAACCTTGTCCGGTCCGCCAATCTTGCGAATTTTGACCATTGTCCCGGTGTCGGCCATGGTAAGCGGAATCATCAAATATCTCCTTTGGCCTTATAGAGCTCGAACTTAGTTTTGCAAAACTAACATTATTAATTTATCAAAACTTCGGAGCGCGCGCAAGTTTTCCGGGAAAAAAAAGGCGGGGCTCTTGGCGGCCCCGCCTTTCTGCTATTTGCCGTTGGCCTTTCGCCAGCGCGCGATTATCGCGTTCGTCGATGAATCGTGCGCAAGCTCCGGCGTCCCGTCGGCCGTGAGCTCCTTCAGCACCTTGCCAGCAAGGACCTTGCCCAGCTGCACGCCCCACTGGTCGAAGCTGAAGATATTCCACAGGAACCCCTGCGCGAAGACCTTGTGCTCGTAAAGCGCGACCAGGGCGCCGAACGTCTTCGGCGAAAGCTCGTCGGCGACGAGTGTGTTCGACGGCCTGTTGCCCGTGAACGTCTTGTGCGGGACGAGGCGTTCCGGGACGCCCTCGGCGCGGCATTCGTCAGGTGTCTTGCCGAAGGCGAGGGCCTCGGTCTGGGCCACGAAGTTCGCGAAGAGTTTCGCGTGGTGGTCGCCTATTTGGTTGTGCGACTTGCAGAATCCGAT